>JACMOV010000225.1 GCA_014377845.1 Herminiimonas sp.
ACATGTCCTACAGGAAGATTCTGGTTTGTTTGATAGCATATGGCACCTCGTGATCGCTTATAAGCAGCGTTTCGGTGCCGATTCTCTTCATCTATCCCGGATCGGTTCCACAAACGATGCAACACCCATCCCACCTCCGTATTATCAATACGATAGGGTGGCGAATATCCCAATCACGATCTGGTGATTGTTGACACAAAGAGATCGTTTTTATCGCCTGCTTCTGCATCATGGAAAGCGCGGTGACGACGTAGACGGATAGAAGGCATGATTAGCTCAGACGAAATACTTAAGGCAAAGATTCTTGTGGTCGACGATTGTGTCGACAATGTGGAATTGCTGCTGGCCATCCTCGAACAAAGTGGGTACGACGGTGCCACATCGACCACGAATCCGGCTGAGGTGTGCGAGCTGCATCGCGTCAATCAGTACGATCTCATCTTGCTCGATTTGGAAATGCCAGGCGTCGATGGATTCGAGGTCATGGAAGGTTTGAAGGAAGTCGAGAAGTACGCCTATATCCCGGTACTGGCGATAACGGGCCAGCCCAACTTTAAAATCATCGCACTCGAGGCAGGTGCCAAGGATTTCATCACCAAACCATTCGATATTGTCGAAGTTCAGAAGCGCATTCATAACATGCTCGAAGTGCGCCTGCTGTTCAAGGCGCTAGCGAGTTACGGCAAAGCGCAAGAGAAGCTGGCGCTGCATGATGCGCTCACCGGGCTGCCGAATCGGCGCTTGTTCGAAGATCGGCTGGCGATTGCGATGGAGCATTCGCGCCGCATTCATCGCACTACTGCGGTTTTGTACCTCGACCTGGACGGATTCAAGGAAGTCAACGATACGTTTGGCCATGAATATGGCGACAAACTGCTGGTCAGCGTCGCCAGCCGCCTGAAGATTGCCGCGCGCGCCGAAGACACGGTCGCCCGCATCGGTGGCGACGAGTTCATGATCGTGCTCGCAGAACTGGCCACGGTGGCCGATGTCCACGGACCGGCTTCGAATTTCGTTCGGGTTATTTCGGAGCCGTATTTTATCGACGGCCAGAATCTGAATGTCACGGTGAGTATCGGTATCAGCTTTTTCCCGAACGACGCGGATACGGTCGAGGCATTGGTCGGCCGTGCAGACAAGGCGCTGTACGAGGCCAAGTCGGCCGGACGCAACCGGTATCGGTTGACGGCGCTGTAGACAGACGCGCCGGCCTCGGCCGGCGGTGTAGCTGCGGTTCGATTTAGTAGGCATCGTTACGCTTCGGACCAGCACCAATAGTGCGGTTTTGGACAAATCCCTCCTCAAATTGACCTGAACAGATTTACCATCAGCGTCGCTTTTGGCTGCGCCCGAAAGTAGATTGTGGCGCGGTAAAACGGCAGCGCCAATTCGCCGACTACGACGCACTGTTATCATTGCACCAATCAAGATACGCTTGTGTCTCGGCCGGAAAGCGCTGCAGCGCTTGAAAACAACCCTTTAGACCGCCATAACTGTACGTTCGGAAGCCGCCGCGATCATGCTGCATGTCAATATGATAAACATGCCCGGCATGCTACGCCGTATCAGAATAATCGGCGCAAGGCTTGACGGACGTGATGTGTCCGCAAATTTGCCGCCATTTACACAGAACCCGGGAATAATCGATGACCAATACCACTTCCACACCTTCCGGCGACAAGCCGTCTTTCCTGCGCCGTATTCCGTTGGCATTCAGCGCGTTGTTCCGCGCGTTGGCGAATGCCGACTTTGCTGCGCGCATCGATAGTCTGGATCATCCGCAACCCGCACCGCCACTGGCCGAAGTACCGAAGCCGGCCGTCAAGCCGCTCAAGGAGACTTCGCCTGACGCGGCCTTGCAATTGCTGGGACTGTTGCAGCGCGAAGCGCGGCTCCTCGATTTTGCGCAAGAAGACTTGTCCGGTTATTCGGATGCCGATATCGGATCGGCAGCGCGTGTTGTGCACGATGGCTGCCGTAAGGTGCTGGCCGAGCATTTCACCCTCGTCACCGTGCGCGATGAATCCGAAGGCAGTCCTATCACACTGGCCGAAGGTTTCGATGCCGCGTCGATACGCTTGACCGGCAACGTGGTCGGCAGCGCGCCGTTCCAGGGCAGCCTCAGTCATCGCGGCTGGCGTGCCACCGACGTGCGTCTGCCGAAGCTGGTCGACAGTCATGATGCCCATATCCTGGCACCGGCGGAGGTGGAGTTATGAGCGAACCGCGTTACGCGATCGGCATCGACCTCGGCACGACACACAGCGCCCTGGCCTATACCGACCTAACCGCCAGCGATGGCGAAAAGACCGTGCACGGCGTGCTGCAAATTCCGCAGCTGACCGCTCCTGGCGCAGTTGAGCCGCAGTCGCTGCTGCCGTCTTTCTTGTATCTGCCGCATGCCGCCGAACTGGCCGCGGGCGAACTTGGCCTGCCATGGAGCGACCGTCAGGATTACGTCGTTGGCCAGCTGGCGCGCAACCTCGGCGCCACCACGCCGATCCGGCTGGTAGCGAGCGCCAAGAGCTGGTTATGCCATCCCGGCGTCGACCGCCGGGCCGCCATCCTGCCGGCCGATGCGCCGCCCGAAGTTGCGCGCGTGTCGCCCTTGCAGGCATCGATCCGTTACCTGACGCACTTGCGAAACGCATGGGACGATGCGCATCCCGACGCGCCGTTCGATCAGCAGGACGTCACCGTCACGATTCCCGCCTCGTTCGACCCTGCCGCGCGTGAACTGACCGCCGAGGCCGCGCGCGAAGCGGGCTACGCTTCCATGACCTTGCTGGAAGAACCGCAGTCGGCGCTGTATCACTGGATTCAGGCCAGCCAGGGCCAATGGCGCAAGGATGTCAAACCCGGCGACATCATCCTGGTGGTCGATGTCGGCGGCGGCACCAGCGATTTTTCGCTGATCGCGGTGGTGGAGCGCGCTGGCAATCTGGAGTTGCACCGGGTTGCGGTCGGTGACCATATCCTGCTCGGCGGCGACAACATGGATCTGACGCTGGCGCATGTGGTCGCGCGCAAGCTGGCCGCCGGCAATGTCCAGCTCGACGCCTGGCAAATGCGCTCGCTGACCTATGCCTGCCGCAGCGCCAAGGAAAGTCTGCTGTCGGAGTCTGGCCTCGATGTCGTGCCGATCGTGGTGCCGAGCCGCGGCTCCAAACTGATCGGCGGCTCGATTCGTACCGAGCTGACGCGCGATGAAGTCAGCGCCGTCATCCTCGAAGGCTTTTTTCCGCAGGTCGGCGCCGATGCCCGGCCTGCGGTGCGTACCCGCGCCGGCCTCACGCAACTGGGCTTGCCGTTCGCGCAGGATGCGGCAGTCACACGCCATCTCGCGGGTTTTCTGGGACGGCAGGTCGGCGCACTCGACGAGCTGGAGAATTTTGCCGGTCAAGCGCGTGCCAGCGCGACCTTTCTGCACCCGACCGCCGTGTTGTTCAATGGTGGCATCTTCAAATCAAACCTGCTGGCCGAGCGCACGCTGAGCACGCTCAATGCTTGGCTGGCAGCCGACAATGCGCCGCCCGCCCGCATGCTGGCCGGTGCCGACCTCGATCTGGCAGTGGCGCGCGGCGCGGCATATTACGGCTATGTGCGGCGCGGTCAGGGCGTGCGCATTCGCGGTGGCACGGCACGCTCCTATTATGTCGCGGTCGAGTCGGCGATGCCGGCCATTCCCGGTCTGGAGCCGCCGATCACGGCGCTGTGCATTGCGCCGTTCGGCATGGAAGAGGGTACCGAAGGCGAACTGATGACGCAGCAGTTCGGCCTGCGCATCGGCGAGCCGGTGCATTTCCGTTTCTTCGGGTCGTCGGTGCGTCGTCAGGACCAGATCGGCACCCAGCTCGACTATTGGGGCGCCGACGAATTGCAGGAACTCGATGAAATCGAAGCGACGCTGCTGTCGGACGGCCGCCAGCCCGGCGAAGTGGTGCAGGTGTCGCTGCAGGCCAAGGTGACCGAAGCCGGCACGCTGGAATTGTCGGCGATCCCGCGCACCGGTAGCGAACGCTGGAACGTCGAATTCAACATGCGCGGTTACAGCGACGCGGGATGACGCGCCAGCATTACGTGGTCGGCATCGACCTCGGTACTACCAACACGGTCGTGGCATACGCGCAGACCGGCAGCAGCGAGATCCGGCTGTTCGACATCGAGCAACTGGTCGCGCCCGGTGAAGTCAAGGCCGGCGCCTTGCTGCCGTCGCTGCGCTTTCATCCGGTCGCCGGTGAACTGGCGGCGGGCGCACTGCAGTTGCCATGGCCGCAGGCCGACGTGACTCCATCGACTGCGCCGGTCATCGGCACGCTGGCGCGCACGCTCGGCGCGCAGGTGCCAGGTCGTCTCGTGGCCAGCGCCAAGAGCTGGTTGTCGCATGCGGCGGTTGACCGCATGGCGCCGATCCTGCCGTGGGGCGCGGCGGGCGACGTCGACAAGGTGTCGCCGGTCGAGGCCAGCGCCAGTTACCTGGCGTACATCCGCGCTGCATGGAACTGGCGCTTTCCCGACCATCCGCTGGAGCAGCAGGATGTCGTGCTGACCATTCCCGCATCGTTCGACGAGGGCGCACGGGCGCTGACGGTGGCCGCCGCCGCCCAGGCCGGTTTGCCGAAACTGCGCTTGCTTGAAGAGCCGCAGGCAGCATGTTATGACTGGCTGTTTCGCCATCGCGCCACACTCGCAACCGAGCTGGCCGGCACGCGTCTGATCCTGGTATGCGACGTCGGCGGCGGCACCACCGACCTGAGCCTGATCAAGGTCGAGATGGAGAAGGGCGCGCCGCAACTGACGCGCATCGGCGTCGGCAAGCATCTGATGCTGGGTGGTGACAACATGGATCTGGTGCTGGCGCATCTGGTCGAATCGCGCCTGAATGCCACCGAAGCGGGCGCGCCGCCACAACGCCTGTCGGCCGCCCGCCTGTCGCAATTGATGGAGCGCTGTCGCGCGGCAAAGGAAGAATTACTAGCGGCCGACGCACCCGCACAAACGCTGGTGACATTACTCGGATCGGGTTCGAAACTGATCGGCGGCGCGCGCTCGGTGGCACTGACGCGCGATGAAATCGAGCATGCCATTGTCGACGGTTTTTTTCCGCGGGTGGCCGTCGACGACGTTGCCCGGCAACGCCGCAGCGGCATCGTTGAATTCGGCCTGCCGTACGCCAGTGACCCTGCGATCACGCGGCACCTGGCCAGCTTTCTGGCGCAACATGCGGCGGCCTCGCGCGAGGCGCTGGGTGATGACGGTGATGACGGTGAGGGCGTGCCGGTGCCCGATACGCTGCTGCTCAATGGCGGCGTGTTTCGCGCCGAGGCGCTTGCCAGTCGACTGCAACAAACGCTGGGCGACTGGCGTGGCGATGCCTTGCACCTTCTGCACAATGACAATCCGGATGTCGCGGTCGCACGCGGTGCGGTAGCCTATTCGCTTGCGGCACGCGGTTTGGCACCAAAGATCGGGGGCGGTTCGCCGCGTAGCTATTTTCTGGTACTGGACGCTGCCTCGTCGGGCAGTGGCAACGACGTCGAATCGGGCCCGCGCCAACGTGCACTCTGCGTGCTGCCGCGCGGCAGTGAAGAAGGGCAGGAAATCCTGCTGAAGGACCGCATCTTCGCGTTGCGTCTGGGCCAGCCGGTGCGGTTTCATCTGGCCTCCTCGATCGCCGACGCCGGCAACCGGCCGCCACCGGTGTTGGGGCAAATGATCGATCTCGACGATGGCGAATTCGTGCGCTTGCCGCCGATTTCCACAGTGCTGCGCGCTGGCGCGAAACAGCAGGTTCCGGTTCGGCTGGCAAGCTGCCTGACCGAAGTCGGCACGCTAGAAATGCACTGTGTTGCGACCGACAACGCACACCAGCGCTGGCTGCTGGAATTCCAGTTGCGTGGCGAATCCGAGACCGCCGCCGACGGCAAGCAGCCCGACGTCCTGTTGCCGGCGCGTCTGGCCGAAGCGCTGGACCGCATCGAGCGGGTGTTTGGCGGTCGCGGACCGCAAGTGGCGCCGAAGGAAGTCAAACAGTTGCGGCGCGAACTGGAAAAGCTCCTGGGCGCGCGCGACCAATGGCACACCGCGCTGCTGCGCAAACTGTTCGATGCCTTGATGCAGCGTGCCAAGGGTCGCCGCCGCAGCATCGAACACGAGCGTGTCTGGCTCAATCTTATCGGGTACTGCGTACGGCCGGGTTTCGGCGATGGGCTCGACGGCTGGCGCATCGAACAATTATGGAATCTGTTCGAGGCCGGCGTCCAGCATCACAAGGACCTGCAGGTCTGCACCGAATGGTGGACCATGTGGCGGCGTGTCGCCGGTGGTCTCGACCGCGAAGCCCAGCTGCGTCTACTCAACGATTTCGCCTTCAACGTCCAGGAAAACGAAGCCGATCGCTGCGACCGTCCGGTCACGCTGGTCACTGGCAATCAGGATGACATGCTGCGTCTGGCGGCATCGCTCGAACGCATTCCTGCCGAATACAAAATCGAAATCGGGACGTGGTTGTTCGGTACCATGGACAAGGCACCTGCCAGCACCGGCCCCGACCCCGCCATACTGTGGGCGATCGGCAGGATCGGCGCGCGCCAACCGTTTTACGGGAGTGCGCATGATGTGGTCGGCCCCGAGGTGGTGGCGCACTGGCTTGACACACTGCTTGCGCTGGACTGGAAAAAAATCGAGTCGGCAGCGTTCGCCGCAGCACACATTGCGCGCATGACAGGCGACCGCTCGCGCGATATACCGGATGTGCAACGCCAGCAGATTATCGATCGCATGATTGCTATCGGCGCGTCTGCCACCTGGATCACGATGGTGCGTGAAGCAGTCCCGCTCGACAGCGCAATCGAGCGCCGGATGCTGGGTGATTCGCTGCCGCCGGGACTGAAACTGATCGCCTGAGCGGCTAGCCATCGGGTCAGAGAACTAGACCCCCGTAAAAATCATGAGCAAGTTGGCGTTCTCTTCGATAAGGTCGTCCTGGAATTCCTGCGCTGACCGGTTTAGTGGCGGAAATCGCGCGTTCCAGTCTGCCCCATGTTGTAGTAATAAATCCCTGATGTGCGAGCCCGGAACGTCCGCCAAACCCCAGACCGCCATCTGCAAGCCACGAACGCTGTAGATATCCTCGACCACCATGTGCAATGCCGACATGCCAAGGTCGGTGTGTGCATGAATATCGACACCAGCATCGAGCAACGTTCTGGTCGCCGCTAGCGATCTGCTGCGCACTGCCCAATGCAGCGCAGTCATCTGCTGCGCGGAGCACACATCCGGATTCGCGCCGATTTCATTGATCAGCACGTCGATGCTGTCAGCCTGATCAGCTTCGGCCGCGACCATCAACGGCGTGGCTGCCATTGGGTAACTGCGAGGCTGCGGGTCCAGGCCGGCGGCGCCCCAGCCTCGCAATACTGCCAGGTTGCCGGTCCTCGCGGCACAATGCAGCATCGTTTCGCCCTGTTCGTCTTGTTGCAGGGGATTGCAATGCGCCGCCAACAGCAAAGCCGCCGCCTGCCTTCCGGCGGGCGTTTCATTTTCCCAAGCCAGCATCAAAGGCGGCTGGAACCCCGACATTTTTTCATTGTGAGAATCAAGCGGGAGGCCGGCGCTACACCATGCCCGTATGACATCCAAATCGCCATCCCGGGCGGCGCGGTGCAACAGGGAATGGCCTTGGGCATCCGCATGTGCGGGATTGCAGCCGCCCAAGAGTAGCGTAGTCACCATCGATTCCGATTCGGCCGGTACTCTTTCCCACGCCATTTGCAACGGCAGCAAGCCCTGCAGATCCGGTTGATTGGCATCGGCACCCTGCAGGAGCAGCAAATCGATGCGCGCCTTCACCGAGACGAATTGATCCATCGGCAGCTTCATGCCTTCGTTGTAACTGGCGCCATAGCGGATAGTCGAATGCAACAAGGTGTCGCCATCGGGACTATGCTGATTCGGGTCGACCACCTGATATCTGACCAAGGCAAGGACCGCGTCGAAGGTGTGTGCATCGCCGCTGACACACGCTGCATGCAGTCGTGGCCACGTATCGAGGCCGTCGTTGCTGGTCAAATCGAGGGTTTCCAGTGCGATGCGAATTTCTCGCTCATCGGTCGATGAAAAACCGGAGTGCCCCCAGGGTACCGCAAAGCCGCAGCGAGCCAGCAGGCTTTTAATCGGAACATCCCATAGTCGCTGGACACGTGCGCGGTCGCCTTGACTGCGCGCGGCGGCATCGGCGGCGGCTACGCGGTCGCTTGGCGCAAGGCTTGGCGCGACCGTGACTGCCGGCACCGGTGCCGACGTGGGGCTGACTTCGGTGGGACTCGGCGGATGATAGGAACTGGTTCTTGGCAACACGGCATTTCTTTTTAAGCGCGAAGGTTGGTCGCCTACGCTCATGCGTGGTCCAGGGCTGTTCGCGGTTCCAATTCCCAAACCGGCCAGCCGACGCGTCACGGTATACACTGTGTCCTTCCCGTTTTTACCGACCACTGCTCGGTTATACCTTATGACGTTTGCTTCCCTCGGTCTGATCGCCCCCTTGCTCGACGCATTGGATACTTTAGGGTACGTAACCCCGACGCCGGTTCAGGCCCAGGCCATCCCTGCCGTGCTCGCCGGGCGCGATTTGATGGCGGCGGCGCAAACCGGCACCGGCAAGACAGCCGGTTTCGCCTTGCCGCTGCTTCAGCGACTGGTTATGGAAGGACCGCAAGTGGCTGCCAATTCCGTGCGGGTGCTGGTGCTGGTGCCGACTCGCGAGCTGGCCGAGCAGGTGCATCAGAGTTTTTGCGATTACGGCGGCAATCTGCCGTTGCGTACCCATGTGGCCTACGGCGGCGTCAGCATCAACCCGCAGATGATGAAGCTGCGCAAAGGCCTCGATGTGCTGGTCGCCACACCCGGACGCCTGCTCGATCTGTATCGCCAGAAC
>JACMOV010000226.1 GCA_014377845.1 Herminiimonas sp.
GCAGGCCGACTTCTGCGATCTGGTGGTTGATGCCGATGACGATGATCTCCAGCAGGCATTGCCAGCGCGAGCGTGGGGTGTCGGGTCGCCCATCCTGCGACAGCGTGCGGGTGACGAGCAGGGCGCCGACCACCAGCACCAGCATCAGCGCCCAGGTGCTGACGATGGTGGCATTGAGCTTGAATACGCCGTGCTGCCAAAATACCAGCTCGTCCGGGCTAAGGCGCATTGGGCGCCTCGTCGGCCATCGTCGCGGCTGCTGCCGGACCTGAACGCCGCGCATCTGGCGGTGCCGGTGGACGCCCTGCGAGGCGCAATGTCAGCAGACGCACCAGGATGAAACCGGCCAGGCAGGCCACCATGCGTTGCCACTGCCCGTGGCCTACAACATACACGCCAAAGAGAACGATGCCAGTGCGCAGCAGCAGGCTCGTCCCCAGCCACAGCAGTGGCCGTGGCGATACGAGAGCGCGCCGCAGCGTCCACCACAGCCCGCCAAAAAAGAACGCCCCCAGCGCCATCCCGGCCAGCCCGGCCAAGGCAATCGGCAACAGCATGGTCGGGATGTCATTCACGATGGCTGTCCTGGTCCTGATGGTCCTGGTCCTGATGCATGGCCCGGTCTTCCTTCTCGACCCAGTGCCAGGCATTGAAGCAGCCCAGCACCAGTCCCGCCACCAGCAGCGCCAGCGTCCACGAGCGCTCGCCCGGATTACCTTGGTCCAGCCACAGGCCCAACGCGGCGCCGAGCAACGTCGGCACCACGACGGACCAGCCGATCAATCCCATCATGCCCAAGCCGAACCAGACGCCGCCGGCGCCGACGCGCCGGGCGCTGAGCTTGCGCGCCGCCTGGGCACCGATCTTGCCGGCAAAGCGCTGGTCGCGTGTGGACGGCTTGCCGGGTTCGTCAGCCATGCTGAAACTCGGTCAGGCGATGCATGAATCCGGCTTCGATCTTTTCCATCGCCAGTTGCTCGCTGTGCGCCGTGGCGTCCTGCACCAAAAATTGCTGCTCGACTGCGGCCCGCAGCTGGCTCAGATCGGACCCTGCCAGTGCCCGTCGCACCGATACGGTGACATCGAGCCCTGCCTTGACCAGCACCCCTTCATCGACGGCGACATACGTTTCGCCGCCGGCCGCGGTCGCGTAGAAAAGGATACCGGGCGCCAGGGCTGCGACGCAGTCGCGCCGGTGCGGCAGGATGCCGAAGGATCCCTCGTGGGTTTCGGCCACGACCCGCACCACGTCGCCTTGGTCCGCAAACACCGCGTATGGCACGAGGATCTTAAGATGCATGGCTGACCGATGCCGGGGCGGGTGTTGGCGCCGCCTGTGGGGCGGTTTTTGGGGCACTCGGCTTGGCTTTGGCTTCCTCGATCGCGCCGATCATGTAAAGCGCGCTTTCCGGCGTGTCCTTGAATTCGTCGCGCAGGATACGTTCGCAACCGTCCAGGGCCTGCGCCAGACTGACCAGCTTTCCGGTGTGGCCGGTAAATTGACCGGTAGTGAAAAACGGCTGCGTCAGGAACCGCTCCAGGCGCCGCGCGCGACCGACCACGTTACGGTCTTCGGTCGAGAGCTGCTCGAGGCCCAGCATGGCGATGATGTCGCGCAGGTCGGCATACTGCGCCAGCGTATGCCGGATTTCCTGCGCCAGTGCGTAGTGCCGCTCGCCGATGATGCCCGGTGCCGCCATCTTGGAGTTCGACTGCAGCGGGTCGATGGCCGGGTACAGGCCTTCGGCAGCGCGCTTGCGGGACAGGACAATCGACGCCGACAGGTGGGAAAAGGTATGCACCGCCGCCGGGTCGGTGAAGTCGTCCGCCGGCACATAGACTGCCTGGATCGAGGTGATGGCGCCATTGACGGTATTGGC
>JACMOV010000227.1 GCA_014377845.1 Herminiimonas sp.
GGTCGAAGCTGATGTACTTCTCTGCCGAATCGGCGATCGGCCGGTCCTGGAACAGGCTGGCGCGCACCTTGCCCCAGATCTCGGTATTCGCATCCGGCGCGGGATCGGCGGCGCGCGCAAGGCTGCAAAACGCCAGCGCAGCCAATCCCATCGCAGCATAGCGGCGCAGGTGTGACGTGGCGGGCAGATGGTTTCCAGTCATGGCGAATCCTTTTCGAAAGAGGCCCGGTGCGAACCTGTCAGCGCCTTGCGGTGACGGCTTGGCGGTAGGCATACGGCCAAGTATAGAGCAACCGGCAATTCTTTCCGGACCGTGGCAGGCACGCCCGCGTCGCGGCGTCGCAAAAAAACCTGGATCGCGTACGCCGCCTGCGGTTACGATCGGCCTCACCGCATCCATTGTCCGGCGTCGCTGCGCGCAGGTGCGAGATTTCCGATGCATTCCTTTCACTGACAGGAAGGCCCGATCGACATGATGCATCCCGAGCTGCACCAGAAAACCTTTCTGTTCCTGCTGGTGGCCGTCACGCTGGCCTTCCTGGCCGTGATGTCGTCATTCGCGGGTTCGGTATTCTGGGGCGCCGTTCTGGCGATCGTTTTCGCACCGATCCATGCGCGGCTGTTGAACGCCCTGTCGGGACGGCAGAATCTGGCCGCACTCGCGACGCTCGCCATGTGCGTGCTGATCGTGGTGCTGCCGCTGATGCTGCTGACCGGCGCCTTGCTCCGGGAGGGTACGCTGCTCTACCAGACGGTCGCCGGCGGCGGCATGAACGCGGGTACCTATTTCGAGCAGATCGTCAGCCGTCTGCCGACCTGGGTGGTCAACCTGCTGGATCGGCTGGGCCTGGGCGATTTCGATGCGGTTCGGTCGCAGCTGTCGGCCGCGACCGTCAAGGGCAGCCAGCTGATCGCAACCCGCGCGGTCGGCATCGGCCAGAATGCGCTCGACTTCGTGATCGGCACCGGCATCATGCTGTACCTGCTGTTCTTCATGCTGCGCGACGGCGAGCGTCTCGCAGCCCATATCCGGCACGCGCTGCCGATGGCCAGCACCACCAAGGATTACCTGTTCGCCAAATTCACGACCGTGATCCGGGCCACGGTCAAGGGCAACATCATCGTCGCGGCAACGCAGGGTGCGCTGGGCGGGATGCTGTTCTGGTTCCTCGGCATCCAGGCGGCGCTGCTGTGGGGCGTGCTGATGGCTTTCCTGTCGCTCCTGCCGGCGATCGGCGCTGCGCTGATCTGGGGCCCGGTCGCACTGTATTTCCTGGTCACCGGATCGATCGGCACCGGCGCGCTGATCATCGGTTTCGGCGTGCTCGTGATCGGCCTGGTCGACAACGTACTGCGCCCGATCCTGGTCGGCAAGCAGACCCATCTGCCGGATTACGTGGTCCTGATTTCCACGGTCGGCGGCATCGGGCTGTTCGGCTTGAACGGATTCGTCATCGGCCCGGTGATTGCGGCGCTATTCATTGCGGCCTGGGCGATTTTTACGGAGAGCGACGAAAAGGAAAGCGGCAGTCGGACCTGAGCGCAGCGGCGTGGGCCTGCCGGCTGGCCCGGCTAATGCGCATTCATCAGCAATTGCTGCCGCACCCAGTGATGCGGCGCCTTGCGGCTGTCGCGGTCATGCCAGAGCATGTCGACGTGCACTACCGGTAGATCGAAGGGCAGCTCCTTGGTCGTCAGCAGCGTGGTCATGCCGATCGTCTTCACGAGGTGGCGCGGCACGATCGAGATCAGGTCGGAATCGGCCACCACCCGGCCCACCGTGTAGAACTGGTTGACCGTCAATGCGATGCGTCGGGTGCGGCCCAGATTGGCCAGTGCGTCGTCGGCCGGACCGTGCGCCCGCCCGGAAAAGCTGACCAGCGCGTGCAGCGCCTCGCAGTAGCTGTCCACGGTCAGCCCGCCCTTTGCCAGCGGATGGTCCTTGCGCATGATGCAGATGTATTTGCCACTGTACAGGCGCTCGTGCCGGATCGCCGAGGTCGAGCCCTGTTCCCCGCTCAACTGCGCAACGACGCCGGGAAAAGAGCCGACCGCCAGCTCAATTTCACTCTGCAGCAGCATCGGCCGCGGGTCGCGCGAGGTCAGCGGGATCATCCGCAGGTCGATCAATGGTGCCTCGGCCTTGATGCCGCGTATGAGCGCCGGCAGCAGCAGCGATGCGGTGGAATCGGCCATCGCCAGCCGAAACGTGGTCTGCAATGCGGCGATGTTGAAATCGCGCGGCGCCAGCAATGCTTCGAGGTCGGCCAGCGCGATCCGGATGCCGGGCCAGAGTTCTTCCGCACGCGGCGTCGGCTTGACGCCATGCGCGGTGCGCACGAACAGGTCGTCGTTGAGTGCCTCGCGCAGGCGCTTCAGGGCGTTTGACACAGCGGGCTGCGTGGTCGCAAGCCGGTCGGCAGCGCGCGTCAGGTTCTGCTCCGACATGATGACGTCGAAGATGCGCAGCAGGTTGAGATCGAGAGTCAGGAATGACATTGGATATTCAGGAAACAGGGCCGGAGGCAACATAAACAGGGGCTGAATTCGATCCTGAATCCGCGCCCGCATCTAATTTCTTGCATGTAACATGTCGGTACCCTTGCATACTACGTGTTAGCCGCAGTTTTTTCTATAGCCTGGCCTTTTATGGAGCCCAATTCAATGAAGTATCGTCGTCAATTCCTGATCAATGCACCGCTTGGACTGCTGGCTATGGCAAGCGCTGCCCGCGCGCAGTTGTCTGCAACCCCAGGTGCGCCGGTCGCGCCGGCTGCAACGCCTGCCGCCACACCCGGTGCGCCGCCGACCTTCGGCGCGAGCGCACCGGTGGGTCCGGAGGTATCGACGGCGACCTTCCTGGAAGCCGAGAAACTGACGCAAACCACCATGTCGTCCGAACAAAGGACCATGGCTGCCGAGAGTTGGCGCACCTCGATGCCGGCGATGCTGGAACGCCGTACCGGACCTAAAAAAGTCGCGATCGGCACCAGCGATGTACCGGCCACGATGTGGAATCCGGTGCTGCCGGGTTCGCACGCACCCGCCGCGCATGGCCGCTTCGTGCGGTCGGCCAGGAAGGCCGTGCCGCTGCCGGCAAAAGACGAGGACATCGCTTACGCGCCGGTGACGCTGCTGTCGCGCTGGATCGAATCGAGGGCGCTCAGTTCGGAGCGGCTCACCCGCATCTACCTGGCGCGTATCGAGCGTTTTGATCCAAAGCTGCGTTGCGTGATCACCCTGACGCGCGAGCATGCACTGGCGCAGGCCAGGCAGGCCGACCAGGAAATCGCCGCCGGTACATATCGTGGGCCGCTGCATGGCATTCCGTATGGCGTGAAGGATCTGCTCGACACGGCAGGCATTGCAACCACCTGGGGCGCCGAGCCGTATCGCAACCGCATTCCAGCGACCGACTCCGCGGTCGTCGCGCGGCTGAACCAGGCCGGCGCGGTGCTGATCGCCAAGCTGAGCCTGGGCGCGCTGGCCTTGAACGACATCTGGTTCGGCGGCCAGACCATGAATCCGTGGCTGCTGGAAGAAGGCGCGTCCGGGTCGAGCGCCGGACCGGGCGCCGCCACGGCGGCCGCGCTGGTCGGGTTTTCGATCGGCAGCGAGACCGGCGGCAGCATCGTCAGTCCCAGCATGCGCTGCGGCGTCACCGGCCTGCGTCCGACCTTCGGCCGGGTACCGCGCACCGGAGCGATGACGCTGTGCTGGTCGCTCGACAAGCTCGGTCCGATGACCCGCTCGGTGGAGGACGCGATGCTGGTGCTGGCGGCGATTTCGGGCCCCGACAAGGGCGACCTGGCCAGCGTTCCGGCCGCACTCGGCTTCGATGCCGGCGCCTCGGCGCGCGGTCTGAAAATCGGCTATTTCCCGGCCTGGATGTCGGAGAGTCCCGCCACCGATGTCGACCGCGCGGCGCTCGACCATGCCAAGGCCGCCGGCATGATACCGACACCGGTGATGCTGCCGGACTGGCCGTACCAGTCGCTCAACGTGATCCTGTTTGCCGAAGGCGCAGCTGCCTTCGAGCAGATGGAACTCGACGGCCTGATGAACCAGCTGAAGGTGCAGGTGCCGGATGCCTGGCCGAACCAGTTGCGCCAGTCGCGCTTTCTGTCTGCAGTCGATTTCGTGCAGGCCGATCGCATGCGGCGCAAGGTCGCAGTCGAGATGGCGCGCATTTTTACCGAGGTCGATCTGCTGCTGGTGCCGTCGCTGCGAGATGAAATGCTGACGATCTCGAACTTTACCGGTCACCCTTCGCTGACGCTGCGTACTGGCACGGTGGAAGTGGCCGAAGCGCGCAGCGACTGGGCGCCCGATCCGGCCAACCCGCTGCCGAAATTCGCGCCGCCACGGCGCGTGCCGCATGGCGTCACGCTGATCGGACGGCTGTTCGATGAAGGCACGATCGCACGCGCCGCACTGGCGCTCCAGGCGGCGTCCGGCGTTACCGGAGAGCGCCCGCCCGGTTTCTGAGGTGGTTGCATTTACCGAAAGCGCGTTGTGCCTTTGACTGGCTACTCGCTATCGCGCACCTGCCGCCGACTGTGGTGCCAATTGTGGTGCCGGCTTTGCCCCGACCCGTGCCACCGGTCTCGCCGCCGCTACCACCACCCGGTTGCGTCCCGCTTCCTTGGCAAGGTACAGCGCACCATCGGCGCGGTCGACCAGATCGATCGGCGCATCGTCGGACTGCAGCAACGCGACGCCGCATGACACCGTGATGGTGCGCATGGTTTCGCCGGTGGCGGTCTTGCGAATGCAGATGCGTTCGATCGCCTGTCGCAGGTTTTCGGCGACGCGTTGTGCGCTCTCGAGCGGCGTATCCGTCATCAGGACGACGAATTCCTCGCCGCCGAAGCGCGCGGCGAAATCCTTGCCCTTCACATTCTGCTGGATCGTGGTGGCGACCGCCCGCAGCGCCCGGTCACCCATGACATGGCCGAGGTCGTCGTTGAAGCGCTTGAAGTGATCGACGTCGATCATGATCAGGGTCAACGGTGTTCCGGTGGCGGCCGCCTGGTCGGTCTTCTCCAGCAAAGCTTCATCGAATGAGCGTCGGTTCTGCAGGCTGGTCAGGGCATCGATCCGGGCTTCCTGGCGCACGTACTGCAGTTCGTCGCGCAAGGCATCGACCTGCGCCTGTGCCCGGTTGAGCTGCTGGCCAAATGTCAGCAGGGAGGCAGCAATGATGCGTGAATGTTCCGCAATTTCATGTGACACGGCATGACCGGATTCCAGCGCGACGGCTGCAGGTAGCGCCTCGAGCAATTCCTGCGTGCGACTGGTGGTTGCCTGCACGGAGATGGTCGAACTCGCCACCTGGGTCAGCAGTTCAACGAAAGCCAGGCTGACGTTTTCCACGGTCGTCGCTTCAACGTCGAGAAAGTGGCGGCGGTAGAGCGTTGCAGTCTGTTCCGGCGACAGCCGGCTGCCGGCGGCGACGACCGGCTCAAGCTCGCTCACCAGTGCAGGCCGCGTGGCCGCGATATAGCCGAACCAGAGTGCGTAACTTGCAGGACCAAAATCCGAGCCATGCTTGCTCAGGAGCGGTAGTACGATGCGAAGCTTTTCGCCGGACTTGTCCAGACGGGTGGCGAGGTCCGGCTCGTTTTGCAGCATCGTTTTCTCGGTCGGTTAGGTGGGTCGCGGGACACATTACATCGGCAAACTGACTTTATACTTTCAGTCAGTTTATTGCCAAATAGTAATTCATTTTTTGCCCGCGATGTCGCCTTCGGCTGCACCTCACAGAAAAAATTACGCTAGGTTCGTCGCTCGGCCGGAAATCCGTTCAGCGCTGGCGGGAATCGGGTGTCAATCCCGCATTTCCAGCGCCCGGTTCGCCGTCAGCGCCGCAATCGAACACGCCGCTCCCGACAGCAAATAAACGCTGACGTACGCCAGGCCGAAATGCGCGCTCAGACCGAGCGCCACCAGCGGCGCAAAGCCCGCGCCGGCAAGCCATGCCAGATCGGAGGTCAGCGCCGCGCCCGTGTAGCGATACTTCGAGGGGAAGTTCGAACTGACCGCGCCCGACGCCTGGCCGTACGACAGCCCCAGCAGCGAGAAACCGATCAGGATGAAGACGTTCTGTCCCAGGACACCGCCATCCATCAGGGTCGGCACGAAACCGCTGAAGACCGCGATCAGCACCGCCACCGCGCCAAGCGTGGTGCGGCGGCCGAAGCGGTCGGCGATCAGGCCGGATGCAACGATGCCGACCGCCGCCAGCGAAGCGCCGATGATCTGCACTACCAGGAAGTCGCCAACCGAGCGCGTCGAGTACAGCCGGATCCAAGACAGCGGGAACACGGTCACGATATGGAACAGCGCATAGCTCGCCAGCGCCGCCATCGCGCCGTTGAACAGCGTGCGCCACTGCGAGCGGCCCATCTCGATGGCATTGGTCGGCTCGAGTTCGCGTTCGTCGAGCAGGCGGGAGTATTCCTCGGTCGCGACCAGCCGCAGGCGGGCGAACAGCGCCACCACGTTGATCGCAAATGCGACATAGAACGGATAGCGCCAGCCCCAGTCGAGGAAATCCTCTGTCGTCAGATTGAAGAGCAGGTACGAAAATAGACTGGCTGCGATGATGAAGCCCAGCGGCGCGCCGAGTTGCCCCAGCATCGCATACCAGCCACGTTTCTTCTCCGGCGCATTCAATGCCAGCAACGATGGCAAGCCATCCCACGACCCGCCGAGCGCGATGCCCTGACCGATGCGCAACAGCGCCAGCAGCACGATCGACGCAAAACCGAGGTTGGCATAAGTCGGCAGAAAGGCAATGCCGGCAGTCGACACGCCCAGCACGAACAGCGCGATCGTCAGCTTGGCTTCCCGGCCGAGCCGGCGCTGGATCGCCATGAAGGCCACGGTGCCGAACGGCCGCGCGATGAAGGCGAATGAAAAGATCAGGAACGCATACAGTGTCCCTTCGAGGCGCTGTTCGAAGGGAAAGAACACCGACGGAAACACCAGCACCGATGCAATCGCATACACGAAGAAGTCGAAGTATTCCGAGGCCCGGCCGATGATCACGCCGATGGCGATTTCGCCCGGCGCGATCCGCGCTTCGTGGGCGGACGACTGCAGCGAGGCGTCGGCCGAAGGCGGCCTGCCGTGGATGTGCGAGGTGGACATGATGATGGGTTCTCGGGTGCGTCGAATTCAGACAATGCGCCGAGTGTAGCCACTTTCGCGGCAAAGGGGAGTGGACAAAACGTCCAATGGCCGGCGCGCGACGTCCGACGTACAGTAGCGCTATCTTGTTCCCTGTACTGGACCGGCTGTATGTTTACTCTTTCCAAGCGCGGTGCGCTGAACGTCCTGCTCCTGGCATCGCCGCTGCTGCTGGGCGGCTGCAACACGGTGCTCATGAATGCATCCGGCGATGTGGCCGTGCAACAGGGCAGACTGATCGTGGTGTCGACGCTTCTGATGCTGCTGATTATCGTGCCGGTCATCGCCTGCACGATTTTTTTCGCGTGGCGGTACCGCAAGAACAACACGGCCGCAACCTACGATCCGGACTGGAATCATTCTACACAACTGGAGTTGCTGATCTGGGGTGCGCCACTGCTGATCATCATCGCGCTTGGCCTGGTGACCTGGATCAGCACCCACACGCTTGATCCGTATCGTCCGCTGCAGCGCATCGATGCGCGTCGCGCGGTTGCACCGGGCACGGTGCCGCTCACCGTCGAGGTCGTCGCGCTGGACTGGAAATGGCTGTTCATCTATCCCGACCTGGGCATCGCGACCGTCAATGAACTGGCGACGCCGGTCGATGTGCCCGTGCGCTTCAAGATCACTGCTTCTGCCGTCATGAACTCGTTCTACATCCCCGCGCTCGCCGGCCAGATCTATGCGATGCCAGGCATGGAGACGTCGCTCAATGCCGTGCTCAACAAGCCGGGTGTATTCGACGGTTTCTCGGCCAATTACAGCGGCGCCGGGTTTTCCGACATGCGCTTCAAGCTGCGCGGGATGCACCAGGCCGACTTCGACAAATGGGTGCAGGCCGCGAGAACAGGCGGTGGCGCATTGGACCGCACCAGCTATCAAGCGCTTGAAAAACCGTCGGTGCGCGAGCCGGTGCACCGCTACGCCAGCGTGGCGCCCGACCTGTACAACGCGATCCTGAACCGGTGCGTCACGCCGGGAACCCCCTGCATGAGCGACATGATGGGCGGCGGCAGCGCGACCGCTCCGGCTGCCGCACAACACGCGGACCATGCGGACCACGCGGACCATGCCGGCATGGAGGGTATGAAAGACATGGCAGGCATGAAGAATATGAAAGGCATGCGCCATGAATGATTTTGCAATGCAACGCCCGGCGCCGATTGCGACGCTGGCGACACCGGCACCATCCCGTGCGCCTTGTCCCGTTTTCCATCGAGAACAATGATGCCTGACACATTCAACCTGACCAAACTCATCTTCGGCAATCTCACCTGGGATGCGATCCCGCTGCACGAGCCGATCCTGCTGGCGACCTTCGTCATGATCGGTCTCGGCGGCTTCGCCACGCTGGCCCTGCTGACCTACTACCGGGCCTGGGGTCCGCTGTGGCGCGACTGGTTCACCAGCATCGACCACAAGCGCATTGGCATCATGTACATCGTGCTGGGTCTGGTCATGCTGGTGCGCGGCTTTGCTGACGCGTTGATGATGCGCGCCCAGCAGGCGATGTCGTTCGGCGACTCTGCCGGTTTCCTGCCGCCACATCACTATGACCAGATCTTCACGGCGCATGGCGTGCTGATGATTTTTTTCGTGGCCATGCCGCTGGTGACCGGATTCATGAACTATGTCGTGCCGCTGCAGATCGGCGCGCGCGACGTGGCATTTCCGTTCCTGAACAACTTCAGCTTCTGGATGACCACCTTCGGCGCCGGCCTGACGATGGCCTCGCTGTTCGTGGGCGAATTCGCGCGTACCGGCTGGCTCGCCTATCCGCCGCTGTCCGGCATTCTGGCCAGTCCGGACGTGGGCGTGGACTACTACATCTGGTCGCTGCAGATCGCCGGGGTCGGCACGCTGCTCTCTGGCATCAACCTGCTGGCGACCATCGTGAAGATGCGGGCGCCCGGGATGACGATGATGAAGATGCCGATCTTTACCTGGACCGCGCTGTGCACCAACGTGCTGATCGTGGCTGCCTTCCCGGTCCTGACCGCCGTACTCGGCATGCTGTCGCTGGACCGCATGGCCGGCACCAACTTCTTTACCACCGAACTCGGCGGCAACGCCATGATGTACGTGAACCTGATCTGGATCTGGGGCCACCCGGAGGTCTACATCCTGATCCTGCCGGCCTTCGGGATCTTCTCCGAAGTCGTGTCGACCTTCAGCGGCAAGCGCCTGTTCGGCTACGCCTCGATGGTGTACGCCACCATCGTCATCACGATCCTGGCGTACCTGGTCTGGCTGCATCACTTCTTCACGATGGGTTCGGGCGCGAGCGTCAATTCGTTCTTCGGGATCACCACGATGATCATCTCGATTCCGACCGGCGCCAAGATCTTCAACTGGCTCTTCAC
>JACMOV010000228.1 GCA_014377845.1 Herminiimonas sp.
ATTCTGGCCGCTTAAATGTAACGGACCGGAACTTAAACGTGACACGTTGAGTCCTAAAAGCAATATTTTAGAAATCGACACGACTTGCGCGACTGCGAGCATGTTGCAAACATGTCTTTTTGACATGCGAAAGTGCATAATGCTGCAATCATTCTTTAAATTATTGAGGTTCAAGGTCGGGCAAAAACGCGGCTGCGTTCCTCCCAGCAAGCGCCGGATCACTCTCGAATCAAGGAAATGCATGAAACCACACATCTTCAAAGTGCTGGATCAATGGCTGGCTTTCTATCGTGGCGACAGTGCCCCGGCCGGTTTCACCGCTGCCGATACGGCGTACGAAGCGTACCGGATGCTCGTCGATGGGAATTACTCCGTGACCTATGAAGCACCGGTCATCGAGTCGCGGCCAATGGCCGACGTGTACTACCTGCACGCAAATGAACCAGCTCGCAGACCGAAACGCAACCGCCACCGTGCCGTCAAGACCCTGTGCCGGTCTTCCGGATCGCACCTCCGCGACGAGATCGCGTTGCGTACCTCCACAGTCACATCCTTCGACGGTTGAGGTAACGTGACGCTGTCTGCCGCCGACGCGGGTGGGTTCGGGTGACACCGGTTTGGCTCAGGTCGAATCAGATGACGTGAAACCATCCTAGTGCAGCGCCTGCACCTAGCAGCCACAGCATGTGGATCCTGGTACGCCAGACGACCAGCGCGCTGACGACGGTCACTAGCCAAAGGCGCCATTCTGTGGCGGCAGTGCCATCACCACGCGCAAGAATCCATCCGGTGGCGATCAGCAACCCGATCACGATCGGACCCATGCCCTGTTTGAAAGCGCGCACGCCGCGCAACTGGCGGTTGCGGTGTCCCCACTGGGCCGCCAGGTAGGTCAGGGTCGTGCTCGGTACCATGATGCCGATCATCGTGACCGCAACACCGAACAGTCCAGCCCATTGACTACCGGTGTTGATGCCGACATGCCAACCCATCAGGGCCACGAACAGCACGTTCGGCCCGGGTGCCGCCTGCGCGATTGCGATCGAGGCGCTGAACTGCGACTGCGTCAGCCAGTGGTGCTGGTCGACCAGAAAGCGGTGCATTTCCGACGTTGTCGAAATCGCGCCGCCGACCGAAAGTAATGACAGCATCAGATATTGCGTGAAGAGGGTCAGCCAGTCGGCCCCGGTGAGCGTCAGGTGCACAGTCTCGCTCATGATTTAAGGCGGGTATAGGTCAATCCGGTGGCAACGAGACCGAGTCCGATCAGGACATAGGCCAGAGGCAAATGCAACAGCGCGACGGCAACGAAGCAGACGCCGCAAAAGGTGATGCAAAGCGTGCGTCCGAGCGGATTCGATTTGAGTGCACTCACCAGCTTGAGGCCGGTAGCAGCGATCAATCCGGCAGCAACCGCACCCATGCCGCGCAACGCACCGGCGACACCGGGATCCGTGGCGATCTGCGCGTAGACCAGAGCCAGGATCAGGATCACGACGAGCGGCAGGGTCAGCATGCCCGCCAGCGCGGCCATGGCGCCACGCAGCCCGAAGTACCGTCCGCCAATCATCAACGACAGGTTCACGACGTTTGGCCCGGGCATGATCTGGGCAACGGCCCAATCCTCGATGAATTCCTCTTCAGTCATCCAGCGTTTCTTTTCGACCATCTCGCGCTGCACGATGGCGAGTACGCCACCGAAGCCCTGGAGCGCCAGCAGCGTAAATGAGATGAACAGGTCAGTAAGAGAGCGCGGCTGCGGACGAGCCGGTGCGTCGGTGACGACAGGAGGTTGCGGGATGGGATTGTGCATGCGAAAATTATCCGCGATTCGCGCGCCGCCGGCGGATTTTTAATATGACCGCTGTCGCCGCATCGAATCGCTCGGCCGCTCTCCGATACCCGAGCAGCACCGGTGATCGATACTGAACGAGGTTACTGCGTCTTTTCGGTACTGGCCACCCGCGCGCCCGGCTGCACGCGCGCGGCCAGCCGGGTATTCGATTTCAGCAATTCGACTTCGTCAGCGAGAATTTCCGCCGCTTCGTTCAGGTAGATGTCCTTGGCGTCCTTGCGCGCCTTTTCAGCTGCCAGGCTGGCGGTGACGTTGCGCTCATTGCTCTGCAGGCCATCATCCTGCAGGTAGTTCGCGCTGTTCCCGCTGGCCTTGTCGGTGCGCTTGCCGGTCTTGTCACCCGCGACATCGCGCCGTGACTCGCGCGCCTTGGTGCGTGCTTCCTGGGCTTCGCGTTCCTTGCGACGCACAGTCTCATTGAGAGAAATCATGTTCGCCTTGCGCTTGGCCTGGATCTCCGAAATATCTTCCATCAGGTAGGCAAATTCCTTGTCCTGCGCCACGCGGGCATCGTGCTTGATCTTCAGCATCGGCAGCAGCTCGCTCAAATCACCCGCTGGCCGATACGTCGCTGCCGGAATCTGCGTCCATGGCAGCGCGTTGCCATAACTCGATTCGCCCATGTCGTCGCCGTCGACCGTACTCGGCAAGCCGATGTCCGGCACGACGCCGCGCAGCTGGGTGGTGCCGCCATTGACGCGGAAAAACTGCGCGATCGTCATTTTCAGTTCGCCGAAACGCGGCTTGTCGCTCTTGACCAGCTGGTCGAGATTGACCAGTGTCTGGACGGTGCCCTTGCCAAAGCTGGTTTCACCAATGATCACGCCGCGACCGTAATCCTGGATTGCCGCTGCAAAGATCTCGGAGGCCGAGGCGGAGCCGCGGTTGATCAGGACTGCAAGCGGCTTGTCCCACGCCGGCGCCGATCCTTCGGCGCTTTCAATCCGCACTGCACCCTGGGAGTTACGCTGCTGTACTACCGCACCTTTACCGATGAACAGACCGGTCAGGTCGACTGCTTCGGTCAGGGCACCGCCACCATTGTTACGCAGGTCGATCAGCAAGCTGTCGACATTGTCCTTCTTGAGTTCGTCGATCAGCTGCGCCACGTCGCGGGTGGCACTCTTGTAGTCGGCGTCGCCGCGACTGCGCGCATCGAAGTCAAGATAAAAAACCGGCAGCGAAATGACACCGACCTTGCGCGTCACACCGCCATTTTTCGTTTCGATGATCGATTTCTTGGCAGCCTGCTGGGCGATGCTGATCTTGTCGCGCACCAGCGTCACGCGCTCCTGCTTGCCATCGACGCCGGCGGCGGCGGGCAGGATTTCGAGCATCACCTGCGAGCCCTTCTTGCCGCGGATCAGATCGACCACGTCGCCAATTGCCCAGCCGACCACATCGGTCAGGGCTGGACTGCCGGCTTCCCCGACACGCACGATGCGATCGCCCACCTTGATCTTGTTCGACAGCGCAGCAGGACCACCAGGCACCAGCTCACGGATGGTCGTGTAGTCCTCGTTTTCGGATAGCACCGCGCCGATACCGAACAAAGACAGCCGCATCGAGATATCGAATTCTTCCGTTGCCTTCGGCCCGAGGTAGTTGGTGTGCGGCTCGATGGACATCGTATAGGCGTTCATGAACAGCTGGAATACATCCTCGCTCTTGATCTTCTTCGCCCGCGCCAACGCATGTTCATAGCGCTTTCCAAGCGTGCTGCGAATCGTCTTGTCATCGCTGCCGGCCAGTTTCAGACGCAGCCAGTCGCTCTTGACGCGCTTGCGCCAGAGGTCGCGCAGCTCGGCCTGGTTCGCCGGCCAAGGCGCTTTTTCCCGGTCGATCTGGAAGCTTTCCTTGTCCGTGAAGTCGAAGCCCTTCTTCAGCAGTTCGCGGGAATAGGCGAGCCGCTCCAGCACTCGGCGTTCGTACAGGTTGAAGATCGCAAACGGCGCCTGCAGGTCGTCCTGGTAAATGGCATCGTCGAGCTTGGTGCGCGTCGCAGAGAACGCGTCCATGTCGGGCTGGGTGAAAAACATCCTTTCACCATCGATGTCCTTGATATAGCGATCGAAGATCTTTGCCGATAACGCGTCGTCGAGCGGCACTTTCTTGTAATGATTGCGCGTCAGGATTTCAGCGGAGAGCTTTGCGGTCTGTGCCTGTTGGGCCAGCGGCGACAGGGTCGGGGCGGCAGTGTCGGGGACCGCGGCCTGCGCGGTGGCGAAAAGCAGGAACAGGATTGCCGGAAGCTTCTTCGTCATTGTCTGGTACTCCGAAAATTATCAGTGCAGCGGTGCGACTTGCAGCAGCAACACGCATCGGCGCAGGGTGCGCCATTCGCTTTGTCATCAAGACTATAAATTGCTATAAAGACAGATTTGGCGACTTTTACAGTCTTTTACGACGCCTGATGGTACCAGAGCATGATTACCCGTGTTTTCAGCGACGTTGTACACGTGACGGCAACGGCAAGCGGTTCAACTCTGCGGCGTGACGATCAGTTTTTGCAGATCGAAACCCTTGGCGCGCAAACGGCCCAGCAACGCATCATAAGCAGCGGTATCGACCATCGGCGTGCGCGACAGGATCCACAGGTACTCGCGCTTTGGCTCACTGACGGCGACCAGACGATAGGCATCATCGAGATCGATGATCCAGTAGTCGCCCCACACGAACGGTATGAAGGATAGCCATGCCGGCGCAAAGCGCACCTTGAGTTTCGGTGAACCCGCGGGCCCGACCTGGCGCGCGGCGCCGACGGCCAGATCGGTGGCGCCTGAAGCGAGGCGGCACTGATTGGCGACCTTGATCGTACCATCGGGATTGACACTGTAGTCAGCCCGCGTGTAGCCAACGCATTTCTTCTGGAAGCTGTTCGGATAGCGTGCGATCTCGTACCAGGTTCCCATGTAGCGAGAAAGGTCGACCGCAGCAATCGTCGCGAGCGGCTGCATCGCGGTCGCGTTGTTGTCGGCGACGGCGCACAACGGGGCCAGGCAGAGCAACATGACAGCAATACAGGCAGCCGGCATTCGCAATCGCACGTGCCGCGATGCGACCTGGTGCGGCCGCTCAGCGGGTGCGTTGGTCATCGGAGCGAAACCGGGTGACATGGGAATCACGCAGCATGCCGTGCTTGGTGCTCCGTCCTGAAACGCGTTTGCGCCACATCTGAAAACTCGAGCGCTTCATGTGCCGGCGCATGAGGGCGACGACGTCGGATTCGTTCAGGCCGAACTGGCGTGCAATCGCATCGAACGGCGTGCGATCTTCCCATGCCATCTGGATCACGCGGTCAAGTGTGGGGAGGTCGATTTCGGGCGTCTTCATGCGTCCATCATAACGATAATGCGGCGAGGACGTACACGAACACTGGTGGCAACGCCGGAAATCACTTTTTCTTGATATTGCAATTTTCAGAAAGGAATTGCATTGCGAAAATGGTTTTTTCATCCGACGCGTCGAGCAGGCGTACCTGCGCTTCCGGAAAAAATTCGTCTTCCCACATCGCCAGCAGGTCGTCCCGGATCGCAAACGGCGCGGAAGTGGCGATCAGGCGCGACACCACGTCTTCCTGAAAACCGTCCTTCCGGACCTTGCGGATCAGCGAACGTGCTTCAGCAGCGGTGAGCGTGGTCTTGGGCTTGAGGCCAGCGGCCAGGCACATGAACAGGGTCAGCCGCGAATACGGATCTTCCTTGCCCTTGGTGAGCTGCTGCCACGCCGTCGAGACGAAGGCTTCGAAAGCATCGACATCCTCGAGGCCGGTCTCTCGCAGGAAGTAGCGCGACTCGATGCGGTTGAAGGCTTCGTCGAGCGCAAGCATCGCATCGAACAGCAACGGGGCATCATGCTTTTCGATTTCACGCCGGATGCCGCTGGCGATCTCACGGTGCGCGTCGGGAACGTCATCGAGCAGCGACTTCGGAAACTTGAGCTTGCCGGTCGCCACCGCCACAGCGCGCAGCTTCTGGATCAGGTGCGCGAACTCTTGCCGATTTGGGCAACCATCCGCAGTGCCAAGCCGGCGCAATAGGCCGGTACGGATCACTGCATCGGCGCCAATCGAGTCGAGCGCCGACACCGGCACCGCCATGTCCTGCGCAAACCAGCGCGCGGCTGCCTGCTGCGCCGTATTGGCACCGCGCCGCGCAAGTTCCTTGTGGTAGGCGGCATGCGTCAGAGGCTTGGCGAGGGTGCGCTCGTCCTGAAAATCTTTCAGGGTCTGCCCTTTGACCCCACCATCGAAGACTGCGGACTCCGGCATCGCATGCAGCTTCTTGAGCAGGTCGTTGCCACCGCGTGAGTGCGACAGGAAGCTGTTGTCACACAACGAGCGGGCCGCCTTGTCGAGATCGTTGCCAAACTGGTCTTCGAGATAGAGGCTGACCAGGTGCACGATCCGCTTGCGGGCATTCTCGAGCGCCGTGAAAAGATGGCTGGTGCCGAAATACTCGGCAACCTGAACCGTGCCTTTGGCGCCGTCGGCAACGATGGCTTCGCAGCGAATCGAATCGATCAGGCCTTGCTGGACGCCATAGGTCAACGCCTTTTCAAAAAAAGGACGCTTGTCGACCGTGGCGAGTTTGTTGCTGCTGACGGCCATCGTTCAGAGCGCCGACTCTTCGCCATCGGGCACAATCGTGCCCTTGACAGCGGCAGGCGACGGCTCTGGCGCCCGCTGCACCGCATCGATGCCCTGCTCTTCCAGACGTTGCTCCTCGGCTTCCTGGCGCAGGCGATTCTGCATGCGGGTCTTGAGCACTGGCCAGATCTGCTCGAACATGTCGGGATGCTCGTGCTTGAGCAGCCATGTCAGTTCCTTCCAGTCGCTGTCGCTGACCTCGGCGCGATCGACTTCGTCGCCGTCTTCATTGAGGTTGACGTTGAAGGTGTCGTACTTCTGAAAATGCACTACTTCTTCGTCGCGATCCGAGAGGTAGTCGACCAGTGCTTCGCAGCCGCCGTCGATCTCGCCGAGCGCCGCGATGAAGTCGCCGGTCTGTACGTCACCGCGGAAAATCACGGCGTTGACCATGCCGCGCAGGTGCGCATGCGTGCGATCATCGTAGAGTTTTTCCATGATGACGGCGCGTGCGAACTGTTCTGGCGTCACCAGCAGGTTGACCACCGATTCTTTCGAGGCGTCGAATTCGCGGATGACCGCCAGCAGGTCTTTCGGTGCGAGTTCTTCCAGCACCGCGACCAGTGCATGGTCGCCGTCGGACTCGGCCAGCGCGACCAGCGCGAATTCCGCGCCGGCGATGTCACCGGCCTTGATGAGGGTTGCCGCCTTGACGACGAGTGCATTTGACATGGTTATCGTGATTGCAGATTATTCAGCGCCGTGTAGCCCAGGGCAGGACACGGCAAGGCGCATTGGAATGCGGCAGGGAGAACAGGACCACGATGGCGTCAGCCGCGGCGATCGAAGCCCTGCTCCGCCAGGAAATCGGAACCGGCCTCCTCCAGATCGACATCGTCTTCGTCGGCGTCTGCACGGTTGCCATCGCCATCTTCCTCGGCGCTCGCAGCTTCGTCGGCATCGGCGCCGGAGTCGCGTGCGGCCATGAAACGGTTGCTGTCTTTCGCATGCAGGAACTCGAGGCAGATCATCGTCAGCAGAAACCGCTCGCCGCCGGCTTCAGCCAATGCGATCGGCACCAGCTTGGCGGCCCACGCTTCGAACTGCACCGCGTGGCGCAATTCATCCCAGGACGGAAACTCCTCTGGCTCGACAAAGGACAGCATCGTCAGCGCCTGCGCATCGCTGAAGCGTACGCCGCCATGAAAGGCAGGCGCGACCATCTCGGGCGCAAACTCGATCATTGACATGAGCAGCCCGAACTGCGCGCGCTTTTCACCGAGTCGGGTGGCGAGCACGTTCTTGCCTTCCGAATCACTTTCCAGGTCTTCGATCTCGGCGCGATAGGCCTTGTTCAGATCTTCGAAGTAGGCGGAGATACTCATTGCACCAGCTTGTTCATGTAGGTCTTCCAGATGTCCTGTGCTGTTGCCAGCGGATTTTCAAGCAGGCTGCGGCGCCGGTTTTCATCATGGTCGTGACGCTTGGCCGGGTCCGACAGCAGGTCGTAGGCTTCCTGCGTCTCGCGAAATTTTTGCGCAGCATCCGGCGATGGGTTGCGGTCCGGATGGAATTCGGAAGCCCTGCGCCGATAAGCGCTTTTCAGTGCGCCGTCGGAAGCATCGGCTTCCACGCCGAGGACGGCGTAGTAGTCCTTCATTCGTCTCTCTCGGTTGCAGGTGGGCGCGGGTTGAACGAATACGGCGCCGTGAAATCAGCCAGCGCGAACCGGTTGGCATCCGACAGGACGGGCCGCTTGCGCCACCACGTTGCCGGTTTGCATCCGCCAGATTCTACCCGCTTACGGTGGCTGCGGTCAGACCAAATACGACCCGGTGTGATGCCGGCTGGTGCACAGCACCGGCCGCCCTTCGGTTGCACGTTGCAGATCAGGCGGCGACCGAACTGCGAATGAGGTGATCGAATGCACCAAGTGCCGCCTTGGCGCCGTCGCCCGCTGCGATGATGATCTGCTTGAACGGCACGGTGGTGGCGTCGCCCGCCGCGAACACGCCCGGTATCGACGTCTGGCCACGATCGTCGACGATGATCTCGCCGTGCTTGCTCAATTCGACCGTGCCCTTGAGCCAATCCGTGTTCGGAATCAGGCCGATCTGAATGAAGACACCTTCGAGTTCGACCGTCTGCAGCTGCTGCGTCGCACGATCTTCGTAGACCAGGCCGTTGACGGTCTGGTCGCCGGTGATCGCCGTGGTCTTGGCGTTGGTAATCACGGTCACGTTTTTCAGGCTGTTCAGCTTGCGCTGCAGGACTGCATCGGCGCGCAGCTTGCTATCGAATTCGATGAGCGTGACATGTCCGACCAGACCGGCCAGATCGATCGCTGCTTCCACGCCGGAGTTGCCGCCACCGATGACCGCCACCCGCTTGCCCTTGAAGAGCGGTCCGTCGCAATGCGGGCAATACGCCACGCCCTTGTTCTTGAACTCGAGTTCACCGGGCACATTGATGTTGCGCCAGCGTGCGCCGGTGGAAATCACCACCGAGCGGCTCTTGAGCGTGGCGCCGCTCTCGAGCTGGATCTCGATCAGGTCGTGCTCCGGTCCGGCATTGGGCACCAGCGCTTTGGCCCGTTGCAGGTTCATGATGTCGACGTCGTAGCTGCGCACATGCTCTTCGAGCGCGAAGGCCAGCTTTGGACCTTCGGTCTCCTTCATCGAAATGAAGTTCTCGATGCCCAGCGTATCGAGCACCTGGCCGCCGAAACGCTCCGACGCCACACCGGTGCGAATGCCCTTGCGCGCGGCATACACCGCCGCCGCGGCGCCGGCCGGTCCGCCACCGACGATGAGCATGTCGAACGGTGCCTTGGCGTTGATCTTCCTTGCTTCACGTTCGACGCCGCTGGTATCGATCTTGGCGAGGATCTCTTCCAGGCTCATGCGGCCCTGGCTGAATTCGGTGCCGTTCAAAAAGACCGTGGGCACCGCCATCACCTGACGTTCCTGCACCTCGCTCTGGAACATCGAGCCATCGATCATCGTATTGCGGATACGCGGATTCTGTACTGCCATCAGGTTCAGTGCCTGCACCACGTCCGGACAGCTGTGGCAAGTCAGCGAGACGTAGATTTCGAAATTAAAGTCACCATCGAGTGCGCGAATCTGTTGCAACACTGCGTCGTCGACTTTTGGCGGATAGCCGCCGACCTGCAGTAGTGCCAAAATCAACGAGGTGAATTCATGCCCCATCGGCAAGCCAGCAAAGCGCGGACCATGGTTCTCGCTCGGACGGTTGATCGAAAAAGAGGGCTTGCGCTGATTGTCGTCGCGGCTTTCGGTCACCGACACCAGCGGCGAACAGTCGGTGATGTCCTTGAGCAGCGATTGCAGATCGCTCGAGCCCTTGCTGTCGTCGAGCGAGGCCACGATTTCAATCGGCTTCGTTGCACGTTCGAGGTATCCCTTCAACTGGGCTTTGGTGGTGTCGTCGAGCATGATGAACTCACTTTCATTTTTATAAGCGCCTACTGGGACAGGCTTGCAGCAGGAACAAAAAAGCCCGGGACCGCAAAGCCCGGGCTTTGGTACAACCGGCGTATCAGATCTTGCCGACCAGATCGAACGATGGCTTCAGCGTCGCAGCACCTTCGCTCCACTTGGCTGGGCACACTTCGCCCGGATGGGCAGCGATGTATTGCGCTGCCTTGACACGGCGCATCAGTTCGCCTGCGTCGCGGCCAATGCCGTCAGGATGAACTTCGATCGTGCGGATCTTGCCTTCAGGGTCGATCACGAACGTTCCGCGCAAATCCAGACCAGCGCCGTCGCCAGATTCGATCAACACGTCGAAAGCGCGCGACAGCACGTGTCCAGGGTCGCCCACGAGCGGATATTTCACCTTGCCGATGGCTTCGGACGAATCGTGCCATGCCTTGTGCGTGAAGTGGGTATCGGTCGAAATGCCATAGATCTCGACGCCGAGCTTCTGGAATTCGTCGTAGCGGTCAGCCAGATCGCCCAATTCGGTCGGGCAGACAAAAGTGAACGCAGCCGGGAAAAACACGAAGACGGACCATTTTCCTTTCAGGTCTTCGTTCGACACGGTAATGAATTTACCGTCCTTGTAAGCGGACAGTTTGAACGGGACGACTTCGGTATCGATCAGGGACATGGTGGATTTCCTTGTATTGGTGGGTATGTTCGAAGATAGTATAAAGCTCTCAGAAATAAAAAGATAATAGCAATTATCTATCCGAGAAATTGATACTCACTATGCGTTGTGCACGTCCGCTTCTGTCTAGCCGATGGCACTCCCATCTTGCATGGTCGGCAACACAGCTGCCACACGACGCTCAGTGTCGGCGATCGAGGCGGTCACCCAAATCGCGCCGCTCATGAAACCCGCGGTCGTAGTAGGGATGGCCGTCGTAGGTTTCCACAGAGTAAGGAACGGCTGCCATTCCTGCGCGGCCATTCCGCCCGGTTCCGCTTGCATCGCCGCCACCTGTTGGGTAGACAGCACAACCAGAAAGAATGATCGCACCTCCCGCACGCGCGAAATACAGCAATAAAGGAGAAATTTTGATTTTCATCACACCACTTTAGTCGGCGCTGGATAAAAAACGCGGTCGGAAATGAAGTGTTACATGCGATTCGCAGGGAATTACGGCGACTGGCATTGAGAGCGCCGCATGCAAGCGCCTGACATCGGACTTCTCAAGTCAGGCGCATCGATCATCGCGCAGCACCGGTTCGTCCACGCGTCGCCTGTCGATCGTTATAGAGAACGAACATGCCGGGCAGTCGCAAACGGGGCTTCAGACCGCCGCCCTGCCACCATCGGACTTGCGTGGGCTCACCCTGTCTTGGTGAAATCGCTTCTTGAATTGCTTCTTGAATTGCTTCTTGAATTGCTTCTTGAATTGCTTCTAGGCTTTCCGTTGCAATGATTTCGGAGCGGCCGCGATCGGCATCCGGAGCGCCAGTTTTGGCATCAGGATCAGCAGC
>JACMOV010000229.1 GCA_014377845.1 Herminiimonas sp.
CGTTTCCGCTGTCGAGCTTCGTCCACTTCTGCCACAACCACGGTCTGCTACAGGTCAACGACCGGCCACAGTGGCAGACCGTCACCGGCGGCGCGCGCAAGTATGTCAACAAGATGCTGGCCGCGATCCCGAACAAGCGATGCGGCGCGCCAGTCGATGCGGTGCGCCGGGAAACCATCGATGGCAAGACGCGCATCAGCCTCGACACTGGCGGCGCCACCCACCTGTTCGATCATGTGGTCATGGCCAGCCACAGCAACGAAAGCCTGGCCATGCTGGCCGATGCCAGCAGCACCGAGCGCGCCTTGCTGGCGGCGGTCCAGTACCAGCCGAATCGCGCCATACTGCACACCGACGCCGGCTGCCTGCCGGCCAACCGCAAGACCTGGTCGGCCTGGAATTACCAGAGCGACGGTGCAACCGGGGGCCGCGACCCGAGCGTGTGCGTGCACTACCTGATCAATCGCCTGCAGCCGCTGCCTTTCACCACGCCGGTCATCGTCTCGCTCAATCCGATCGATGAACCGGCACCGCAGCATGTCATCGCCAGCTACGACTATGCGCATCCGGTGTTCGATGCGGCGGCAGTCGCCGCCCAGAGCGGGATCGGCGCGATCCAGGGCCAGCAGAACACCTGGTTCGCAGGCGCATGGCTCGGCTATGGCTTCCACGAGGATGGCCTGAAGTCCGGCCTGGCGGTGGCCACTGCCCTGAAACGGCTGGGCGCCGAGCGTCTGCAACCGGACGCATTGGCCGCTGCCGCAGCCGTGCCGGTGGCTGCCTGATCCACCCGGACCCAGACTTGTCTCCAATGCCAATCGCCGCTCCCGGCACCAGCGCCAGCGCGGATGCCGCCAGCCTCTGCTTCGGCACCGTGTGGCATGAGCGCCTGCGGCCCGCGCCGAACCGCTTTCGGTACGGCGTGTATTTCCTGCGCCTGCCGCTGCGATCGCCGTCGTCCTGCGCGGGTCCGCGTTTTTTCTCGCGCAACCGTTTCAACCTGCTCTCTTTCCACGATCGCGACCACGGCGACGGCAGGCAGCCGCTGCTAGAGTGGGTCGATGGCGTGCTCACCGCGCAGGGCATCGACGATGCCGACGGCCAGGTCTGGCTGCAGGCGTTTCCGCGCGTGCTGGGCTACGTGTTCAACCCGGTCTCGTTCTGGTTCTGCCACCGGCGCGATGGCGCACTGCGTGCGATCCTGTGCGAAGTGCGCAATACCTTCGGCGAGAAGCACTGCTACCTGCTCGACACCGGCGCGGCCATGGCGTACGGTGAGGAACTGACCGCCACCAAGATTTTCCACGTCTCGCCGTTCTGCGCGATCGAAGGCGGCTACCGCTTTCGTTTCCAGCGCAGCGCGCCCACCGGCGAACTGCCCGAGCGCACCAGCGCGCGCATCGACCATCACGACAATGTCGGCCCGCTGCTGTTGACCAGCATCGCCGGCACCTCGCACGCGCTGTCGGACCGTCAGATCCTGCGCGCCTTCTTTGGCTATCCCCTGATGACCTTCGGCGTCGTCGCAAAGATCCACTGGCAGGCCCTGCGCCTGTGGATCAAGCGCGTCCCGTTCTTTCGCAAACCCGCACCCCCGACCAGAGAACTCTCAAGATGAGTACAGACTTGCTGAATCCGCAGACGCTCGCACGCGCAATCGCCCAACCCGGCGCGGAGACCTCGGACGGTGCCGCCGCGAGCCATCGGGTCCGGCGCGACAACCACCTGTCGACGGACAATTATCCGTCGCAGGTGAAGTTCATCCTGCAGTTGCTGCAGCGCCTGGAATACGGCGCGCTGCGCATGGCATTCCCCGACGGCCAGGAGGCGCTGTACGGTGACGAATCGCACCCGGTCACGCTGACGCTGAAGAACTGGGATGTCTGCAACGCGGCCCTGAAGTCGGGCGACATTGGCTTTGCCGAAACCTTCATCGATGGCCACTGGACGACCGATAACCTGCCCGGGCTGATTGAAATCTTCGTACGTAATCGCAGCGCAGTCGAATCGGTGATTTACGGTACCTGGTGGGGCAGCCTGTTGTACCGCGTGCGGCACCTGTTCAACCGCAACTCCCGCTCCGGCAGCCGCAAGAACATCCACGCCCACTACGACATCGGCAACGATTTCTACCAGCTGTGGCTCGACCCTTCAATGACCTATTCGAGTGCACTGTTCTCCGACGGCCATGTGGAAAACCTCCAGGATGCGCAGCAGGCAAAATACCGCCGCATCCTAGACCAGATCAATGTCGCGCCAGGTGCGCGCATCCTGGAAATCGGCTGCGGCTGGGGTGGCTTTGCCGAAGTCGCCGCGCGCGAATCGGCGGCGCGTGTCACCGGTCTGACGCTGTCGACCGAACAGCTGCAGTTTGCGCATCAGCGGCTGAAAGCGGCCGGCGTGGTAGACCAGGTCGAACTGCTGCTGCAGGATTACCGCGACACGCGCGGTGAGTTCGATGCGATTGCCTCGATCGAGATGTTCGAAGCGGTCGGCGAATCCTACTGGCCGAGCTACTTCGAATGCATTGCGCGTAACCTGAAATCGGGCGGGCGCGCCTGCATCCAGACGATCACGATCGACGATGCGCTGTTCGAGCGCTACCGCAAGGGCACCGACTTCATTCAGCAATATATTTTTCCGGGCGGGATGCTGCCTTCGCCAGAAGTGTTCTGTCGCATGGCGGGCAAGCACGGCCTCAAGGTAGTGAACCAGTTCGCGTTCGGCCTCGACTATGCCCGCACGCTGGCCGAATGGCGCATCGCCTTCAAGGAGCAATTGCCGCGCGTTGCTGCGCAGGGCTTCGACGACCGTTTCCTGCGGACCTGGGAGTTCTACCTGGCGTATTGCGAGGCCGGATTCCGCGCCAAGAGCATCGATGTCATGCAGTTCACACTGGAGAAGCCATGAGCGCACGGGTGCCGCGTCAATTCATGCAATTCATGCAATTCATGCAATTCATGCAATTCATGCGCATGCTGGCGGTATTGCTGCTGGCATGCGGGGCGTGGTCGATGCATGCCGTGGCACGGGCGGCCGAGGCAGTTACGCCGCCAGCCCAAGTCGAGGCCGAGCTGCCGAAGGCGCGCTTGGCCGGGGCTGGCAACTTCCGCTACTTCGGCCTGAACATCTACGATGCGCAGTTCTGGGTCGGACCCAACGGCTACCGGGCTGCCGCACCGAAGGCAGAAAAATTTGCGCTCGACCTGCGCTACGCGCGCTCGCTGAATGGCAAGAAGATCGCCGTATCCAGCGCCGACGAAATGAAAAAACTCAGCCTCGGATCGGTACAGCAGCGTGCCGACTGGCAGGCGAAGATGGAGAAGATTTTCCCCGACGTCCAGGAGGGTACGCGCATTACCGGCGTCTACCTGCCAAACCAGGGCGCCCGCTTCTATCGTGATGGCAAGCCGATCGGCGAGATTCTCGATCCGGAATTCGGCTACGCCTTCTTTGCCATCTGGCTCGATCCGAAGACCACCGGCGGCAAGCTGCGCGATGCCCTGCTGGCCGATGCCGCGCCACTCTGAGGGATGAGGACTCGGCCGTCATGTTGCTGAATCGCGCGGCGCTGTTTGCCTATGGCCTGTTCGGCCTGCCGCTGGCGCTGGTGGCGCTACCGATCTATGTCTACGTACCCCAGTTCTATGCCGAACAGTTCGGCATGTCGCTCGCCGCGATCGGCACGGCGCTGCTGGCGGCGCGGATGTTCGATGCGTTCATCGATCCGGCGCTGGGATTGTGGATCGATCGCCGCAAGGCCGCGCGCGGCTACGGGTATTTCATCCTGCTGGCACTGCCGGCACTGGCGGCCGGTTTCGTCGCCCTGTTTCATCCGCCGGCCGCCGCGCGTGCGCAGCCGTTCGCGTGGTTCCTCGCCTGCCTGCTGCTGGTGTACGTCGGCTTCAGCCTGGCGACGATCACATACCAGAGCTGGGGTGCGGCGCTGACCCAGGCGCGCAGCGAACGCTCGCGCCTGACCGGCACCCGGGAAGCCTGCGGGCTGGTCGGCGTGCTGGTCGCCGCCGCCTTGCCCAGCGTGGCCGGCATCGGCACGCTGTCGACGGTGTTCGTGGTCACGCTGCTGGGTAGCGCAGCACTGTTGCTGATGCGCGCACCGCGGCCGGCGATGGCGGCTGCAAGCGCTGCTCCGGGCGGACTGCATGCGCTGCAGGCACTGGCCGAGCCGTTCCGCGACCAGCGCTTCCGCTGGCTGTTCGCGGTGTTCGTGGTCAACGGCATCGCGGCGGCGATACCGGCCACGCTGTTTCTGTTCTTTGCCAAGGACAGGCTGCAACTGGGCCAGTACGCCGGCCTGTTCCTGGTGCTGTATTTCGCGGCGGCGGCAGTGTCTTTACCGCTCTGGGTCGCGCTGGCGCGGCGGCGCGGCGAGGCCTGGACCTGGATGGTGGCGATGCTGCTGGCGATCGCCGCCTTCGCGTGGGTGTATGCGCTGCCGGCCGGGGCCGCGACAGGCTTCGGCATCATCTGCGTGATGTCGGGCTTCGCGCTTGGCGCCGACCTGGCACTGCCGCCTGCATTGCTGGCCGCGGTGATCGCCCGCGCCGGTCATGGCGGCACCCGCGAAGGCGCGTACTTCGGCGCATGGAGCTGGGCCACCAAGATGAACCTGGCGCTGGCCGCCGGCGTCGCGCTGCCGCTGCTGCAGCGCCTGGGCTACGTGCCCGGCACCGTGGATGCGGATGGCACGCAAGCGCTGCGCATCGGTTATGCACTGCTGCCGTGCGGCCTCAAGCTGCTGGCCGCCGCGCTACTGTGGCGCGCGCCGCTGAACGACCTCTAGCCCCAACTGAACCCTGCATACCGAATCTGACGACTCTGGAGAAAACGATGAACCCTTTGAAACGTATCTGGATCCTCGCCTGCCTGGCATTGCTGGCCGCCTGCGCCACGCCGGTCGAACCCTCGCACTATGCGAAGGAAACCCCGGCGCTCGACCTGCAGCAGTACTTCAACGGCACGCTCGATGCCAACGGCATGTTCCAGGATCGGGCCGGCACGGTCATCAAGCGCTTTGCCGTGGTCATGAACTGCAAGTGGAACGGCGATGTCGGCACGCTCGACGAAGACTTTACCTACGCTGACGGCACCAGGCAGAAACGCGTCTGGACGCTGCGCAAGGTCGCATCTGATCGCTACGTCGGTACTGCGGCCGACGTGGTGGGCGAGGCCGAAGGCGTCGTGTCCGGCAACGCACTGCGCTGGAAATACACGCTGGCGCTGCCGGTCGAGGGCAAGGTCATCGACGTCCACATGGAAGACTGGATGTACCTGATGAACGAGCGCCTGATGCTCAATCGCGCGGCGATGAGCAAGTACGGCTTCCACGTCGGCGACGTCACACTCTCCTTCACGAAACGTCCATGAATCCTCCGATCCGCAACTGGAGCGGCAAACGCGTCTGGGTGATCGGCGCCTCCACCGGCATCGGCGGCGAGACGGCGCGCCTGCTGCTGGCGCGTGGCGCCCGCGTGGCGCTGTCGGCGCGGCGGCAACCGGAACTCGACACCATCGCCGCCGATTCGATTGCCGCCGGCAATCCGAACGTCATGGTGGCAACGCTCGACATCGTCGATCATGCGAGCGTCCTGGCGGCGCGCGATGCGATCTTCGCGCGCTGGCTCGGAATCGACCTGGTGCTGGTGGTGGCCGGAGGCTACAACGAGATGCGGGCCGATGAATTCGACCTCGCCGTCGCCAACCAGCTGCTCGACCTGAACGTGCGCGGCGTGCTGAACTGTCTCGATGCCGTGCTGCCGACGCTGTTGAAACAGGGCCACGGCGGCCTCGGCATCGTCGGCTCGGTGGCCGGCTACAGCGGGCTGCCGAAAGCGCTGATCTACGGTCCGACCAAGGCGGCAATCATCAATCTCTGCGAAGCGCTGTATCTCGACCTGCGGCCGCGCGGCATCGCGGTCTACATGATCAATCCCGGTTTCGTGAAGACCCCGCTGACCGCCGGCAACGACTTCAAGATGCCGGCGCTGATCTCGGCGCAGGAGGCCGCCGCCTCGCTGGTGACCGGACTGGAAAAAGGCGCCTTCCACATTCATTTCCCGAAGCGCTTCACGAACTGGCTGCGATTGGCGCGCCTGTTGCCGTATCGCTGGTACTTCGCGCTGATTCACAGGGTGACCGGGCTATGAGCGAAATGGCGACGGCGACGGATACAGGCCTGGAACGCGTGGTCGTTTTCTTCGAGACGCTGTCGCTGGAGTCGACCGCGCAGCTGACAGCGATCTATTCCGCTGATGCCTTTTTCAAAGATCCGTTCAACGAGGTCCGCGGGATCCACGCGATCACCCGGATCTTCGCCCACATGTTCGCCCAGGTGAATGCGCCACGCTTCATCGTCACGACCAGAATCGCGCAAGGCGGCGAGGCATTCCTGACCTGGGACTTCCGGTTCAGCATGAAACGCTTCTCGAGCGCCGAACAGTGCATCCGTGGCGCGACGCATCTGAAATTCGATGCGGATGGCCGCGTCTGCTTTCACCGGGATTACTGGGATGCAGCGGAAGAACTGTATGAAAAGCTGCCGGTGCTGGGTGCGCTGATGCGCGGCCTGAAAAACGCGGCGCGGCGCTAAGCGACTCCCGGTACAGGTCGCTTTTCCTGGGCCTGCACCAGGCGATGTTTGTCAGGCTACTGCGCGATCCTGCGTCGCGCCTGTCAAACACAGCCCAGGCCAGGTGTGACAGGCGATTGCGCAGCCTTGCGCTGCTGCCGTGGTGCGCCACTTGCCGTCGTACGCGTGCGGTGCCCGGCATAACGCCGAACCGCTTGCCACGCCTGCCCGGAAAATCCTAGCCCGGCGTGGTCTTTGCAGCCGTCTTCGCCGGCCGCTTCACGGCGCGCTTGGCCGCCGGCTTTGCCGTTTTTTTTGCAGCCGGCTTTTTCGCAGCCGGCTTCGGTGCGGCACCGGCCTTCGCGGGCGGCGCGGGCGGCGTGACTTCCCAGCCCGAACCGGTGGCATCGAAAGCGGCAACCGGCGCCTTGCGTGCGGCCTGTGGCGGCGCCGGCGTGGTGTCGGCCGCCATGGCGGTGCCGACGGCCTGCTTGAACTGGTCCTGCAGCATGGTCCACCAGGCAGCAGGATTGGCGAGCGGCGCAGCGAAAGCCGGCATGGCGGCCGATTTCGCGCCGGCGGATTTTCTGGCGGGCTTCGGGTCCTCGGCCGGCGACTCGGCAGCCGCTGGTGGTTCAGGCTCGGGCGGCACGGCGCTGGCCGGCATCGGCTCGCGTGCTTTCGGCGCGGCTGCGGCAGGCGGCGTCATGCCGAACGGATAGCTGAATGCGGATGGTGCCGCGGCGGCCGCGGAAGGCGTGGCGGACTTCACCGATGCGCTGAGCGACTCGCCCATCGATCGCAAGGTCGAGATCGTCGCGCTCTGCACTTCGAGCGCCTGGATCGTCCCGCGCAGCATGTTCATGTTCAGGGTCAGCCAGGACTCGACCGCTTTCAGGTCGGCGATCTGCTTGTTGATGTCCTCGACCGAAAGGCTCGGCATGACCATCCCGGGAATGCCGATGCCCGGGGCGCTGGCGCCACCCCACATGTTGCGCACCATTTCCATCGACTCCGCGATTGCGCCGAAGCCAGGCAGGTTGGGCATTGCAGGATTGGTCATGGTCGTCTCCGGAAATTGTTTTATCAGAGCGTAGCAGATTAAGTCCGCAATAGCATATCGAACAACAAATGCGCGAACAACAAGCGCGCCACGGCTGAGCCGCTACAATCTCGCCCATGCAAATGCCGTTCCCCGCCCCTGCCGCCGGCGCTCCGACACTGCCACGGCGGACCGGGCGCTGGTTGCTGCTGCTGGCGCTTTCGGTGCTGCTGCACGTGCTGCTGCTGGCCGCCGCGGACCATGGATTCAGCACGTCGGATCGCATCGCACCAGCGCGGCCGGTCATTGCTGCGCGCCTCATCGCACCTGCGCCGCCGGCTGCGATGCCGACACCGGCCCAGGCGGTCGCCGCGGCACCCGCACCGAAGCCGCACAAGCCGAAACCCCGCGTCCAGCCGCCACCGAGGGCGCCGGCACGCATTCCCGCCTTACCTTCGCCCGAGACGACGTCGGTTCCTAATCATTCCGTGGCGCAGTCGGTCGCAGTCCAGCCAGGCGCCACACCGGCGCTGGCAGCCAGCGACGCGCCAGAGCCTGCCACCGTCCCGACACTTCTCCCAGGCGTTCCTGCGGAGCCAGCACCGGCATCGCAACCGGTTCCACCCGCACCCGCCGCCCCTTCTGCACCGCCAGCGGACGCCGGCCCGCACTACAAGGTCAGCCTGCCACCGTCGGCGACGCTGGCCTATGAAGTCCGCTACTCCACCCGCGGCCGCATCACCCGCGGCAGCAGCGTCATCACTTGGCAGGCGGGCGAGGCGGCCTATTCGATTCGTGGCGAGGTCACCAAGTTCGGCTTCGCGCTGTCGTCCTTCCGCAGCGAAGGCGGGGTCGACAAATCCGGCATCGCGCCGCTACTCTATGCAGAAAAGAATGCGCGCCGCTCGGAAACCAATACCCATTTTTCGCGGGATGCCAGGCAGGCGATCAGCTTCTCCGCATCGGCCGATACCTATCCGCTGGCCGCCGGCGCACAGGATCGCGGCAGCATCCTCTGGCAGTTGTCCGGCATCGCCCGCGGCGACCCGTCGGTGCTGGCGCCCGGCACCGTGCTCGACATCTTCGTGGCCGGAGTGCGGGATGCGGAACACTGGCTGATCGCGGTCGTCGGCGAAGAGACCATCGCAATCGAAACCGGCGAGGTACGCGCCTGGCACCTGGTGCGCGCGCCGCGTGCCGGCACCTATGACAAGCGCATCGACATGTGGCTCGCGCCCGCGCTGCAGTGGTATCCGGTAAAGTTACGCTATACGGAAGTCAGCGGCGACTATCTCGACCTGTCCCTGAACGAAATGCGCTGAGGCCGGATCGAACCAGCCGGTCATCACGCACGCTCCCCACTCACTTCATGCGTCATCGACGCCGAGGCGCCTCATGTTTTTTTCACAGAATCAAATCTGGCGGCCGGCTGCCAGCGCACTGCTGTTTGCAGCCGCATGTGCGCTGTCTGCCGCCGGCAGCCGCCCTGCGATCGCCGCCGACCAACCGGCAGGCATCGTCCACAAGATCAGCCTGCCGCCCTCCGCCGACCTGCAATACAAGATCAAGGCGCAGCAGAGCGGCTTGACCATCGATGGCACCGGCCAGGTCAAGTGGCAGGCTGGCAACGGCAAGTTCTCGGTCTCGACCGAAACCCGCGCCAACCTGTTCGGCAAGGTGCTGGAAGCGAACAGCAGTGGCGATGTCGACCAGTTCGGCCTGGCGCCGGCCGTCTTCAACGACAAGCGCTTTCGCAAGCAGCCCACCATCACCACCTTCGACCGCCAGAGCAAGACGATCAGCTTCAGCACCTCCGAGCAGACCTATCCGATCAAGGGTGGCGAGCAGGACCGCAACAGCGTCATCTGGCAGCTCATCAGCGTGGCGCGCGGATCGGAGAGCAAGTTCAAGGGCGGCAGCGAATGGCGCTTCTTCGTGGCCGGCCAGCGCGATGCCGAACCCTGGGTCTTCAAGGTCGTCGGCACCGAGAAGCTGCGTACCGCGCTTGGCGACGTCAACGCCGTCCATGTGCTGCGCGCACCGCCGCCGGACGACAAGGGCCAGAAGCTCGACATCTGGCTGGCACCGTCGATGGAATGGTATCCGGCGAAGCTGCGATTCACCGATCCCGACGGCGAGTACATCGAGCAGACGCTCGAAGCGATCGCCAGGACCTGACACGCTTTAAAACCGGGAGATCCGATGATACTTTCCAACCGCGCCCTGGTGCTGTTCTCAGGCGGCCAGGATTCCACCACCTGCCTGGCCTGGGCGCTGTCGCGCTACCAACGGGTCGAGACGATCGGCTTCGATTACGGCCAGCGCCATGCGATCGAACTCACGGTACGTCCCGCCCTGCTGGAAAAGATCGTGACGCTCGCGCCGCACTGGCGCGAGCGGCTGGGCGAAGATCACATGATCGACCTGTCCCTGCTCGGCAAGATCTCGGACACGGCGCTGACCCGCGATGTCGACATCGCCTTGCGCAAGGACGGCTTGCCCAACACCTTCGTCCCGGGCCGCAACCTGCTGTTCATGATGGTGGCGGCAACCGTTGCCTACCGGCGCGGCCTGGACGTGCTGGTAGGCGGCATGTGCGAGACCGATTTCTCCGGGTATCCCGATTGCCGCGACGACAGCATGAAGGCGCTGCAGGTCGCGCTCAATCTCGGCATGGCGACCCGCCTGAAACTGGAGAC
>JACMOV010000230.1 GCA_014377845.1 Herminiimonas sp.
ATCGCGATTCTGGGCATGGACGAACTGGCGCCGGAAGACAAGCTGCTGGTGGCGCGCGCACGGAAGATGCAACGTTTCCTGTCGCAGCCGTTCCATGTCGCTGAAGTGTTTACCGGCTCGCCGGGCAAATACGTTCCGCTGAAAGATACGATCAAGGGCTTCAAGATGATCGCCTCCGGTGAACTCGATCACCTGCCAGAGCAAGCGTTCTACATGGTCGGCACGATCGAAGAAGCCATCGAAAAAGCCAAGAAGATCAACTAAATCCCGGTGCGTCATCGGCGCGGCGTCTCACCCGGTCTAGGGGTGTGATGCAGCGGCAGTGACTGCTGGATAGGAAACGACATGGCACATACTATTCACGTCGATGTAGTCTCTGCCGAAGAGCAGATCTTCTCCGGCGAAGCCGAATTCGTCGCGTTGCCGGGTGAAGCAGGTGAGCTCGGCATCTACCCGAAACACACGCCGCTGATGACCCGGATCCGTCCGGGTACGGTACGCATCAAGGTGGTTGGACAAACCGAAGACGAGTTCGTGTTCGTCGCCGGTGGCTTGCTGGAAGTGCAGCCGGACCGCGTCACCGTATTGGCCGATACCGCCATTCGTGGTGCGGATCTCGACGAAGCCAAGGCGACCGAAGCCAAGAAGATGGCCGAAGAAGCGCTGGTCAACAAGGAATCGAAGATCGACTACGCGGTCGCGCAAGCGGAGCTGTCGGTAGCGATCGCCCAGCTGGCGGCGATTGCCCGCCTGCGTCAGAAGCGTTAAAGGTTAAGTTGCCTGGCGCTTCATAGCCAGCAACTAACGGCAGTACAATCAAAAGACAGCTTCGGCTGTCTTTTTTTATTTCCGTAAATTCCCGCACGCGATGCACTCGCTGAGAACCGAAGGAACAGACATGCATCTCCATACCGAAGTCCTGGCCCGTTATCGCACCATCGCCATCGTCGGCCTGTCGCCACGCGCGGACCGTCCAAGCAACCAGGTGGCGCGGTACATGCAGTCGCACGGCTACCGGATCATCCCGGTCAATCCCGCTATCGCCGGGCAGACCTTGCTTGGTGAAACCTGCTATGCGACGTTGGCCGACGCCGCCGCATCGCTGGGGAAAGACAATGTCGACATCGAGATCGTCGATTGCTTTCGGAAGTCCGAAGACATCGGCCCGGTCGCCGAGGAAGCGATCGCGATCGGTGCAAATTGCCTCTGGATGCAGCTCGGCGTGGTCAATCCCGAGGCTGCTGCGCGGGCCGAGAAAGCCGGGCTGATCGTGGTAGCGGATCGGTGCATCAAGATCGATCACATGCACTCGCTGGCTGCCTGATTTCGCTAACCTGCCGCACCACCAAGCAAAGGATTTTATGAGCGCCCGAACCGATTTCCGCACGACGCGCAAATCCACCGTGACCGACGCGGGCGCCGCATTGAAGCCCTTGTCGCGTGGCGACAAGGCCGCCGATCGCGCAGCAACAGTGGCGTTGACCGAGCGTATCGCGGCGTTGCAAAACGTGTTCTACGCCGCCCGTGCTCGCAAGCTCCTCATTGTGTTGCAAGGCATGGATACTTCCGGCAAGGACGGTACCGTCAAGGGCGTCTTCGGCGCGATCGATCCGCTCGGTATCCGCAGCTTTGCGTTCAAGGCGCCGACAACCGTCGAGCGCGAGCATGATTTCCTGTGGCGGGTGCACAGCCAGGTGCCGGCACAGGGCGAGATGGTGATCTTCAACCGCAGCCATTACGAAGACGTGCTGATCACCCGGGTACACGGCTGGATCGATGAAGATGAGTGCGAGCGCCGCTACGCGCACATCCGCGACTTCGAGCGGATGCTGGCGGAAACCGGCACGGTGCTTCTGAAGTTTTTCCTGCACATTTCCAGTGACGAGCAGAAGGCGCGTTTCGAGGATCGGATCGCCGACCCGGCCAAGCACTGGAAATTCGATCCGAACGACCTGGAAGAGCGCAAGCACTGGAGCGCCTATCAGGACGCTTATACCCGAGCGATCGCGGCGACCGATGCCGACCACGCGCCTTGGTACGTCATCCCCGCCGACTCGAAGACCCATCGCAATCTCGCCATCGCCACCATCGTTGCCGAAACCCTGGAAGGCATGAAGCTGAGCTTTCCCGATGCCCATCCCGAGTACAGCGACCTGAAGGTAGTCTGAGCCGTTGGCAGGTCGTTTTACGGCCAGGCTTTCGGCGATAATAGGCGTCCCCGAAATCTTTGCGATTGCCACCGATGCCTTCCCAGTTCGCGCCGCTCCAGAACGACACCTTCATCCGCGCGTTGCTGCGCCAGCCAACCGACTACACGCCGTTGTGGCTGATGCGTCAGGCCGGGCGCTATCTGCCTGAGTACAACGCGACCCGCAAGCGCGCCGGTTCCTTCCTCGGCCTGGCCAAAAATCCGGACTACGCAACCGAGGTCACGCTGCAGCCGCTGGACCGGTTTGCGCTCGATGCGGCGATCCTGTTTTCGGACATTCTCACGGTGCCGGATGCGATGGGGCTCGGTTTGTACTTCGCCGATGGGGAAGGGCCCAAGTTCGAGCGTCCGCTGCGTGACGAAGCCGCCGTCATGGCCTTGCGCACGCCCGAGCCGGGCTCGCTGCAGTATGTCACCGACGCGGTGACCCAGATTCGCACCGAACTCGCCGGACGCGTGCCGCTGATCGGTTTTTCAGGCAGTCCGTGGACACTGGCGTGCTATATGGTCGAAGGTGGCGGATCGAGTGACTATCGCACCGTCAAGACCATGCTGTACAACCGGCCCGACCTGATGCATCACATCCTGCGCACCAACGCGGCAGCGGTCGCCGACTATCTGAATGCCCAGATCGACGCCGGCGCGCAAGCGGTCATGATCTTCGATTCCTGGGGTGGCGCGCTCGCCGATGGCGCGTACCAGGAATTTTCGCTCCAATACATGCATGCGATCGTCCAGCGCCTGCAGCGTGAAAAGGATGGGGTCCGGATTCCCTGCATTGTCTTCACCAAGGGTGGCGGCCTGTGGCTCGACCAGATCGCCGATATCGGTGCAGATGCGGTCGGACTGGACTGGACCGTCAATCTGGCGCAGGCGAGAAGCCTGGTCGGTGACCGGGTGGCGTTGCAAGGCAACCTTGATCCCGTGGTGCTGTTCTCCAGCCCGGCGCAGATCCGCCAGGAAGTCGCCAAGGTCTTGCAGGCCTTCGGCCCCGCCAGCCCGAATCACGGACATGTGTTCAATCTCGGCCATGGCATTTCGCAGTTCACCCCGCCGGAGTCTGTCTCGGTGCTGGTCGAGGCGGTCCACCGGATGAGCCGCGACATGCGTTCCGGTGTCCATCTGCCGGGCTGAAACAGCCGATACCATGCAGGAGAACCGGTTCTCGGCGCGCGCGATGCACGCTGTAAAAACCACCACCATGGCGTTGCCGCGCTACTGGCAACGTTGCCTTGAGTTATCCACAAGAGCTAACCACAAGAGCTAACCACAAGAGCTATCCACAGAAACGGATCGGAACCGCAATCGACTTCCATGTGAAAAATTCAGGTGCGCTTGCCGGGGCGGCCTCACCGCGCCGAAGCTGCTTTTTGAGTAAGTTCGGCAAAGAAATTCTCATGCACCATAATGTTTCACAAAAGCATGATAATCGGATCGATCACGGTGCGTTCCGAATCAACTTATGCACAGAAACGGCTTCCGGCAGCGCAACGAAAAAAGACCCTGAATTTATTTTAGCGTTGACCAGAGGTGATTTCTAAGTTACTGATTTTAAACAGCTTATTTTTTGCTTTTCGAATGAGCATTTTGTTGAAACCCGCGCCGGACGGGGCCTGCGGGCTGTCAAGGGGGCAGTTATCCACAAAGTTATCCACAGGTTTTGTGGATAGGTCAAAAAGGCTTTATGAAACGGGGGCTTAGCGCACTACCTCAGGTTTTACATGAGGTTGCGGCCAAAAAATTTCATTTTGCAAACTTGAAATGGGGATTGACATCCACGGTTTTGGGAGCCTCGAAACGGTTAGTAGAATGACCTGGGTGCGTGCCCGATCGGCTACCGCCGGCAAAGTTATGCACAAACCGGCCGTTGTGCACAGCAATATGGAATTTCCAAAAATATTTTTTAAAAGAAATTCCATGTTTTTGTAACTTATTGATTTTTAACGATTAAATTTCCGCATTCTATTTCAGCAATCTATAGAAACCCGCGCCGTTGCTGGCCTCGGGACCTGTCAAGTGGGGGTTATCCACAAAGTTATCCACAGGTTTTGTGGATAGGTCCAAAAGCGCTTATGAAACCACGTGTTACGGCATTTTTTGAGGTTCCACATTAACTCCGTGAAACAATGCTTCCTGCGAGTCGCGCTCGACTCGCCGCTCGATCTCTGCTTCGACTATCGCTGGCAGGGCAAGGTCGAGGGCGATGCGGAGGCGCCGCAGGCTGGCCAGCTGGTGGTAGTGCCCTTCGGGCGACGCGAAGTGGTCGCCGTCATCATCTCCGTCGAAGCGGCGACCGCGGTTCCGGAAGGAAAGCTCAAGAATGCGTTGGCGGTGCGCCGCGAATTGCCATCGCTGACGCCGCAATGGCAGGCGCTGTGCGCTTTCGCCGCCGCTTACTATCATCGGCCACTGGGCGAGGTCATGCTGCCCGGCCTGCCGAAAAACCTCCGCGCGATCAAGCCGACATCGCTCGACCGAGCCTTGAAGAAGTCTGCGAAAGCCCAGGCAACCGGTCCGGCGCATGACGGCACGCCGGCGACGGCGCCTGCACTGAACCCGGCGCAATCGCACGCGGCTACAACCATTGCGGCGGCGCGCGGTTTCGTACCAACTCTGCTGTATGGCGTGACCGGCAGCGGCAAGACCGAGGTTTACTTGCAGGCCGCCGCTGCGATCCTGGCTGCCGCTGAAGCCGGCGCCGAAGGTGCTGACAGCGCTGTCGGGGATGCGCTCGGCGGCGCGCAGATCCTGATCCTGGTGCCGGAGATTAACCTGACGCCGCAGCTCGAGGCCAACGTCCGTGCGCGCTTTCCTTCCGTCGCCGTCGCCACGCTGCACAGCGGCCTGGCAGAGGGCGAGCGGCTGACCCACTGGCTGGCGGCACACCTGGGCCACGCGCGCATCATTCTCGGCACCAGGCTGGCGATCCTGGCGTCCCTGCCGCACCTCAAGCTCATCGTGATCGACGAAGAACACGATCCCTCCTACAAGCAGCAGGAAGGGCTGCGTTATTCGGCGCGCGACCTGGCCGTCTGGCGGGCGCGGCAGCTCGACATTCCGATCGTGCTGGGCTCGGCCACGCCATCTCTGGAAACCTGGCATCACGCGCAATCGGGCCGCTACCGCAAGCTGGTGCTGCGCGAGCGTGCTGTCAAGGATGCGCAACTGCCGACGGTCAAGTTGATTGACATGGAGCGCGACAAGCCGGTCGAAGGACTGACGGCCACCCTGATCGCGGCCCTGAAGCTGCGCCTGGCGCGCGGCGAACAGTCGCTGCTGTTCCTGAACCGGCGCGGCTATGCACCGGTGATCGCCTGCGATGCCTGCGGCTGGATCAGCAACTGCACCCGCTGCACCGCCTTCATGGTGCTGCACAAGCTCGATCGCCAGCTGCGCTGCCATCATTGCGGGCTCGAGCAGCGGATTCCGCGCCATTGCCCGACCTGCGGCAACATCGACATCCAGCCCCTCGGACGCGGGACCCAGCGGGTCGAGGAAGGCTTGCAGGCGATTTTTCCGGCGGCGCGCATCATGCGCATCGATGCCGACTCGACCCGCCGCAAGGGCAGTGCGCAAGCGGCCTTCGACCAGGTGCATCGGGGCGACGTCGATATCCTGATCGGCACCCAGATGGTCGCCAAGGGCCATGACTTCCAGAACCTGACGCTGGTCGGCGTGCTGAATCCCGATACCGCGCTGTTTTCGCAGGATTACCGCGCCAGCGAGCGGCTGTTCGCGCAACTGATGCAGGTTGCCGGCCGCGCCGGGCGGCGCGCCCGCACGGCCGACGGCAATCCCGGGGAAGTCTTGATCCAGACCCGGTATCCGCAACATCCGCTGTTCGCCGCCGTGATGGCGCAGGATTACGAGCACTTTGCCGGCGCGTTGCTGGAAGAGCGGCAGCAGGCCGGCCTGCCGCCCTTCATCTATCACGCCTTGCTGCGCGCGGAAGCAAAGGAGTTGCAGGTCGCGCTAGACTTCCTGCAAGAGGCCCGCCTCTGCCTGCCGCACGAGGGCATCGTGATGAACGATCCGATTCCGATGACCATGACGCGGGTCGCCAACGTCGACCGGGCGCAACTGCTGGTGGAGTCGGTCTCGCGGCCCGGCCTGCAGGCATTCCTGACCGAGTGGATCGTCGCCCTGCGCGCCATGAAAAGCCGGGTGCGCTGGTCGCTGGAAGTCGATCCGGTCGATATCTGACGGCTGCGCAGCTTTACGCCAGCGGCAGATCGAATCGTCCCTGGCCGGCCAGTTCGCGAACGATGCGGATGGTATCGATGTCCGACTCCTGGTACGCCGAGCGCCGGAACTCGTTATAGAACGCATCCATGCTGCCGGGCGCTTCCGCCGTGCCGTCGTCATAGCTGAAGCGCACGTAGAGCAGTTCCTCGCCGGGCGTTTCGATCGTGACCAGCAGGCGCGAGGCCGCGATGTCGCCCTGCGGCGGCACGTCGTACTGGAGCCGTTCCTCGGGCGTGTAGGTGACATGGTCGCGGATCGTCAGGTCGCCGTAGCGCAACACACGCTCCACGCCAGCATCGGTGCGGGCCACAATATTGCTCTCGTCGAGCCATGGCACGAATAGCTTCGGCAACTCGGCCCGCAGCACTAGCCCGCGCCATAGCTGGGTCCGCGTCAGCGGTTCGATGAGGGGATTGAGCGGGTCGTTGATTACTACCAGGTGATCGAAGTTCATTGCAGGTGGCGTCGGGATAAAACTGCAGTGTAGAGATATTTTATGCGTGCGTCGCGTCGTCACGGCCGGGAGAGCGCAGGACCGCACTGCTACAATGGCGCGCTTTCCTGCCGCTGTCACACCGCCCCGATTCCTGCATGTCGACCTCCCCCCCATCCGGACTGAACGCACCGCAGCGCGAAGCCGTGCGTTATCTCGACGGCCCCTGCCTGGTGCTGGCCGGCGCCGGCTCGGGCAAGACCCGCGTGATCACGCAGAAAATCGCCCACCTGATCGAACAGTGCGGCTACGAGCCCAAGCACATCGCGGCGCTGACGTTCACCAACAAGGCCGCCGCCGAGATGCGCGAGCGCATATCGAGCCTGCTGCAGCAACCGAAGCAGGCCAACCAGATCACGGTCAGCACGTTTCACTCGCTGGGCGTGACGATCCTGCGCCAGGAGGCGCGGGGCGTCGGTTTGAAGGACCGGTTCTCGATCATGGACAGCGATGACTGCTTTTCGCTGGTGCAGGACCTGGCGGTGACGACCGACAAGCAACTGATCCGCCGCATCCAGACCACCATGTCGCTCTGGAAGAACGGCCTGGTCGATCCCGACGCCGCGCTGGCCGCGGCCCAGGACGAGGAAGAGGCGCAGACCGCGCGCATCTATCGTAGCTACGTCGCCACGCTGTCGGCCTACCAGGCGGTCGACTTCGACGACCTGATCCGGCTGCCGGTCGAGCTGTTTCGCAGCAGCGAAGCGGCGCGCGACAAGTGGCAGCGCCGCCTGCGCTACCTGCTGGTCGATGAATACCAGGACACCAACACCTGCCAGTACGAACTGGTGAAACTGCTGGTGACCGGCGTCGGCAAAAAGCCGATGTTTACGGCGGTGGGCGACGACGACCAGGCGATCTATGCCTGGCGCGGCGCGACGGTTGAAAACCTCAAGACCCTGCAGACGGATTTTCCGGACCTGAAGGTGATCAAGCTGGAGCAGAACTATCGTTCCACCACGCGCATCCTGCAGGCCGCCAATGCGGTGATCGGCAACAATCCGAAACTGTTCGACAAGGCGCTCTGGTCCGAGCATGGGCTGGGCGATCCGGTCAAGGTGCTCGGCATGCAGGACGACGAGCAGGAAGCCGACCAGGTCGCGATCATGCTGTCGGCGCATCGTTTCGAGCGGCGCGCGAAGTTCTCGGATTACGCGATCCTGTACCGGGGCAATCACCAGGCGCGGGTGTTCGAGAAGGCGCTGCGGCGTGAACGCATTCCCTACGTGATGTCGGGCGGGCAGAGCTTTTTCGATCGCGCCGAGATCAAGGATATCGTCAGCTACCTGCGACTGGTGGCCAACGGCGACGACGATCCGGCATTCATCCGCGCCGTCACCACACCCAAGCGCGGCGTCGGGCAGGGCACGCTGGAAGCGCTCGGCGCGTATGCCGGCAAGTGGCAGTGCTCGTTGTTCGCGGCGGTCTTCAAGGGCGGGGTCGAGTCGATCCTGGCAGACCGGCAACTGACGCCGCTGCGGGAGTTCTGCAACTTCATCAACCAGCTCGAAGCACGCGCCAGCCGCGTGGGCCGCGCCGGCAGCGGCGACAATGCGGCGCAGGTGCTGGACGACATGATGAAAGAGATCAATTACGAAGCCTATCTCTACGACAGCTTCGACGATCGGCAGGCGCAGGGAAAATGGCAAAACGTGCTCGACTTCACGACCTGGTTGAAAGAGAAGGGCAATGGCGGCAAGGACGGTACCGATCCTGAAAAAAGCCTGCTGGACCTGACCCAGATGGTGGCGCTGATGACGATGCTCGAAGGCCGCGATGAAGAGCCGGATGCGGTGCGCATGTCGACCCTGCATGCGTCCAAGGGACTGGAATTTCCGCACGTGTTTCTGGTCGGAGTCGAGGAGGGTATCCTGCCGCATCGCGGCGACCCTGACGCCCCGGCGGATATCGCTGCCGCCCGCATCCAGGAAGAGCGCCGCCTGATGTACGTCGGGATCACGCGTGCACAGCGCAGCCTGCACGTCACCTGGTGCAAGAAGCGCCAGCGGGCGCGGGAAAGCGTGCAGTGCGAGGTGTCCCGGTTCGTCAAGGAGATGCAGCTCGATGTCGGCGATGCGGTGCCAACCGAAGCCGAGACCATCACGCCGCAGAATCGCCTCGCGAACCTGAAGGCGCTGCTGCAAAAGCCGAAACCGGTCTGAGTCTCCGGTTTTCTTGTCGAATGACCCCCGCCGTGAAGGATGCATCATGCCTAGCGAAGAACGCCTGACCGAGATCGAGATCAAGGTCGCGCGCCAGGAAGACCTGCTCGATACCCTGAACCAGATGGTCTACCAGCAGGAAAAAAAGATCGGTGAGCTGGAGTCGCTGTGCGCGGCGCTGGCGCGTCACGTGAAGGCCGCTTCGACATCAGACAGCGATGAATCGAATACGGATGAACGGCCACCGCATTATTGAACGTCGCAAGATAAAATACCGCATGCAGGCGTCGCTGCCGCGCTGCTCTCCTGTCATTCCCAGCACGTAATTTTCATGTCCTGATCCTCATGTCCTCTTCCATGCCGCCCGCCGACGCCCTGCGTCTGAAACTCAATCAGGAAACCGCCCGCATGTACTGGGAGGAACTGCAACGGTTTTTTGCTGCCGGCCTGGTCGTGGTGGTGGACAACACGCTTGACCTGATCGAAGTCGCCGTCGCCTTCACCAACGATGACCGGGCGTCGGTAGAAGCCTGGATGAGTCAGCAAAAAATCGCCAAGGCAACCGATGCGGATGCGGCCGCGTGGCTCGCGCAGGCGGCGCAATTGTGGACGGTCGTGGTGCGGCCCTGGATTCTTGTTCAGAAAGAAAAGCCGACCACTGCTGTAGCGCCGGGCACGACGCTGCACTGATTGCCAAGCGCGTTTTCGATGCTCGGGCTTCAAGCAGTTTCCGAATCGGACCACCAAACAATGACAGCTGTAAGCATTTGTGTGATTCACCGTTTTTGGCCGTTACTGGTTGAACTTCAGCACTACGGTTTTTGTCAAAAAGTAATGATCGCAAGGAATGCGTGATTTTGCCGCGTTGGAAAGAGCCAAAGCTCCGGTCGGCGACCATTTACTTTTAAAAGGACCACCAATGAATCAACTTACCCGCATCTTGATCGCTTCCGCTCTTATCGGTACCGCTGGCGTTGCCGGTGCGCAAACGGTGGCGACACCTGACACGATGGCGTCGCCACCGTCTGAAGCGCAACCGATGACCCCTGCTACCAAGAACATGAACGATGTAGAAAAGGCGTCCAGGGGTACATCGGCCACTGACGCTCCAACCAGCGCGACAACGACTAGCGGCGCGACGGCAACCGGCGCAACCGCTACAGGCGCAACACCTGCTGGCGCCACCGCGGCCGGCGCAACCGCCGCATCGACATCGGCCGATCCGTACGTGCAGAAGCGCGAGGAGGATGCGGTCGCTAAAAAAGAGTACAAGGCCAAGAAAAAACTTGCCAAGGCCGAGTACAAGCATGAGAAGTCGGCAGCGAAGTCCGACATGAAAATGAAGAGAAACGAAACCAAGGACGAGCGCGATACCGCAATCAAAGGCGATGCATCTGTCAAACCAGCGGCTCCCGGTGATCCGGCGCCGATGACCAAGTAAGTTTTGTAGCGCCACAGCAGCGCAAAAGCCGGACCGGATTTTTTCGGTTCGGCTTTTTAATTACTGTTGGGTAAAATGGAGGATCTGATTTCAGTCTGCCCCGCCTGCCGTGACGCTTCCAGTCCGCAAGATCATCCACTGCGATTGCGACTGTTTTTATGCCGCGGTCGAAACCCGCGACGACCCTAGTCTGCGCGGCAAACCGGTCGCGGTCGGCGGTCGCGCCGATCAGCGCGGCGTGGTCGCCACCTGCAACTATGAAGCCCGGCATTTTGGCGTGCGCTCGGCGATGGCAACCGGGCAGGCGTTGCAGCGCTGTCCGGGGTTGATCGTGATTCCGCCTGCGATGGAAAAATACCGCGTCGCCTCGCGCCAGATCCTCGCGATCTACCGCGACTACACCGACCTGGTCGAGCCGCTGTCGCTCGACGAAGCGTATCTGGATGTCACCGATGCACCGCACTGCCACGGCAGCGCCACCCTGATGGCGCAAGAGATCCGGTCGCGCATCGCCGACACAGTCGGCATTACGGCCTCAGCCGGCATCGCGTCCAACAAGTTCATTGCCAAGATCGCCAGCGACTGGAACAAACCGAATGGCCAGCACGTGGTGCTGCCGCATGAAATCGATGCATTCGTCGCCGCCTTGCCGGTCAAGAAAATTCACGGCGTCGGTCAGGTCACCGCAGCCAAGCTCAACCGACTCGGCGCACAGACCTGCGCCGACCTGCGCGGTTGGTCGATCGCCGAATTGCAGCATCACTTCGGCAAGTTCGGCACCCGTCTGCATGACCTGGTGCGCGGCATCGATCTGCGGGACGTCTCACCTAACCGGGAGCGCAAGTCGATCAGCGTGGAAGAAACCTACAACGTCGATCTACCTGACCTTGCAGCGTGCCAGGCGCAGATGGCCGACCTGATTGCACAACTGCAGCTGCGCGTGGCGCGCAATGCTGCCGCGCCGTTCATCCGCAAGCTGACGGTGAAGATCCGGTTCGCCGATTTCCGCCAGACCAGTGTCGAATGCGTGGCGGGGGCGATCGATCCCGCGCTGTTCGCGGGCTTGCTGGAGACGGGTCATGCGCGCGGTGCGCAGCCGGTGCGACTGCTGGGTGCGGGGGTCAGGCTGGAAGAGGATGCGCCGGACATGCAACTGGGGCTGTTCGTGGTGGATGCGGCGCTGCCGTCCGATTGATGGGTCCGTAAAAAAAATGCCTGCTTGCGCAGGCATTTTTAATATTGGCGGAGTGGACGGGACTCGAACCCGCGACCCCCGGCGTGACAGGCCGGTATTCTAACCAACTGAACTACCACTCCTGTAATCAGTTTCGGGTGTTGTGCGATGCGACACCTGAAGCGGCCGAAGTCTACAATAGTTTTAAAACTTTGACCAGAAATTCCGCGCGTACGCAGCGAATTTTCGTCGCCGCCGGCCGAAACCACGCGCCCATCCCGCGGCTATAATCCGGAGCGGGATACTGCGGCAGAATCGCCGTGCAGGCATCGCCTGGCGCCTGCCTGCGGCCTGTTCACGGTTCGTTCGCCGTGTGTCGATTTCCGCCTCGCCCTTTACAGGACCCGCCATGCCCGATTCCTCCGTCGACGCAATTCTCTTTCCCCCGATTGCGCCGTATCGTACCGGGATGCTCGCCGTCGATGCGCGGCACACGCTGTATTGGGAGGAGAGCGGTAATCCGGATGGCGAGCCGGTGTTGTTCCTGCACGGTGGGCCGGGCAGCGGCACCTCGCCGCGGCAGCGCCAGTTCTTCGATCCTGCACATTACCGGATCGTGCTGTTCGATCAGCGCGGTGCCGGCAAATCGACGCCGCTGGGCGAGTACCGCGACAACACCACGCCACTGCTGATCGCCGATATCGAACAGTTGCGTCGCATGCTGGGCATCGAGCGCTGGCTGGTGTTCGGCGGCTCCTGGGGATCGACCCTGGCGCTGGCGTACGGGCAGACGCATCCGCAGTGCTGCCTCGGCTTCATCCTGCGCGGGATTTTTCTGTGCAGCCGCAGCGAGATCGACTGGTTCCTGTATGGCATGGAGCAGTTTTTTCCGGAGGTGCATGCGGAATTCGTGGCGCCGATACCACCGGCCGAAAGACACGACCTGCTGCAGGCCTATCGGCAGCGCCTGTTTTCCGACGATCCCGCGATCTATGCGCCGGCGGCACGCGCCTGGAGTCGCTACGAGGGCCGCTGCCTGTACCTGCGGCCCGATCCGGCGGCAATCGAAGACTTCAGCTCCGATGCGGTGAGCCTGGGTGTCGGCCGTCTCGAGGCGCATTATTTTCTGCACGATGGTTTCATGGCGCCGGACCAGTTGCTGCAAAACGTGCCACGGATCGCGCACCTGCCGGCAGTGATCGTGCAGGGCCGCTACGACATCGTCTGCCCGCCGGTGTCGGCCTGGCGATTGCATCAGGCCTGGCCGCAGGCGCGCCTGGAGATGGTCGACGATGCCGGTCATGCTGCTTTCGAACCCGGAACCGCGCGTGCGTTGATGGCAGCGACAGAACGGTTTCGTCAATCGCTGCGGGTTTAGGAGCGCACGAGGCGCGCAATCGCCGACGGCAAACGTTGACGCCACACCATCTGCTTCAACATGGCAAATCACCATGCGGTCAGCCTGCAGTCAAAACCGTTCCGTACAAACGTCACGACCTGTCCGGGATACCGTCCAAGGCGCGATGACGCCATGCACCAACTTGGCAAATCATTATGTGACATTAATTATTGATTACTAAAAGAAACTATCTCGCTACCGTCCGAATTGCAATTAGGAAAGCTATGCGCCGAAGCAACTATCACGTTGCTCCAACACGCATCTTCGCGGCATTTGCAAGGATCGATACGGGAGAAGGAAATGGGGCGAGTTCGGGCATTCATTGTCGGGTTGGGGGTCGGATTATTGGGCGTGATTGTTTCGAGCGCACAGCCCGCTTTGGCGCAGGATACGAAGCCTCTCGCCACGTCGGTGGCGCCTGCGACCGTGCCGGCGCCAGCGAAAATTCAGCTCGTTGCGGAAGCGGTTTCGCCAGCCCGGCCAGTTGCCGCGATGGCGGCGTCGCTGCCGGCAAACGCGACGCCGTCGGCACCGACGCTGCCAGGCACGCTGGTGGGTGCGACGGCCATCAATGCAGGCGACACCGCGTGGATGCTGACCTCGACTGCGCTGGTCCTGCTCATGACGATTCCCGGACTGGCACTGTTCTATGCAGGCATGGTGCGCAGAAAAAATGTTCTCGACACCATGGCGCACAGTTTTGTGACGACCTGCGTGATCACGCTATTCTGGGTGATCGCCGGCTATAGTCTGGCCTTCACGGCCGGATCGCCTTTCATCGGTGGTCTCGATCGCTGGATGCTGAACGGCATGACGTATCTGAAAGATTCGAACCAGGTCACCGTCCACGCCCTCGCGCCAACGGTGCCCGAAAGCGTGTTCATGATGTTCCAGATGACATTCGCCATCATCACCCCGGCGCTGATCACCGGCGCCTTCGCAGAGCGGATCAAGTTCTCGATGATGATCGTCTTCACGATCCTCTGGTCCCTGCTGGTGTACGTGCCGGTAGCGCACTGGGTCTGGGCACCGGACGGCTGGCTGGCGGCGCGCGGCGTTCTCGATTTTGCCGGCGGTACGGTGGTGCATATCAATGCCGGGGTTTCCGGTCTGGTGGCGGCAATCATCGTCGGACCGCGCTTCGGTTACCGGCGCATCCAGATGTCGCCGCATAATCTGAGCCTGACTGTTATCGGCGCCTCGCTGCTGTGGGTCGGCTGGTTCGGCTTCAACGCGGGCTCGGCTGGCGCGGCGGACGGCCGTGCCGGCATGGCGATGACCGTCACCCAGGTCGCCGCCGCGGCGGCGGCGCTGGCGTGGATGGCGGCCGAATGGCTGACCCGGGGCCGGCCATCGGTGCTCGGCCTGGTTTCCGGCGCGGTCGCGGGCCTGGTCTCGATCACGCCGGCTTCCGGTTTCGTCGGCATCGGCGGCGCGCTGGTCATCGGCGCGGTCGGTGGCGCCGCCTGCTTTCTGGCGGCCACGTCGATCAAAGGCTATTTCAACTATGACGATTCGCTCGATGTATTCGGCGTCCACGCAGTCGGCGGCATCGTTGGCGCACTTCTCACGGGCGTGTTTGCCGTCAAGGCGATCGGCGGCGTCGAGGGAAGCCTGGTAACCCAGGCGCTAGGCGTGGGCGTGACGATCGTTTATGCAGGCGGCATGACGCTGCTGATCCTGAGCGTGCTGAAGATCGTGTTCGGGCTGCGCGTGACGCAAGTGGAAGAAGATATCGGCCTCGATGAAATCGAGCATGGCGAACGGGTTTCGGGAACCGCCGCTGCCGCATGAGGCGCGGCCGTTCAACCCTCGCAGCATTCAACCAACCGGGCCGGTCATGACAACGCCTTCCGCAGTCAACTACTTCGAAACCGATCAGGTCAAGCACGCGGTCGCGTTATGGAAGCTGGTTCGGCGCGCAGGGGAGCCGGAGATCGACGTGCTCAAGTTCGGACGCGACTGGCAGTATGCCGACGCCGTCCTGCTGCAGTGCCTCACCTCCGAGCATGAGAACGTGTCGGATGCCGCCCTGGCGCTGATGCAGATGCGGCTGGCGTTCGAGCAGGAGCAACCCGAGCGGGCACGCAAGCTCGGTGCGGGTGCGGCCGGCACGGTCACTGCCGCTGCGTCAAAATCGCGGCCTGCATCGCCTTCCGGTTTACCGCAGGCGGCGCCGAACGAACCGGGGCAACCGGCGCCGGCTCCCGCCAGGTATCTCAAGAGCCTGCGCTAGAGCGTGTTCCGCCTGACCTGCTCGGGCTCCCCGCATAACCTTTGCCGAGCACGTCCGTGTGTGCCACACTTTCGGCATGGCGCAGCGACGTCGCCACTCTCGCGAGGGTCTCTTGAAAATTCTGTCATTCTTTAATGTGGTGCCGGCTGCGATTGCTGCTGCGATTGCAGCGATCCTGGCGGGCTGCTCCTCATCGCCGCCATCGCAACAGGGCGCCACGCCCACGCCCGCCGCGCTGTCGCGCATCGAGCGTGCCGAGACGACTTCGGATGCCACTTCGACCGCACGCACCGTGGATGCCTACAAGCGCGACATCGCATTGCGCATCAGCGAAGTCAATTCGACCAAGGTTTATCTTGGCCAGCCGCAGGCGCTGCTGCGCGCAGTCATCGTGGTCAAGTTTTCGGTCGATGGCAGCGGCAAGCTGCTGCGCAGCGATATCGTTCGCACCAACCACGATGGCGCGACCGAGGCGACTGCGCTCGGCTCGCTTCGCAACACCGCGCCTTTTCCCAAGCCGGCAAGCCATCTGCTGCGCAACGGCAAGCTCGAGATGTCCGAAACCTGGTTGTTCAACAACGATGGCCGGTTCCAGATCCGTTCGGTGGCGCAGGCCCAGATGAGCCAGTAGCGTTCGCCATTGCCTGGTCGGTAACCAAAGCCGGTCCTGTGCCGTACACTGGCAGCCCGACTCAAGACGGAGGTGCCGCAGTGGAAGCCACAATGGGAGCCGCAACTGAAAACATCACAGCCGAGGTCGCCGTCATCGGCGCCGGCAGCGCTGGACTCGCCGCTTATCGGGCGGCACGCTCGCACGGCAAGCGGGTCGTCCTGATCGAAGGTGGGCCATATGGCACCACCTGCGCCCGGGTCGGCTGCATGCCCAGCAAACTGCTGATTGCCGCGGCCGAAGCGGCGCACATGATCGGCATCGCGCCCGCATTCGGCGTACATGCCGGCGCGCGGCGCATCGATGGCCGTGAAGTGATGGCGCGGGTGCGACGCGAGCGCGACCACTTCGTCGGCTTCGTGCTGGAAGGTGTCGAGGCCATCCCCGCCGAAGACCGGTTGCGCGGCCATGCGCACTTCATCGATGCCCACACCCTCCAGATCGACGATCACACCACGGTGCACGCCGGCCAGGTCGTGATCGCCACCGGATCGCGGCCCCAGACACCACCGGAGCTGCTTGCCGCCGGTGACCGCCTGATCACCAGCGAGGACGTGTTCGACTGGACCGACCTGCCGGCCTCGATTGCCGTGATCGGGACCGGTGTCATCGGCCTCGAGCTCGGCCAGGCGCTGCACCGGCTCGGCGTGCGGGTGGCGTTCTTCGGACGCGGCACGCAACTGGCGGGCATCAGCGACCCGGCGGTACGCGACAGCGCCGAACTGGCAATGCAATCGGAACTCGACCTGCGCCTGAACACGACGATCAGCGGCGTGGTCCGCGACGCGAACGGCGTCACGCTGGCCTGGCGCTGCATCGATGGCGTACCCCGCACCGAGGCATTCGACCTGGTGCTGGCGGCAACCGGACGTATTCCCAATCTGGAACGCCTGATGTTGCCGGCCACCGGTCTCGCGCTCGACAAGCGCGGCATCCCGCTATTCGATCGCTACACGATGCAGTGTGGCGAGAGCACGGTCTTCATCGCCGGCGATGCGGCCAGCGAGCGCCCGCTGCTGCATGAAGCCGCCGACCAGGCACGCATTGCCGGCGACAATGCCGGCCGCTTTCCGGACGTGCAGCCGGGATTGCGGCGGGTGCCGCTGGCCATCGCCTTCACCGATCCGCAGGTCGCCGTGGTCGGAACCGGATTCCATGCGCTGGAAACCGGCGGCACCGCCAGTGGCGAAGTCAGCTTCGTCAATCAGGGCCGCAGCCGCGTCATGTTGCAGAACCACGGCTTGCTGCGCGTGTATGGTGCCTATGGCTCCGGACGCTTCCTTGGCGCGGAATTATGCGGGCCGCGCGCCGAGCATCTGGCGCACCTGATGGCATGGGCGCTGCAAGCAGAGATGACGGTGTCGCAGATGCTGGACATGCCGTTCTATCACCCGGTGGTCGAGGAGGGCCTGCGTACCGCGCTGCGTGAACTCAACGAAAAGCTGCGGCACGGCTTGCCGGAGATCGACCACTGCGCGGACTGCACGCCTGGTGTCTGATTCACCAGCGAGCATCGCCATGGGCACGCATTGGCGCAGGGCCTGAAAGTTGAAAGAAGAATATTATGTACGGTGCCGTACTGAATCCCGGGATGAATGCGTCTATCGTCCCACTGGTACCGTGAATCCCCAGTTGCGGCGTACGAATTCCACTTTCGAACCAGGAGCTTTACCATGATGCAAACGAACGTTAAAACTGCCCGCACCGACATGCGCACTCTCGTCAAGGATGCGCAGGACCTGTTTCGTCAGGCCACCA
>JACMOV010000231.1 GCA_014377845.1 Herminiimonas sp.
ACGCAGTTCCTTGTAGCGTTGCAGGGTCATCTGCACGGCACGCGCGGTGTCGTAGTGTTCCTGACCGACGACGAGCGGGTCGAGCTGACGCGAGGTCGAATCGAGCGGATCGACCGCAGGATAGATACCGAGTGAGGCGATGTCACGCGACAGAACCACGGTGGAGTCCAGGTGGGCGAAGGTGGTCGCAGGCGATGGATCGGTCAAATCGTCGGCTGGCACGTAGACGGCCTGGATCGAGGTGATCGAACCGGTCTTGGTCGAGGTGATCCGCTCTTGCAGGCGGCCCATCTCTTCGGCCAGGGTCGGCTGATAACCCACGGCCGACGGCATACGGCCGAGCAGCGCGGAGACCTCGGTACCAGCCAGCGTGAAGCGGTAGATGTTATCGACGAAGAACAGCACGTCCTTGCCTTCATCCCGGAACGACTCGGCAATCGTCAGGCCGGTCAGCGCGACGCGCAGACGGTTACCTGGTGGTTCGTTCATCTGGCCGTAGACCATCGCAACCTTGGAGTTTTCCGGGGTTTCGAGATCGACCACCTTGGCATCGGCCATCTCGTGATAGAAGTCATTACCTTCACGAGTACGCTCACCCACGCCGGCGAACACGGACAAGCCGCTGTGCGCTTTTGCGATGTTGTTGATCAGTTCCATCATGTTGACGGTCTTGCCGACGCCAGCGCCACCGAACAGGCCGACTTTACCGCCCTTGGCGAACGGACACACCAGGTCGATGACCTTGATGCCGGTCTCCAGCAGATCCTGCGATGGTGACAGTTCGTCATACACTGGCGCCTTGCGATGGATCGAGGCCATCTTTTCATGGCTGACCGGACCGCATTCGTCGATCGGGTTGCCCAGCACGTCCATGATGCGGCCGAGCGTCGCCTTGCCGACCGGGACCATGATCGGATGACCCGTGTTCTGGATCATCATGCCGCGGCGCAGGCCCTCGGAGGTACCCAGCGCGATGGTGCGCACGATACCGTCGCCCAGCTGCTGCTGCACTTCCAGGGTCAATTCCGAGCCCGCCATTTTCAAGGCGTCATACACCTTGGGCATCGCATTGCGGGGGAACTCGACGTCCACCACAGCACCGATACACTGAACGATTTTGCCGTCAGCCATGTTCGTTCCTTCAATATAAGTAATTTAAAATCTGTTGTTAGACAGCTGCCGCACCGGCAACAATCTCGGAAAGCTCTTTGGTGATCGCAGCCTGACGCGTCTTGTTATAGATAAGCTTCAGCTCACCGATCACATTACCCGCGTTGTCGCTGGCCGACTTCATCGCCACCATCCGTGCGGATTGCTCCGATGCGAGGTTTTCGGCGACTGCCTGATACACCAGCGCCTCGACGTAACGCACCAGCAGCTCATCGATCACGGTCTGCGCTTCCGGCTCGTAGATGTAATCCCACGAATGCTGCTCGCCCTTGTCGCCCTTGAAGCGGTCGGCCGCCAGTGGCAGCAATTGCTCCAGCATCGGCTCCTGCTTCATCGTGTTGATGAACTTCGTGTAGACGAGGTACACCGCATCGAGCTTGCCTTCCTGGTACGAATCCAGCAGCACCTTGACCGGGCCGATCAGCTTGTCCAGGTGCGGCGTGTCGCCCAGCTGGATCGCATGCGAGACCACCTTGGCGCCGATCCGGTTCAGAAAACCCAGACCCTTGTTGCCGATCGCAACCGCTTCGATCTTGTTGCCTTTCGATTCCAGATCGCGCACCTTGGTCGTCACCAGCCGCAATGAATTGGTGTTCAGGCCGCCGCAAAGACCCTTGTCGGTGGTGACGACGATGAATCCCACCGTCTTCGCATTTTCCTGTTTCACCAGGAAGGGATGCGTGTATTCCGGATTGGCCTGCGCCAGGTTCGATGCGATGTTGCGAATCTTGTCGCTGTATGGCCGGGCCGCACGCATCCGTTCTTGCGCCTTGCGCATTTTGGATGCGGCGACCATCTCCATCGCCTTGGTGATCTTCTTCGTATTTTCGACGCTCTTGATCTTGCCACGTATCTCTTTGCCTACCGCCATGAGTCCCTACTCCTTAAAGCCGGTCGATGGTTCTGTCCGTTGCCGGTGCTCAGAAGGATTTCTTGAAGCTGGTGATCGCCGCGGCCAACGCTGCTTCGTTGTCCTTGTCGAGCGCCTTGCTGTCTTCGATCTTCTGCAGAACCGCGGCGTGGCTGGTCTTCATGAAACCATGCAGACCGGCTTCGAATGGCAGCACTTTCTTGACTTCGATATCGTCGAAATAGCCCTTGTTGACGGCAAACAGCGAGACTGCCATCAGCGAGATCGGCAACGGCGAGTACTGGGCCTGCTTCAGCAGTTCCGTCACGCGGGCGCCACGGTCGAGCTGCTTGCGGGTCGATTCATCGAGGTCGGAGGCGAACTGCGCGAACGCAGCCAGCTCACGGTACTGCGCCAGATCGGTACGGATACCGCCGGACAGGCCCTTGATGACTTTGGTCTGGGCAGCGCCACCGACGCGCGACACCGAGATACCGGCGTTGATCGCTGGCCGCACACCCGAGTTGAACAGGGAGGTTTCCAGGAAGATCTGGCCGTCGGTAATCGAAATCACGTTGGTCGGCACGAATGCGGAAACGTCACCGGCTTGGGTTTCGATGATCGGCAGTGCGGTCAGCGAACCAGTCTGGCCCTTGACTTCACCTTTGGTAAAGGCTTCGACGTAGTCCGGGTTCACACGTGCTGCGCGCTCGAGCAGCCGACTGTGGAGATAGAACACGTCACCAGGATACGCTTCGCGGCCTGGTGGACGGCGCAGCAGCAGCGAGACCTGACGGTACGCCACGGCTTGCTTCGACAGATCGTCGTACACGATCAGTGCATCTTCACCGCGGTCACGGAAGTATTCGCCCATGGCGCAACCCGAGTACGGCGAGACGAACTGCATGGCGGCCGACTCGGAAGCCGAAGCAGCAACCACGATCGTGTATTCCATCGCGCCATGCAGTTCCAGCGAACGCACGATGTTCTTGATCGAGGAAGCCTTCTGGCCGATGGCGACATAGATACATGTCACGTTCTGACCCTTCTGGTTGATGATCGCATCGATCGCCACCGCGGTCTTGCCGGTCTGGCGGTCGCCGATGATGAGTTCGCGCTGGCCGCGACCGATCGGCACCATGGCGTCGATCGATTTCAGGCCGGTCTGCATTGGCTGCGAAACGGATTGACGGGCGATCACGCCTGGCGCGATCTTTTCGATCGGCGCCGACAGCTTGGCGTTGATCGGGCCCTTGCCGTCGATCGGCTGGCCGAGGGCGTTGACGACCCGACCCTTGAGTTCAGGACCGATCGGCACTTCCAGGATGCGGCCGGTACATTTGACCGTGTCGCCTTCGGAGATGTGCTCGTAGTCGCCCAGAATCACCGAGCCGACCGAATCACGCTCCAGGTTCAGCGCGAGTCCGAACGTGTTGCCTGGAAATTCCAGCATCTCGCCCTGCATCACGTCCGACAGACCGTGAATGCGGCAGATACCATCGGAGACCGAGATCACGGTACCCTGGTTGCGAATCTCGGCGGTGTCGCCGAGGCCTTGGATCCGGCTCTTGATCAATTCGCTGATTTCGGACGGGTTGAGTTGCATGTTAACTCCTAAAATTTAATCTTCGCCAATGCGGCAGGCAGGCGCCGTTGGCGGGCAGCGTAACGCTTTGAATGCAAAAACTCAGGCGGTCAGCGCAACATGCATCTGTTGCAGCTTGGCGCGCACCGAGGTATCGAGCACTTCGTCGCCAACGACCACGCGCACGCCGCCGATCAGGGCATTGTCCACGCTCACCGACGGATTGAGCTTGCGGCCGAACTTCTTTTCCAGCGCCGCAACCAAAGCATCGACCTGCGCCGCAGAAATCGCGAATGCGCTGGTGATCTCGGCATCGGCTGCGCCTTCCTGAGCATTTTTCAATGCATGGAACTGCGTACCAATTTCCGGCAGGAGCGCAATGCGGCCGTTCTCGACCAGCATCGTGATGAAGTTCTTGGCTTCGTCATTGATCGGCGATTTCAGCAGCGACAGAAAAGTCGCGGCCATGTCGCTGTCGAGAATTTTCGGATTGTGCGACAGCGCCTGCACATCGGGATGGGATGCGACATGCGCCATTTCAGTCACGACGTCGGACCAGACCGACAGGTTGCCGGCTTTGGCGACACGGAACAATGCTTCAGCGTAAGGACGGGCAATGGTTGCGAGTTCGGCCATGATTACAGCTCTGTCTGCAGTTGGGCCAGCAGATCGGCGTGCGCCGCTGCATTGACTTCGCGCTTGAGGATCTGCTCCGCGCCCTTGACTGCGAGGGTTGCGACCTGGCCGCGCAGCTCTTCACGAGCACGGGTGACCTGCTGCTGCGCGTCGTCATGTGCTGCGGCGACGATGCGTGCAGCTTCTTCGCCGGCGGTCTTCTTGGCATCGTCGATGATGCTTGCAGCGCGTTTCTCGGCTTCGCCGATACGCTTCTGGCCTTCGTCACGCGCACCCGACAGTTCCGCCTGCACGCGCTTTTCAGCGGCAGCCATTTCTGCCTTGCCACGGTCGGCGGCAGCCAGTCCATCCGCAATCTTCTGCGCGCGATCGTCGAGCGCTTTCATCAGCGGCGGCCACACGAATTTCATCGTGAACATCGCCAGGATGAAGAAGACCACGAACTGTGCAGCTAATGTTGCATTTAAGTTCACGGTAGTTTCCTTCTCAGAATAACGTGTACCGGGCGCCGGATCATGCGATCAGGCGCCCGGCGGGATGAGAATGAGCTGGTCAGCCCTTGATGAACGGATTGGCGAACGCGAACATCATCGCGATACCGACACCGATCAGGAACGCAGCGTCGATCAGACCGGCCAGCAGGAACATCTTGGTTTGGAGCGTGTTCATCAGTTCTGGCTGACGTGCCGAGGCTTCAATGAACTTGCCGCCCATGATGCCGATACCGATACATGCGCCGATAGCACCGAGACCAATAATCAAACCACAAGCCAATGCTACGAATGCGACGTCAGTCATGAAAAACTCCTTGGATATTGAAAAGTAAAAAAGTAAAAAACAAAAACCTGCGAAACCGTCACTGCCATCCTGCCAACCGAATTCCTGCCACCCTGATCAGCCTGCGATCAGTGTCCTTCGTGCGCCTGCCCGACGTACACCAGGGTCAGCATCATGAAAATAAACGCCTGCAACAACACGATCAGGATATGAAAGATTGCCCATACCGACCCGGCGATCACGTGCATGCCGAAACCCCACCATGTCGCCGTGGAACCGAGCAGGGCGATCAGGAGAAAGATCAGTTCGCCTGCATACATGTTGCCGAAAAGTCGCATGCCCAACGATACGGTCTTTGCAACGAATTCGATGATGTTCAGCCCCAGGTTCGGCAGCCAGAGCAGCGGATGGGAGCCGAACGGCGCGCAGAACAGTTCATGCACGAAACCGCCGACACCCTTGATCTTGATGTTATAGAACATCATCAGCGCAAACACGCCGAGCGCCATGCCGAGGGTGCCGTTCAGGTCGGCGGTCGGAACCGCACGATGGAAATGAATCACATGACCGAGGCCGACCAGCTTGAACAGGCGATCGAACATGTCGACCGGCAGGAAGTCCATCGAATTCATCAGCAGCACCCAGACGAACACCGTCAGGGCCAGCGGCGCGATGAATGCGCGGTTGCCATGGATAATTGCCTTGGACTGGTCTTCGACCATTTCGACGACGATCTCGACCATTGCCTGGAACCGGCCAGGAACGCCTGAGGTTGCGCGGCGTGCGGCTTTCCACATGAAGAACGAACCGATGATGCCGATGGCGAGCGACCAGAAAATCGTATCCAGATTAACGATCGAGAAATCGATGATCTTGTCCTGGTGCCTCGACGAGAAATGTGTCAGGTGATGAATAATGTATTCGGAAGCGGTCGGGGCGTGCGTTGCCGCCTCGTTCGCCGCTTCACTCGCCGCTGCAGCAGCCATTTCAGTCGCCATGTCAGTGCCTAAATAATAAGATGATGTAACTTTTGAGTGCCACGATGAAAGCGGCGATCAGCGCCAGCCAGTTCAGATCGTGATACAGCCAGGCGGCCGCGCCGAGCAGCGCCACCGTCAATGCAATCTTTATAAATTCACCGATGAAAAAAGACATCGGGTTGGCGCCGTTCACGCCTTGGGCATTCGCAAACAGGCGCAGGGCGAACAAGCCGTTCGGCACCACGCAGCACAGACCGCCCAACAAGGCAGAAACCAGCGCCGGGATCCCGCCCAATATGCCAGCGACGCAGGCCGCAACGACCGTAGTCGCTAGTTGCAGGAGGACGACGCGCAGCATACGATTCCAGGGGGTGCGAACTCTGCTGGCCAGCGCGACATCGGCGCCAGACCGTATGAAATTCTGTTGGGTGCATCACAAAGCCACGGGATTATAAGTGGAATCCTCAACGTCCGTCAAACCTTTGCTGCCCAAGAAACGCTCACGGTTTGGTAGATTCCCGACATTGGTGCGCTGCATCCAACACCCGCGTCGTTGCTTTGACTTATTGCAACTTTCCGGGTGTCAGCCAGGAACTGTGGCACCACGCAAGCGAGCGATCACATCCTCAAGCGCATCATTGCTGGCGAAGGCAATCGAGAGCGTGCCGTGGTTGCGCGGCCCGATCTTGATCGTGACTGCGGTGGCGAGCAGATCGGACAGCTCTTCCTCGACGTTCTTGAGGTCGCGCGACTTTGCCCGGACGGGTTCGCGCGGCTTTTCGCCAGCCGCCTGCTCGCTGGCGGTGCGGATCACCAGACGCTCGGCTTCGCGCACCGACATCCGTTTGGCGACGACCTGATTTGCCAACGTGATCTGGGTGGCGGCATCGACGGCAAGCAAGGCCCGGGCATGGCCCATGTCGAGGTCGCCTGCCATCAGCATCGTTTGCACCGGCTTGGCAAGGTTTAGCAGCCGCAACAGGTTTGATACGGCACTGCGGGAGCGGCCGACCGCGCCGGCCGCTTGTTCATGCGTGAAGTCGAAGTCGCTGATCAGGCGCTGGATGCCCTGCGCTTCTTCCAGCGGATTCAGGTCTTCGCGCTGGATGTTCTCGATCAGGGCCATGGCCGCTGCAGCCTGATCTTCCACGTCCTTGACCAGCACCGGCACCTCCGTCAGGCCGGCCAACTGGGCGGCACGGAAGCGGCGTTCGCCGGCGATGATCTCGTACTGTGGCAGGCCATCGGCGGCGCTGATCGGGCGCACCAGGATCGCCTGAAGCAAGCCTTGCGCCTTGATCGAGGCCGCCAGTTCATTGAGCGCGCCCTCGTCCATGCGGGTACGCGGCTGGTATTTGCCGGCCTGCAGGTTCGTCACTGGCAGCGTCGACGGCGCGCCCGGGATCGGCGCGAGCTCGGCGAAATCGACCGATCCACCGAGCAGTGCATCGAGGCCGCGGCCGAGGCCCTTGTGTTTTTTGGTAACCATGGATTCTCGATTTGCTGGCGTTTGATGATCGGTGTCGAAGGACGGATTGGATTGCATGAAGCTGGCCCCGGATTGCAGGATTTTAATCATGGTGCTGCGGTCAATGGTGCTGCGGTAAATGCTGGTTCGGCGATGGCGCGCGTCGGCAGGCTCAGGCCTGCACGGCGGCACGCGGCGGCTCCGCCATCTGCTGCGACACCCGCTGCACCATCTCCGCGCCAAAGGCGATGTAGGCCTGTGCGCCCTTGGACGATGGATCGAAGGTCACGCCCGGCATGCCGTACGACGGCGCTTCCGCCAGCCGCACGTTGCGCGGAATGATCGTCTTGAAGACTTTGTCGCCGAAATGCGATTCGAGCTGCGCCGAGACCTGCTGCGACAGCGTCATCCGGGTGTCGAACATGACGCGCAGGAGACCGATGATCTTGAGATCGGGGTTGAGCTTGGCGTGCACCTTCTTGATCGTGTTGACCAGGTCCGACAGTCCCTCCAATGCGTAGTACTCGCACTGCATCGGGATGATCACGCCATGCGCTGCACACAGGCCATTCAAGGTCAGCATCGACAGCGCCGGCGGGCAGTCGATGAGCATGAAGTCGTAGTCGTCTGCAACCAGCCGCAGGGCCTGCTTGAGGCGCGTTTCGCGTTGCTCCAGCTCGACCATTTCCACTTCGGCGCCGGCCAGTTCGCGGTTGGCGGGCAGCACGTCGAAGCCACCATTCTCGGAGCGCACGCGCGCAGTGGCGACATCGGCCATCCCGAGCAGGACTTCATAGATCGAGGAGGTCAGGGTCGACTTGTTGATGCCGGCGCCCATGGTTGCATTGCCTTGCGGGTCGAGGTCGACCAGCAGCACCCGTTGCTTCAACTGGGCGAGGCCGGCCGCCAGGTTCACTGCGGTGGTGGTCTTGCCGACGCCGCCTTTTTGATTTGCGACGCAGAAAATTTTTGCCATGGGAAAGATCGATCCGTCGTCAGGAGTATGCCGAAGCGCACGCAGGTGTCAGCGTGCGGTCGTATTGTAAGCCCGGAGTCCTCAAAATTTCTTCCTGGACGCAGTTCTCTTTCATTGCGGCTGCGCCGGTTGTAGCAGCTGCAGTGGCTGCGCCAATTGGTCACCTTCGCGCCGGATCACGATCAGGTGCCGTTGCGCCGCCAGGGTTGGCACAGCCAGCGGCTGGATGGATTCAACCACCCAGCCAGCCGGCAATCTGCGGATCTCATCTCCCGGCAGAACACCTTTCATCGCGATGAATCGTCCATCGTCCGACAACAGGTGTCCTGACCAAGTCACAAAATCGGTCAATTCCGCAAAGGCGCGCGAGGTGATCGCATCGAACGGGCTGTCAACCTGCAACTGCTCCACGCGGCCGGTGTGGACGGTCACGTTCGCCAGGCCGAGCTCGGCCTTCACCTGGGTCAGGAACGCAGTTTTTTTGCTAACCGTATCGATCAGCGCAATGCGCATGTCAGGATGGGCAACCCCGGCCCAGATCGCCAGCACGATTCCCGGCAGACCGCCGCCAGCACCCACGTCGAGAACCCGCCGGGCTTCCCGGAACGCCGGCACGACCGACAGCGAATCGAGCAGATGCTGCGTGACCATTTGTGCCGGATCGCGCACCGCCGTCAGGTTATAGACCGCATTCCACTTGGCGAGCAAGCCAAGGTAGTCGAGCAGCTGCCCGACCTGACCCGCATCGAGCGTGACACCCATTGCGCTTGCACTCTGCTCCAGGATGCCCTGGAACGTGGCCCGCTCGGCGAGTGAAATCGTACTGCCAGGCTTCATCTGAGCGGCTGCCTGTCAGACCGCAGCGGGCGCGGCGGATCGTGCGGCGGCAAATTCACCCGGCCCCCGTTTTTTCAGGTGCACCAGCAACAGGGAGATCGCAGCTGGTGTCACGCCTGAAATCCGCGACGCCTGTCCCAGAGTCTCCGGGCGCTGCCGGTTCAGTTTCTGGCGCACTTCCATCGAAAGCGCCGCAACGTTGAGATAATCGAAATCGGCAGGCAAGGCGAGGTGCTCGTAATGCTCGTGTCGCTCGACTTCCTTTGCCTGGCGCTCGATATAGCCGGCGTACTTCAGCTGGATTTCGATCTGCTCCTTGACCACGTCGTCGGTCACGCCGGGGCCCGCCAGATCCTCGCCCTGCAAACCACGCAGGCTCATCAATGCATCGTAGCTGACATTGGGCCGCCGCAAAAGGTCAGCGAGCGCATACTCCCGTTCCAAGCCAGTGCCAAGAAGACGTTCGGCCTCGGAATCGGCCACGATGCGCGGGTTAACCCAGGTCGATTTCAGCCTTTGCATTTCACGTTCAACCGATTCCCGCTTGGTTTCGAACAGGGCCCATTGGGCATCACCGACGCAACCGAGGATGCGGCCAATTTCAGTGAGTCTCAGATCGGCATTGTCTTCCCGCAGGCTCAGGCGGTATTCGGCGCGACTGGTGAACATCCGATACGGCTCCTGCACGCCCTGTGTCACCAGGTCGTCGACCAGCACCCCGAGATAAGCTTGATCGCGGCGCGGCGTCCAGGCCTCCCGCCCCTGCGTTTGCAGGGCGGCATTCAGGCCTGCGAGCATGCCTTGTGCCGCAGCCTCTTCATATCCGGTCGTGCCATTGATCTGCCCCGCGAAAAACAGGCCGTCGATCGCCCGCGTCTCGAGCGATGACTTCAAGCCGCGCGGATCGAAATAGTCGTATTCGATCGCGTAGCCGGGCCGCAGGATATGTGCCGACTCCATGCCGCGCATGGACTGAACCAGCGCCAATTGGGCGTCGAACGGCAGGCTGGTCGAGATTCCGTTTGGATAGTATTCATTGGTAGTCAGCCCTTCCGGCTCCAGAAAAATCTGGTGCGAGGACTTGCTGGCGAACCGGTGGATCTTGTCTTCAATGGAGGGGCAATAGCGCGGGCCGACGCCTTCGATCACGCCGGTGTACATCGGACTGCGATCCAGCGCGGCACGAATGATGTCATGGGTACGTTCGTTGGTGTGGGTCACCCAGCACGGCACCTGGCGCGGATGCATCCCAGCATTGCCCAGCACTGAAAACACAGGCACCGGATCGAGGTCACCTGGCTGTTCCTGCATCAACGAGAAATCGATGGTCCGGCCGTCGATGCGCGGCGGGGTACCAGTTTTGAGCCGGCCTTGCGGCAGCTTCAGTTCTTTCAAGCGAGCCGAAAGCGACACTGCAGGCGGATCACCTGCCCTTCCTGCGGAATAATTGTTAAGGCCGACGTGAATTTTCCCATCAAGGAACGTCCCCGCCGTGAGCACCACCGCACGGCCCCGGAAAATGATCCCGACCTGGGTCACCGCACCGACGACCCGCCCACCCTCCACCACCAGATCGTCGACAGCCTGCTGGAACAGGAACAGGTTCGGCTGGTTCTCCAGGCGACTGCGAATGGCTTGCTTGTACAACATGCGGTCTGCTTGGGCGCGGGTGGCGCGAACCGCCGGCCCTTTCGAGGAATTCAGGATGCGAAACTGGATTCCCGCCTCATCAGTGGCTAGCGCCATCGCGCCACCCATTGCATCGACTTCCCGCACCAGGTGCCCTTTACCGATGCCGCCAATCGAAGGATTACAGGACATCTGGCCCAAGGTTTCGATATTGTGGCTCAGCAGCAGCGTCTTTTGCCCCATCCGTGCCGAAGCAAGTGCTGCCTCGGTGCCGGCGTGGCCGCCGCCGACAACAATGACGTCGAATTCAGTGGGAAAGTGCATAAGAGTCCTCGGCAAGACGGGAGACAGAGGGCAGATTATAAGGTTTTTTGACAGGTGACACGGGAGGCACGGGAAATATGTTCACCCATCTCAACCATTTAGACTGACATGTTTCACGTGGAACCGCGGTTAACGACGGCTCAACTCCTCACACTGTTTCACGTGAAACAGTATCGAAGCCATCCATCCAATTTCTGAAAGTTCCACGTGAAACAGTGAAAACCGTCACTTCAGAAATGCGTCGTATGACGTCTTCAAGATCAGGATGCCCACCACGACCAGGAACACCTTCCGCACAAAAACGCTGCCGTGCCGAATCGCCAGCCGGGTTCCCACCAACGAGCCAGCAATATTGCATGCGCCCATCAACAAACCCAGCTGCCAGATCAGGTGGCCGCTATACCCGAACCACATCAAGGCGGCGATGTTGCATGCGACGTTGACAACCTTCGAGGCTGCAGACGCGCCCAAGAAATCGAAGCCGAAAAACCGGACGAAGACGAACACCAGAAAGCTGCCTGTCCCCGGCCCGAAAAATCCGTCGTAGAAACCGATCGCGCTTCCCGCCAGGACCGCAAAGCCCTTCTCCCGAAACCCAATGTGTGCCGGAGCATGCACGCTGCCCAGGTCTTTACGCAAGAAGGTGTATGACGCGACACCAATGAGAATGAACGGCAACAGTTGCCGAAGAAAATCTGGCGGGATACGGGTAACCGTGAAAGCGCCGAGGAATGCGAAACCAAATGCGGCCATTGCCGCCGGCGCCGCCGTGCTCCAGATCACCTTGACCCGGCGGGAATAACTGAATGCGGCGACGCTGGTTCCCCACACCCCGGCCAGCTTACTGGTGCCCAACAGGGTTGCGGGCGCAACCGACGGCAACGCAGAAAACAACGCAGGAAGCTGGATCAACCCGCCACCTCCGACCACGGCATCGATCAGCCCGGCAAAAAGCGCCGCAGCGCCAAGGATGAGGTAATCAGTCATGCTGCAATGCGGTACGTAGCGCGCATCGACAGCACTAGTGTTCGAATAAAGGTATAAGCCATTGATTTTATTGGTTTAAATTTATTCAGTATTGAAATTTTTCCGAGCTGCCTGGAAGATTACTGGCTACGTATTTTAAGCTACACCCACTTCGTTTCGTTGACACGAAGCATTCCGATCCGCCTTGCGAGATTCGGTGTACCCGGCTATCCTCGCGTGCACCCGGATTGCGAAGACAAAACAAAATGGAGCCCCCGATGACCACCGCATTTACGTTCAGCACCGTCCCGCATCTCATATCCGAAGCAGGCGCCAGCATCACGACCGGCGCACTAACGCAACAACATTTTCCAAAAGCAAAAAAGGCGTTGATCGTTACCGACCCCGGTTTCCTGCGCACCGGACTCGTCGCGCCGGTCGAGGCGAGCCTGCGCGCCGCAGGGCTGCGCGTCACGGTCTGGTCGGACGTAGTCGCCGATCCGCCGGAGGCAGTGGTGTTGCAGGCCGCGGCCGACGCGCGTGCCGCAAAGGTGGATCTGATCATCGGCTTGGGTGGCGGCAGCTCCATGGACGTCGCCAAGCTCATTGCGGTACTCGCCGCAAGTGCACAACCGCTATCGGCCATGTATGGCATCGGCAATGTCATCGGCCCACGCCTGCCCTTGATACAGATCCCGACCACCGCCGGCACCGGCTCGGAAGTCACCCCGATCTCGATCGTCACCACCGGCGCCACCACGAAAATGGGCGTGGTCTCGCCCAAGCTGTATGCCGACCTCGTGACCCTGGACGCCGAGTTGACGGTCGGCCTGCCGCCGAAAGTCACGGCTGCCACCGGCATCGATGCGATGGTGCATGCGATCGAGGCTTATACCAGCCGGCTCAAGAAGAATCCTCTGTCGGACATGCTGGCGCTGCAGGCGCTGCGACTCCTGTCAGCCAACCTGGTGTCAGCCTGTGAAAATGGGCGCAACCTGCCCGCACGCCAGGCGATGCTGCTCGGTGCGATGCTGGCGGGACAGGCGTTTTCGAATGCGCCGGTGGCGGCGGTGCATGCCCTCGCCTACCCGATCGGCGGCATCTTCCATGTTCCGCACGGCCTGTCGAATGCGCTGGTCCTGCCGCACGTCATGCGCTTCAACGCGTCACATGCGGCACCGCTCTACGCCGAGCTGTGTGCGATCATCGCGCCGGATGCAACCGGCAGCGCCGAGGCGCGCAGCCATGCACTGATCGCCGCAATGGAGCACATGGCAGCGCAGGTCGGCATCGAGACCCGCCTGCGAGAGGTCGGCATTGCCGCAACCGACATCGACAGCCTCGCCGATGGCGCGATGCTGCAGACCCGCCTGCTCACAAATAACCCGCGCGAAGTCTCGCGTGCCGACGCGCATGCGATCTACACGGCGGCCTGGTAACGCTGACTTGTTTTGGTGGATCGACATCCGCAGTAGGCGCTCACCTGCAGGCAGACCCTGCAGCGACCGGCTGCGGCTCAAAGCCCTGCTCTCGAAGGCGGGATTTTGGTCCAGCGCGTCGCCGGACCGGGCAGTCTCAGGACGCCGAAGGACGCTTGAAACGCGCCACGATCTCACCGACGATGCCGCGCCGGAAGGCCAGCACGCAGACGATGAAGATCAGTCCGGTCACGATGGTGACCGACTCGCCGAGCGAGCGAAACCACTCGACCGTCGTGTAATCGGCGAGAAAATTGCCGAGCTCGCCCAGCTTGTTTTCCAGCGCGATGATGATGATGGCGCCGACGATCGGCCCGACGATGGTCCCCAGGCCGCCGACCAGCGTCATCAGCACCACCAGGCCCGACATCGACCAGTGCGCATCGGTGAGCGTCTCGAAGCCGAGCACCACGGTCTTGGTGGCGCCAGCCAGGCCGGCCAGGCCAGCCGACAGGACGAATGCCAGCAGCTTGTAGCGGTCGACGTCGTAGCCCAGCGAAATCGCACGCGGCTCGTTTTCCTTGATCGCCTTGAGCACCTGGCCGAACGGCGAATGCACGATCCGCGCGATCAGGGCAAAACCGGCGATCACGATCGCCAGCACCACGTAGTACATCAGCATGTCGTTTTCGAGATTGAACATGCCGAACAGCTTGCCGCGCGGGATACCCTGCAGGCCGTCTTCGCCGCCGGTGAATTTCGCCTCCAGGCAGAAAAAGTACAGCATTTGCGCCAGCGCCAGCGTGATCATCGTGAAGTAGATACCCTGCCGCCGGATCGCCAGCGAGCCCATCACCAGCCCGATCAGCGCGCCCGCGAGCGTGCCGAGCACGATTCCCGCTTCCATCGGCAAGCCCATTTTCGTCAAGGCATAGCCGGTCACGTAGCCCGCTCCACCAAAGAATGCGGCATGGCCGAAGGAGAGCAGTCCGGTGAAGCCGATCAGCAGGTTGAAGGCGCAGGCAAACAGTACGAAGCACAATACCTTCATCAGAAATACCGGGTACACCGCAAAGGGTGCTGCCAGCAGGGCTATGAAAGCAATCGCGTAGCCGATGTTCTTGTTCATGGGTGGTCGTCAGTCAAAAGGGTCTTGCGTTTATTTTTCCTTGCCGAACAGGCCGGCCGGGCGAATCATCAGCACGATCGCCATGATGATGAACACCACCGTGGCCGAGATCTCCGGATAGAAGACCCGGCTCAGGCCTTCGATCACGCCCAGCGCCAGGCCGGTGACGATCGAGCCCAGGATCGATCCCATGCCGCCGATGACCACGACTGCGAACACCGTGATGATCAGGTTCGATCCCATCAGCGGCGAGACCTGGATCACCGGTGCGGCCAGCACACCGGCGAATGCGGCCAGGGCGACGCCGAAGCCATAGGTGAGCGTGACCATCAGCGGCACGTTGATGCCGAAGGCTTCCACCAGTTTCGGATTCTCGGTACCGGCGCGCAGGTAGGCGCCGAGCTTGGTTTTTTCGATCACGAACCAGGTCGCGAAGCACACCAGCAGTGAGGCCACGACGACCCAGGCGCGGTAATTCGGCAGCACCATGAAGCCGAGGTCGGTCGCGCCGGAAAGTGCCGATGGCACTGAGTACGGCTGCCCGGAGACGCCGTAGATCGAGCGGAACACGCCTTCCAGCAACAGCGTGACGCCGAAGGTCAGCAGCAGTCCATACAGGTGGTCGAGCTTGTAGAGCCAGCGCAGCATGGTCTTTTCAATGATGATGCCGATGCCGCCGACCAGCAGCGGCGCAACCAGCAGCATCACCCAATAATTGATGCCGAGATAGGTCAAACCCATCCAGGCGAAGAATGCCCCCATCATGTACAACGCGCCGTGGGCGAAGTTGATCACGTTGAGCAGGCCGAAGATCACGGCCAGGCCAAGCGAGAGCATGGCGTAGAACGAGCCGTTGACCAGTCCGAGCAGGAGTTGGCTCAGCATCGCTTGCAGGGGGATTCCGAAAATTTCCATCTTGACTCAGCAGTTACTGAACAGTGATGCGATGCGAACCAGGTGGCGAGGGCCACATGGGGATGCAAGGAAACGTGCGCGATCGGCGCGGCCTGTGCTGAACCGGCACGGACCGCGCCGAGGGCGCAACCGGCAGGCTTCTTACTTCCAGCTAGCGCACTTGGTTTCGGCCTTGGTCGTGAATGCCTGCTCGCCAGGAATCTTTTGCACGACAGTGTAGTAATCCCAAGGGTACTTCGACTGTGCCTGTTCCTTGACCTGCAACAGGTACATGTCATGGATCATGGTGCCGTCGGCACGGATGTAGCCATTCTTGGCATACATGTCGTTGATCTTGGCGCTCTTCATGTGAGCCAGGATCTTTTCCGGATCATCCGAACCGATCGCCTTGACGGCATTGAGGTACTGCAGCGTCGCGGAGTAATCGGCGGCATGCAGGCTGGTCGGCATCTTCTTCATCTTTTCGAAGAAGCGGCGCGACCACTTGCGGGTCTCGTCGCTCTGGTCCCAGTACCAGCTGTCGGTCTGATACATGCCGTGCGTCAGGTTCAACGTCAGCGAATGGATGTCCGAGATGAACATGAGCAGACCAGCCAGTTTCATCGTCTTGGTCACGCCGAATTCGTTGGCCGCTTTGATCGAATTGATGGTGTCGCCGCCCGCATTTGCCAGACCCAGGATCTGCGCCTTCGAGGCTTGCGCCTGCAGCATGAACGAAGAGAAGTCCGATGCCGACAATGGATGACGCACCGAGCCCACAACCGTGCCGCCGTTGGCCTTGACCACGGTCGCGGTATCGTTTTCCAGCGAGGTGCCGAACGCGTAATCAGCCGTCAGGAAGTACCAGCTCTTGCCACCCTGCTTGACCACGGCTGCGCCGGTGCCCTTGGCCAGTGCGACCGTGTCATAGGCATAGTGAACGGTGTAAGGTGTGCACTCTTCATTGGTCAGGCGCGCGGTGCCGGCGCCGATGACGATGTAGGGCTTCTTCTTCTCCGCAGCGACCTTGGACACTGCCAGCGCGGTACCCGAGTTGGTGCCGCCGATTAGCATGTCGACGCCCTGCTGGTCGAACCATTCGCGCGCCTTGCTGGCGGCGATGTCAGCCTTGTTCTGGTGATCGGCCGACATCACCTCGATCTTCTTGCCGAGGACGGTGCCGCCGAAATCGGCCACTGCCATCTTGATTGCTTCGACGCCGCCCTGGCCGTCGATGTCGGAATAGACGCCCGACATGTCGGTGATGATGCCGATCTTGACGACGTCGCCCGAAATCTGCGCCGAAGCGGTGGACATCGCGCACATTGCGCACGCAGCGCAAACCGCCAGCGTCATGGTCTTCACTGTGGTGTGGATTGGTGCCTTCATGCTCTTCTCCTGTGGTCTATGGTTCTCTGTACGGCTTTTTTAGCTGCTGCTTGTGCTGCTTCTTCTTGTTCTTGCCTGCTTTTTCCAGAGCGGCTATTGCATGCCGCTTTTGCCTGCTGGTGCTGCTACTTCAGTCCTGCTGTTGCATGTAATACGCTGCGCTATACGCCCAGCAGTTCATGCAGCAGCGGCATTTTTTCATTCAACGCATCGGCGGCGATGGTCTCGACGATGTGGCCGTGCTCGACCACGTAGAAGCGGTCGGCCAGCGGCGCGGCGAAACGGAAGTTCTGCTCCACCATGACGATCGTGTAGCCCTTGGCGCGCAAGGTCGTGATCATGCGCGCCAGCGCCTGCACGATCACCGGTGCCAGGCCTTCGGAAATTTCGTCCAGCAACAGCAGACGCGCGCCGGTGCGCAGGATGCGCGCCACCGCCAGCATCTGCTGCTCGCCGCCCGACAGCCGGGTGCCCTGGCTGTTGCGGCGCTCGGCCAGGTTCGGGAACATCTCGTAGATTTCTTCCAGCGACATGCCCTGCTCGGTGCGCGACACGGAGGGTGGCAGCAGCAGGTTTTCTTCCGCCGACAAGGATGAAAAAATGCCGCGCTCTTCCGGGCAGTATCCAATGCCGAGATGGGCGATGCGATGGGTCGGCATGCCGATCGATTCGACGCCGCCAACCTTGATCGAGCCGGTGCGCTTGCCGGTCAGGCCCATGATGGCGCGCAGGGTGGTGGTGCGACCGGCGCCATTGCGGCCCAGCAGCGTCACTACCTCGCCCGGCGCGACCGTCAGGTTCACGTCATGCAGGATGTGCGACTCGCCGTACCATGCCTGCAGGTTGCGGATCTCGAGCGCCGCAGTCACACCGGTCACGCCCGCGTCGTTTGCGGCAACGGCAGTTGCAGCGTGGTTTTCTGGCTGCGCACGCATCAGTGGGCTCCTTCGAGTGCGCCGGTGGCGGTGCCCATGTAGGCTTCCATGACCTGCGGGTTGGTGGAGACCTCGCCGTAGGTGCCTTCGGCCAGAATCGCACCGCGTTGCAGCACCGAGATGCGGTCGCAGATACCGGAAACCACATTCATGTTGTGCTCGACCATCAAGATCGTGCGGCCCGCCGACACCTTCTTGATCAGCTCGGTCACGCGATCCACGTCTTCGTGGCCCATACCCTGGGTCGGCTCGTCGAGCAGCATCAGCTCAGGCTCCATCGCCAGCGTGGTGGCGATCTCCAGCGCCCGCTTCCGGCCATAGGGCAGATCCACGGTCACAGTGTTGGCAAACTCGCTCAGGTCGACCTGGTCCAGCAATTCAAGTGCGCGCTGGTTCAATTGCGCGAGCGACGTTTCGCTGCGCCAGAAATGGAACGAGGTGCCGAGCGTGCGCTGCAGCCCGATGCGCACGTTCTCCATCACGGTCAGATGTGGAAACACGGCGGAAATCTGGAACGAGCGAATCACGCCCTGACGCGCGATCTCCGACGGCTTGGCGGCCGTGATGTCGCGGCCGTTGAACAGGATCTGGCCGGAGGTCGGGACCAGGAATTTGGTCAGCAGGTTGAAGCAGGTGGTCTTGCCGGCGCCGTTCGGACCGATCAGGGCATGGATATGGCCGCGCTGGACATCGAGATTGACGTCGCTGACGGCAGTAAAGCCCTTGAAGTCCTTGGTAAGGTTCTTCGTTTGCAAGATGACGTCTGTCATCGTGTCTCCTGGTTGCTTATTTTTTTAGCACTGCATTATTTTGCCGCATGGTACACGGTTACTGCACTATCTGACAATAAGAGATAACCGCTAAAACGCCTGCTTTTACAGTATTGCGTCGTGCGCCGGATCAAAGGTGCGACGCGCCTTCATCTCGCGATCGATACGGCCGCATTTTTTCAGGCGGTTCAGGCAGTCGCGACTTCCGGGACCGCTGTCGATCGGGTGCGCGCCTCGCGGATCATCTGCGCCGCCTTCTCCGCAATCATGATGGTCGGCGAGTTGGTATTGCCCGATGTGATAGTCGGCATGATCGACGCATCGACCACCCGCAAGCCGGCCACGCCACGAACACGCAACTGGCTGTCGACAACCGCCATCGGATCGTTGGCCCGGCCCATCTTGCAGGTGCCGACCGGATGGAAGATGGTGGTGCTGATGTCGCCGGCGACCTGCATCAGCTCGGCATCGGTCGTGAACTGCGCGCCCGGCTTGAATTCCTCGGGTGCGTAGCGCGCCAACGCCGGCGCCGCCACGATGGTGCGGGTCAGGCGCAATGCGGCGGCAGCCGTCTGGCGGTCGGCGTCGGTGCTCAGGTAGTTCGCCGTGATCTTCGGCGCATCATCGGCACGGCCGGAGCCGATTCGCACATGGCCGCGCGAGGTCGGCTGCAGATTGCAGATGCTGGCGGTGAAGGCCGGGAAGCCGTGCAACGGGTCGCCGAATTTTTCCAGCGACAGCGGCTGCACGTGATACTGCAAATTGGGACTCGGTTGCGACGGGTCGCTGCGGGTGAATGCGCCGAGCTGCGATGGCGCCATCGACATCGGGCCGCTCTGGAACAACGCGTACTCGATACCGATCTTCATCTTGCCGATCCAGTTGCCGGCCATCGTGTTGAGTGTCTTCGCATTCGTAACCTTGAAGGCCATGCGCATCTGCAGATGGTCCTGCAGGTTTTCGCCGACACCGGGCAGGTCGACCTGCACCGGCACGTCGTGCTGCTGCAGAAGCGCCGCCGGCCCAATGCCGGACAACTGCAGGACCTGCGGCGAGCCGACGGCACCCGCACACAGGATCGTCTCTTTCGTCGCGGTGGCGTGCCAGGCGCGCCCACCGCCGGTGAATTCGACGCCGCTGCAACGTTTGCCGTCCGCGCTGTCGTCGATGACCAGGCGCTGCACGTGGCAGCCGGTCATGATGTCGAGATTGCCGCGCCGCTTGGCGGTCTTCAGAAAAGCCTTGGCGGTATTCCAGCGGATGCCGCGTTTCTGGTTGACGTCGAAGTAGCCGCAACCCTCGTTGTCGCCGCGATTGAAGTCGTCGGTTTTCGGGATGCCGGTTTGCGCCGCCGCCTCGCGAAACGCATCGAGGATCGCCCATGACAGGCGCTGCTTCTCGACCCGCCATTCGCCGCCGGCGCCGTGGAAGGCACTGGCGCCACCGTAGTAGTCTTCGCTGCGCTTGAACAGGGGCAGTACCTGGTCCCAGCGCCAGCTATCGTCGCCGGTGGCGTCGGCCCATTGATCGTAATTACGGTCCTGGCCGCGCATGTAGATCATGCCGTTGATGGACGACGACCCGCCCAGCACCTTGCCGCGCGGGTAGAGCAGGCTACGGCCGTTGAGACCCGGATCGGCCTCTGTCCGATAGCGCCAGTCGGTACGTGGATTATCGATGCAATACAGGTAGCCGACCGGGATATGGATCCAGACGTAATCGTCCTTCGCCCCGGCTTCAAGCAGCAGTACTGCGACGCCCTTGTCCTGCGTCAGCCGGTTGGCCAGCACGCAGCCCGCGCTGCCGGCGCCGATGATGATGTAGTCGTACGTGCCTGCTGACTCGGCCATGCGGGTTGCTCCTGATCGTCGTCGGGTGCTGCGAAACTACTCTTACTTCGAGACCGGCATCGTGAACTCGGCGCCTTTGTCGATCGTTTGCGGCCAGCGCTGCATGATCGACTTGTAGCGGGTGTAGAAGCGCACGCCCTCTTCGCCGTAGGCATGGGTGTCGCCGAACAGCGAACGCTTCCAGCCGCCGAACGAATGCCATGCCATCGGAACCGGAATCGGGACGTTGATGCCGACCATGCCGACTTCGATCCGGCGCGAAAACTCACGCGCCGTATTGCCGTCGGAAGTAAACAGCGCCACGCCGTTGCCGAATTCATGGCTGTTGATCAGTTCGACAGCCGCGGCGAAATCAGGTACGCGCACGATCGCCAGCACCGGGCCGAAGATCTCTTCCTTGTAGATCACCATGTCGGATGTGACGTGGTCGAACAGCGTGCCGCCCAGGAAGTAGCCTTTTTCATGACCCGCTACAGCGTGGCCACGGCCGTCGACCAGCAGCGTGGCGCCGGCATCGACACCGGTCTGGATGTAGCCTTCGATTTTTTCCTTGTGCTGGGCTGTCACGACCGGGCCCATCTCGGCGGCGCTCTCCATGCCGTTCATGATCTTCAGCGCCTTGACGCGCGGGATCAGGGCCTCGACCAGCTTGTCGGCCACACTGCCGACTGCGACTGCCACCGAGATCGCCATGCAGCGCTCGCCGGCAGAGCCGTAGGCTGCACCCATCAACGCATCGACTGCCTGATCCAGGTTCGCGTCCGGCATCACCACCAGGTGGTTCTTCGCACCGCCCAGTGCCTGCACGCGCAGCGGATAGGCGCCCTTGCGCTTGGCACCTTCGGTATAGATGTATTCAGCGATCGGCGTGGAGCCGACGAACGACACGGCTTTCACATCCGGATGCTGAATCAGCGCGTCGACGGCGACCTTGTCACCCTGGACGACGTTAAACACACCAGGTGGGAGACCGGCTTGTGTCAGCAGATCGGCCATCATCAGCGAAGCCGACGGATCGCGTTCCGATGGTTTGAGAATGAACGTATTGCCGGTGGCAAGGGCCATCGGCGCCATCCACAACGGCACCATGACCGGGAAGTTGAAAGGCGTGATGCCGACCGTGACGCCAAGTGGCTGGCGCATTTGCCAGTTGTCGATGCCGCCGCCGATATTGTCGGAGAACTGGGTCTTGAGCAGTTGCGGTGCGCCGCAGGCGAACTCGACGATCTCCAGGCCGCGGGTAACTTCGCCCATCGCGTCCGACAGCACCTTGCCGTGTTCACGCGTGATCGCCGTGGCCAGAGCCACGTGGTTCTTCTCGATCAGCTCCTTGAACTTGAACAAGATCCGGGCGCGCTTCAGCGGCGCCATCTCGGCCCATGCAGGCGCGGCTGCGCTGGCAGCAGCCACGGCGGCATTGACTTCGTCGACGCTGGCCAGAACCACTTGTGCGCTGACCTCGCCGGTGGCTGGATTGAATACATCCTGCTGGCGGCCGCTCGTGGATTCGACCAGTTTGCCGTTGATAAAGTGCTGAAGCTTCATAAGGATTCCTTTGGCGTTGAATGGGTTTTTCTCGAGCTTAGTGCGATTCGGCGGGATATTCCAATGAGTTATCCGCGCACCTTCATAAGTCTGGCTTATGATGGATGGTTCCTGAGTGCATGAAAACCAGAGCAGTCTTACATGGACGTTACGCAATTGAAAGCGTTTGTGGCGGTCGCCCACGAGGGCAACCTGACCCGCGCGGCACAACAGCTGCACCTGACCCAACCGGCGGTGAGCCTGCAGATCAAGTCACTGCAAGCCAGCCTGAACCTGCAGCTTTTCACCCGCATCCCGAGCGGCATGATGCTCACCGACGACGGCGCCAAGCTGCTGCCATTCGCCGAGCGCATCCTCGAAGCGATGGCGGAATTTCGCCAGGGCGCGCAAAGCCTGCACTCGATCCTCTCCGGCGCGCTGGCGATCGGCACCATCCTCGATCCGGAATTCATCCGTCTCGGCCCGTTCCTCAAACGCCTGGTTGAAAACTATCCGATGCTGTCGACGCGACTGCAGCACAGCATGTCGGGCGACGTACTGCAGCAGGTGCGTGGCGGCGCCCTCGACGGCGGCTATTATCTGGGCGACCCAGGGCGCGATTGCCACTTCCAGAAGCTGACATCCTTCAGTTATAACGTCGTCGCCCCGCAAGGCTGGCGTAACCGGGTCGCCGGCAAGGACTGGCCGGCGCTCGCCGCACTGCCGTGGATCTGGTCACCGCCACAGTCGGCCCACAATCGCCTGCTCACCGCTACCTTCGCCCGCTACGGCGCGACGCCGAACAAGGTGGCGCTGGTAGACCAGGAACCCTCGATGCTCGACCTGGTGAAGTCGGGCGTCGGCCTGTCGCTCGTGCGGGAATCGATCGCGCTCGGCGAAGCGCACGCGCATGGACTGGTGATCGCCGACCGGGTAAGCCTGTCGACCGACCTTACCTTCATCACGTTGGCAAAACGCGCGAGCGAACCGATGATCGCCGCCGTCCTGAGCCTCCTGACCGCAATCTGGAGCAACTGAGTCGACTTTATTTTCTGTGCATAACCCTGTGGACAAGCGGTGCACGGTTTGGGGATAACCGGGGGAAAAGTCACCTTGCGAAAAGTTATCCACAAACTGTCCTTCGATTTCAGCCTGGTTATGCAGGACTTATACAACTCGTAAGTAGCTGACCGGAAACAGGTAAACAGGGTTATCCACAGAAAACACCCTGTGTTAACTATTACTACTAAACATATATACAACCAATAAAAGAACAACCGCAAAACCCGAAAAGCAAAAAAACCACGGCAAAACCCTCGCTTTTTTTCTTCTGGAAAACTAGTTATATTGTCGGCAAGCTTGCAGATCAAAAAAATTGTCGTTATTTAACTTTCGCGCTTTTTTATTTAATCCCATTATTTAGTTGCTTTATAGTCTGTGGATAAAGCTGGGGATAACCGGTGGACAGATTGTGGATAAGGCGAAGTTATCCACAGTGGTCGAAAAGTTATCCACAAACCGTCCACAGGATATTCACCGGTTATCCCCAGCTTTATCCACCGAGTTACTCATTGAATTTAAAAGAAAAACCCGGGTTATCCACAGAAATCGCTATCCCCTACTTCTTATTACTATCTCTATGTTTGAGATGATTGATAATAAGGGATAACCTGAAAAGCAATTTTTTGCCGAATTAAAATGTTCCCAAAAAAAGAAATGTATTCTTAAAAAAAACAATTTTTTTCTCAGTGAAATCATTAATAAAAGAAAGTGTTTTAAATCAAGCAGTTGCAATTAAAATCAGCAAAAAAAATCGTCTTCAAAACGCGTTTAAACGCGCTCAGAGACGATTCGGGCATAAGTTGGACCTCGGGTATTCGGATGGATACGGAAAGGGCCTGGCGCAGTTCCTGACGTGTTTAAATCGGCATGCTGGCTCGTTCGATATTCAAATCGACGCAAGAATGAAAAATCATCCGGAAAAAGATTCCAGAAGAAAACGATTCAGATGCATTTGCGAACACTTTTAGAATTTTATTTTGGAATGTTTGACCTCTGGCAACTTGCGGCACGAATTTCTTATTTGAAATCAAATACCTAGCGTCATCAGATTCGCATTCCCGCCGGCAGCAGTCGTGTTGACGGTAAGTGTCCGCTCGGAAACCAGGCGATAGGGGTCGATCGGTCTGGCCGGGTTGGTCATGATGACAGACAGCAATGCGCCGTCTCGGCCTGCGAGGTCCTCAAGATAATTCCTTGCCAGCATCTCATCCACCAGCACTGCG
>JACMOV010000038.1 GCA_014377845.1 Herminiimonas sp.
GAACCGCTGGTGTATCTCAATGGAGCCCTGACGCCGATCGGCGAGGCGAAGGTGTCGGTGCTGGACCGCGGCTTCATCTTCGGCGACGGCATCTACGAAGTCATCCCGATCTATGCGCGCCGCATGTTCCGGCCGCAGCAGCACATGGCGCGCCTGTTTCGCAGTCTGGATGCGATTTCCATACCGAATCCGCATGGCCAAGCCGAATGGATGGCACTGATCGAGCAGGTCGTCGCCGGTCATCCGGCCGACGACCAGATGGCCTATCTGCAAGTGACCCGGGGCGTGGCAAGGCGCGGCCATGCGTTTCCGGCGGACGTCACGCCGACCGTCTTCATCATGACCAACCCGATCGTCTTGCCATCGGCAGCCGTGCGCGCCACCGGCGTGCAGTGCGTGTCGATGGAAGACCGGCGCTGGCTGCGCTGCGAGATCAAATCGATTTCGCTGCTCGGCAACGTCCTGGCCGCGCAGCATGCGGTCGACCACGACGCAACCGAATCCATCCAGTTCCGCGACGGCTTCCTGACCGAAGCCTCGTCCTCGAACGTGTGGGTGGTCAAGGGCGGGGTACTGATGGGCCCGCCAAAGGACAACCTGATCCTGGAAGGTATCCGCTACGGCCTGATCGAGGAACTGTGCGCTGCCGGCGGCATCCCCCTGCAGGCACGCCGGATCACGCGCGAGGAAGTGTTCGCCGCCGACGAGGTGCTGCTGTCGTCGGCCACCAAGGAAGTCTTGCCGGTCACCCGCCTGGACGGGCAGCCGGTTGGAAATGGCAAGCCCGGCCCCATCTACGACGCTCTCTACGCGGCTTATCAGGCAGCGAAGGCAGCTGCCTGAAGAGTCGCCCCGCCGCATTGACACACCGGCGCAAAGCACGCGCCGCCAGAACCGGAGCAGCATGATGACCGACACCACCGAACCGATCGATCCGGGGCCGCGCGCTTCGTTGATCGACTATCCGAGCGATTTCCCGATCAAGATCATGGGTCCGACGCACGATCACTTCGTCAACACGATGGTCACCGTGGTGCAGCAGTTCGATCCGGGCTTCGATGCCGCGACGGTCGAGTTGCGGCCGTCGGCGAAAGGCAATTTCCTCGGGTTGACGGTCACGGTGCGCGCTACCAGCCGCGAACAGCTCGACGATCTCTACCGGGCGTTGTCGTCGCATCCGATGGTCAAGGTGGTCATGTAGGCCGGATCGATACATTGAAATCCATGTCCTCTCCAACAGGCACGGGTTCGACCACCCTCGCTGCCACCGCGGCGGCCGACCTTCCGGCCGGCACGTTGCCCGCCGTCGTCATTCTCGATCGCGGACGGGAAGCGTATGCGCTCACGTATGCCGCGATGCGCGCATTCACCGACTCCCGCACCGATGGCACCCCCGACCAGCTGTGGATCGTCGAGCATCCGCCGGTATTCACCCTGGGCCTGGGCGCCGATCCGGCGCATGTGCTCGACGCCGGGCCAATCGCGGTGATCCAGACCGATCGCGGCGGCGAAGTCACCTATCACGGCCCGGGCCAGGCGATCGTCTATCTGCTGGTGGACCTGCGTCGCGGGGCGCCAGGCGCGCGGCTGTTCGCCCGCGAGTTCGTGCGCCGGATCGAGCAGGCGGTGATCGACACCCTCGCCGCGTATAATCTGACGGGTGAGCGTCACGACGGCGCGCCCGGCATCTACCTCGCCGACGGGCCGCAAAACGGTGCCAAGGTTGCGGCGCTGGGACTGAAGGTGCGCGGCAATGGTTGCACCTATCATGGCGTATCCCTGAACGTGGCCATGGACATGACGGCATTCGATCGCATCAATGCGTGCGGCTATCCCGGCCTCGCCAGCACCGACATGCGCTCCCAGGGGGTAAATGCCAGCCTGCAGGAGGTGCAGCAAACCCTTGCCGCGCAGCTGCGGCACAATATTACGAGTCGCTAGGCGCCGCTGCTGCCTGTGACTGCCGATCCGGAGCTTCGACCCGTCACCCCACCGGTCTTCATTGAATGGATGCTATGACACCCGCTACTGCATCGCCCGCCTCCTCCACCACGCAATCGACTGCGCAATCGACAGCGCACTCGACAGCGTCACCGGCAGCCGCCCCGGACGCCGCGCCAGCTGCGCTGCCGGTCGCGACCGCCGCCGCAGCATACAACGCAAGCGAAAAGCAAAAAGGCGCTGCCAAGACCATCCGCATCCCGATCAAGATCGTGCCGGCTGAACGCCTGCCCAAACCCGACTGGATCCGCGTGCGTGCGGCGTTGCCGTCGAGCCGCTTCAACGAGATCAAGGACATCCTGCGCGCCAACCAGCTGGTCACCGTCTGCGAGGAAGCGAGCTGCCCCAACATCGGCGAGTGTTTCGGCAAGGGCACGGCGACCTTCATGATCATGGGCGACAAGTGCACCCGGCGCTGCCCGTTCTGCGATGTCGGCCATGGCCGGCCCGACCCGCTGGACGTCAACGAGCCGGAAAACCTGGCCAAGACCATCGCCGCCCTGAAGCTGAACTACGTCGTCATCACCTCGGTCGACCGCGACGATCTGCGCGATGGCGGCGCGGCACATTTTGCCGAATGCATCCGGCGCGTGCGTGAAATGTCGCCCGGCACCTGGATCGAGATCCTGACCCCCGACTTCCGCGGCCGGATGGACCGCGCGCTGGAGATTCTCAAGATGGCACCGCCGGACGTGATGAACCATAATCTTGAAACCGTGCCCCGCCTCTACAAGGAAGCGCGGCCCGGCTCGGATTACGCGTATTCGCTGAATCTGCTCAAGCGTTTCAAGGAACTGCATCCGCATACCCCGACCAAGTCCGGCATCATGGTCGGACTGGGTGAGACCGACGAGGAAATCCTCGACGTGATGCGTGACCTGCGTGCCCACGGCGTCGACATGCTGACGATCGGCCAGTACCTGATGCCAAGCGGCGACCATCTGCCGGTGCGACGCTACGTGCACCCGGACACCTTCAAGATGTTCGAGGCCGAGGCGATCAAGATGGGTTTTGCGCATGCCGCGGTTGGCGCGATGGTCCGCAGCTCATACCATGCGGACGAGCAGGCGCACTCGGCAGGCGTGCGTTGAAAACTGCTGACGCGATGTAAAAAAAGGGGCGCACCGGAAATGGTGCGCCCCTTTTGCTTCCTGCATCCTGCGGCAATACCGGATCAGTGCTGCGTCCGGAACTGGTTGCGCATTTGCTTGACCTGATCGTGGTTTCGTACCACGCCCTGGTACTGGCGCTCGATCAGTGCCCGGATTTCCGATGGCAAGTCCTTCGACAGTGCTTTGCGATAGCTGGCAACCGCCACATCCTCGCCGCGCTCCACCTCATTCAAGATGCCTTCATCGTCGCGACCGGTGACGATCGACTTGATGTCGACCCAGCGCCGGTGCAAGGCACCCGACATGCTGCTGCTGTCGGCGGGTTCGCCGCCGTTGGCGCGCACGATATCCTGCAGCTCGCGCACTGCGGTCGCGCAGCTTTGCGCGCGGTTGGAGAACAGCGCCTTCAACTGCGCGTCTTTTGCGTGTTCGGCTGAAGTGCGAAAGCCTTCGTCGCCATCCAGGCTGGTTTCGATCAGGTCATTGAGTGTCGAAACGATTTCATTCTTTTCCATGATCCTTCTCCTTATATAGATATAGACATCAAACAATCAGCGCACGGGTTTTTCCGTGCGATGCACAAAGAAGCTACGTCGACAGTGGAAATCGCCTTATCAGAACAATTTGCACGCTACTCCTTCCTAATGACCGCGTACCGTTTTGCCAGTTCCAGCTGAATGCCCTACCTGATTCAGGGTGACAATCATTTCAGCGGCAGCGACCAAGCCTGTCGAAACAGGCACTAACCAAGATTCGATTGCGTCCATTCAGGGTTTTGCCATGCACCTGTGCGCACCCGGAGACGCAGCATCGGAACGAAATGCCGTGCCGCCGCTGGCGCGTTCAGCTCTACAGGCGCTGACGGCACCTTCTCTGCAGACCGCGCAACACGCGCAAAAATCCTCAAAGTCGCTTCGATCAGACGCTGGGTTCGATGCATCAAGCCACGCGGCACGACGTGCTCTGGACGAGCCTCGGTTGCGGGC
>JACMOV010000039.1 GCA_014377845.1 Herminiimonas sp.
CAGGGGCTGGCGATATGACAGAACAGGCGCTTCGTGATGCATCAAAGCACTCCAATGCTGTCCTCTCGCAAATGAGTCCAGACATCCAATGGGTTCATAGTTATGTTGCCGGTGACAAAATCTATTGCGTGTACAACGCACCAACTGAGGAACTGATTCGCGAGCACGCCGAGAAGTCAGGATTTCCCGCAAACAAGATTACTCCGGTTAGTGCCGTAATCAGTCCGGCTACGGCTGATGGCAAGTAAGAGCATACGATTTATTTAAGCCTAATCCGTTCCGTACTTCAAACCGCGATAAGGTCCCAGGGCTAATTGGCCAAATTCAGGCGTCGAGAACACGTTCAGAAAAAATGTGTACGGCTGATTCGGGTCGCGTCTGGTCGTTCGACACTGGCGGTATCGGCCATGAGCCGACCGTCGAGTGTGGAGGCAATTCGGTGATATTAGGAAACTTTTCTTTAGAAAAGTACGTATCTTTAGCAATTCGTTAGGCTGCGCAACCGTTACCGCGAGGACATCGACATGCCAATCGCTCACCCATATGTCCGAGAAGCTGGGAAGGGACCAGGAGTAGTCTGCATACATGCAAATGCCAGCAGTTCAGCGCAATGGCGCGACCTCATCGAACTGCTATCCGGGAACCATCGGGTGCTTGCTCCCGACTCGTACGGCGCAGGCAAGAGCCCCGATTGGCACTCTGATCGCGAAATCGCCCTGCAGGATGAGGTCAACTTTATTGAACCAGTATTCGAGCTTGCCGGTTCACCTTTTACCCTGGTCGGACACTCCTACGGCGCGGCTGTCGCGTTGATTGCGGCTCTGGCCAATCCGGGGCGTATCCGCGCTCTTGCGATGTATGAGCCGACGCTATTTGCGCTTGTGGACGGGCAGAGCCCCCCGCCCAACGGTGTGGATGGCATCCGCAATGCCGTGTACGCCGCAGTCGAAGCGTTGGACGTCGGGGACAGTGATGCCGCAGCCGGACATTTCATCGACTTCTGGATGGGCACTGGCAGTTGGAGTGCCACTCCGTCCCAGCGCAAGCCGGCAATAGCCGAGTCGATGGCAAACGTTCGCCGGTGGTCCCATGCGCTGCTAGCGGAGCCCACCACAGTCGATGCTTTTGCCGCACTGGACATCCCAATACTGTACATGCTTGGTGGATCGTCTCCCGAATCAGCACATGCAGTAGCACGGGTTTTGCTCCCTGTTCTGCGCGGCGCACGGGTTGTAGAGTTTCCCGGCCTTGGCCACATGGCCCCGGTTACCCATCCTCAAGTCATCAATGCTGAGATCGCAAAATTTCTCAACGAGGTCTAATTTACTGCTCAACCCGGTCTGTTGATCGACTGCTTCTATACTTCCGACAGGCCGCTTTGGGTCGAACTGCGACATTTACGAGTGGAACGCCGTTGGGCTACAGCCCCCTAAACATCAATCGTATCCTGCATTAATGCGGCGTAGGACCCTGTTCGTTCGGCAATGATGGTGCTAGCGCCCAATTTCGTGCCATGTGTTCCTTTAGGGTTGCCAGCCGTTCTTTTTCGATCCCGAAATATCCCCACCCGGGGAATAAAGCCCTAGCCATTCCGGCGCCGGTAAGATTCCGTTGACGAATAAGAAGCCAGTCTGCAATGTCATGCGGCGTGCTGTAATCGGCAGAAAAACCGTAGTTAGCGATATCAAACGCATCTATCGGCCTAGCCAAGTCGAGCAAGTCACAAACCGACTCCGCACAAGCGCGGCGAACCGATTGCAACCGACTATGCTTTATTCCAGCTTCTACCAACCAATGGAGGACCATCAGTTCTTCTACTCGGTGACGGGCAAGGCCATCTTCGATTGCAGGGATGTTCAGCACTACTCCGGTGCCCTGTGGGGTCTGCTGCTCGGCACTGCTTGCCGGGATGTTCACAGTAATTGCGCCGTTAGAAAGCGATACCCCTTCAATGGCTACACGCGCCGTCTTAAACGCTTTGTCTAGAAGCTGCTGGGTCGCATCCTCGCCGAAGTCGAAGAACAAGAGGTGCAATTGTGCAGTGGCACGCATGACATAAATTTCAATCAGGCGTTGCTCGGCTGCGGCGCACACCTCGTTGTCGTTCGGCACCTTGCCAGTTGTGCCGTTAGCGCGTTGGATGGTGTCAAGAATCAGCCTCGTGGCCGGGGTGCAGACAGGCAGGACTTTGCGCAGCGATGGGGCCGATACTGTAGCTATGTACATATTTTTCCTTTTCGGTAAGGTTGGGATCAGGTAGCGCCGAGACAGATTGATGCCAGGGACGGGCGACCACGGGCGAGCTTTGGGGATTTCCCGAATGGTTTGGGCGGCACCCAGATAACTGACGGCGTGCCGGATAGTCGGCACACATCACGGGTCCACCCGGCTAGACGCAGCGGCAGTGCAATTTCAGCCATTGGCAGGTGCAGTGCGATTTCGAGATCCTTGGGCCTGATAAACAGCGGGCGACGTTCATTCGGCACTGATGCCCACCACAAAGCTACTTGGGTTGACCGCCTTGCTAGCATGCTGATGTTCATGTTGCTTCCTTTACTTCGCTGTTTAGTTTCTTGGGGTAATCCGTCCACTTTGCCCCACTGTAAATATGCTTTACCGTGGACGGATTTTGGAGGGTGAAACCTAGCATTCATGCGGGTTCCGAGGCGATCCGTCCACGGCGTCCACGGTAATTCCACATTCGCGTATAAACACGGCACGCACGGCGATTTTTGTAAGTTTGCAGCCGTTACTTTTTTTATTTCTGAATAAAAAATATAGTGGCCACCGTGGCCACCGTGGCCAAACCCTGTATTCATGCGGGTTGCCGCCGTCCACGGTGTTTTTGCCACCGTGGCCACCGTGGACGCCTTGCCGCTCACTCATCCGGCCAATCGGGCGATTCAATGCCCGCGTGATTGCAGAATAGGTACCGCGCCTCAGTAAGTGGCGGAACGATCCAGACATAGTGGCGACTGCCGTTGCCTCGCCGTCTCCTCGGCAACGTGCCGAAGGCCGCCTTCAGCTTGGCCGCTACGTTTTTGGCATCGGTCGGTTCGTGCCGCCGCCCATGTGCCGCGCAGTATTCCGCGTAGCTTTTCGTGACCAATTGGCACGGTGCGTCGGTTTCCCACTCATCGCCGCCCCACAAGCTACCGTCGTACAACTGGGATTCAAGCCACTTCAGAAACGGGGGCATGCTCAGCCGCTTTTGGTCGTCCAGCGCCTCAGTGTTCGGAATGTCACGGATGTTGAACTTGGACAGGTTCAGGTTTAGCAGGAAGTTGAGCGTGGCACCGCGCCCGCCGCCGTCGAGCCAGGCGTTTAGTTGCTTCCAATAGGCCCAGTCCCCGCGTTTCGTGTCGGGCACATCAACTACAAAAAACCGTCGTGAGGTTGGCCCAGCAGGCACTGCCCATTCGTTGTTAGTCGCTATCATGACTTTCAACCGATTGAGCGCCATGAATGCATCGACGCCTTTCTGCTCGATCATGATCTGATCCTCAGTAATGAGTTGCTTTAGCACACCCTCCGCCGCCGGGTCGCCCGCCCAATACCCCTCATCGACGAACAAGAACAGGGCTAGGCGCAGGTGAGCATTGAAGTTGCCGGTCAGGTGCCGCCCGTTGGAGATATGCAACGCATGCGGGCCGAATATGGAAGTCAGTAGCCTTGCATTGGTGCCCTTGCCGGTTCCCTCAGCACCGCGAAATACCACTACGGTTTCTGTACGGTCACCGGGACGTTGCACGCAGAAGGCCATCCACTGCACCAGGTATCGGAAAGACTTTGAATCATTTCCCACGGTCGCTCGCAGGTGCCGAAGGAAGCGCCCTGCGCTTGCTGAATTGACCTCAACAGCTAGCCCTTTGTACAGGTTGTAAAACCCCGCTGGCGACTGACCGTCGAAACAAAACCCCATACCGGAATACTCCCGCCGATAAGGTGACGCCCTCCAATACGCAGCCAAGTTCACCTGCTTCACGCCGCCGTCGCGTTGAACTATCGGCACCGACTGATTTGCATACTCCAGCCGGAACGCACCATCTGAAACTTGCTTCATGCCGGGTTGCCCTGTCTCCGTGTCCGTGAATTCGACGAACAACTTGCACTCTCCGCCCTCTGGCGCGACAAAGTACCTACCGTTCACCCTCTCGACCTGGTCGGCGATTTCCTTTGGCAGTGCTTGCAATGCCGCCGTCGGATTTTCCCGTCGTTCCAGTAGCTGCGCCGCGTGAATCGGGGTCGATGCTCTGCCCTTGAATTGGCACTCACCACACCGCGCACCAGGCACCTGCGCTGCAATGGTCGAGCACCGGGGTGGCCCACCTGTCAGGCTTGCCATTTTTCGCATTGTTGCTGCACTGTCGTAGCCCGGGTAGGTACCGAACAACACGTCCGCCGCTTCCTGGGGGTCGCTGGTGTGAGATGCAACGCCCATAAAAAGCAGGTAGTTCCCGTATTCATTGCTTCCTGTTAGCGCTGGATCGCGGATTGTTGGGCAGGCCCTCCGCGATTGCGAGATAGACGGCTCGACTCGCTTTTCCAAATCGCCAAGCAGTACCGTCGCCTGGCTCTTTTGAGTAGCTGGGCTAGATTTCACCGCACCGTTAGCCAGCCCAGCCCGTGCCTCACATTGTTGAAGCTGGGCCAGTGTGATATCTCCAGACTCTCGGATCACATGGACTCGATTGCCGTTGTTGTGCAGCGAACCAACCGGGCGCAATATCCGTGCGCTATCCGTCGTAACCGTGGTGTCGATTTTTAGACCGTAGTGCAGTGTTATGCGGTGCAGCAGCTCTGCCGCCGCCTGCCACCTGGGCATGTCGGTAATGTCTTCCGCGAACGTGTAGTACAGGTGCAAGCCGTTGCCAGATTTCACGATCAACGATGCAATGAGACCGGACCGGTCCTCGAACGTCGCAACCGCTGCAAGCGCATCTGTTACCGACGCGTAGACCTTATCGCCATGCATCGCCACTTTCTCAGGCCCGGCGTCGATGTCGAGCCGTAAAGCCTTACCGGCAACCACGTTCACTTGGCGTCGTTGCTCCCTGTCGTCAAACCCCATCGTGCCGCAATAAACGTCAGGGGTTCTCGATCGCTGCTCGGTGGCTGTAACGACAGCCGCCTGGGAGTTATGCCACGTGTGCTTCATCCCATAGTGCTTTTTTTCGACAAGGCAAAACCGTCCGACACTTGGCAGAATCCGCTCGTAGAACCGCGCTACACCCATGCCGGTGTCAGTCTGGGGAATTACAACGATTTCGCGTGGTCCAGCCTCGTATACAGTGCTTTTCTCCGCCTCAACGGCGGGTTCATCGAACAGCAGTACGTTACCTGGAGCATCGTTGGTGAGGCCCGCCATGGCCCCGACTAACCATGCATCGACGTTGAGATCGTCACTCATCGCGCGCCTCCACAACTTCTACCAGCTCAATATCAGCAGGCTCCCGCAGCGCCCGGTTGACCTGAACGGGGTTGGTGTTGATGATGATTTGCACAGTGCCGCTGCTCTCCGCTGGCTGATCCCGTTTTACCTGTGCTTCGTCTCGCCGGTCCATCAGTGCAAGCGCCTTCAGGATCGTCTCGGCAAATTTCACCAGGTCGGTATTGCTGACGCCCTGTTCGCCGTTCAGTCGCTCGCTGATCTGCGTGACTACGTTCTTTAACTCGCGTTGCGCCTGGGCTTTGATGCCGACGCCTGCACGCTCCAGGTCGACGGTGTGGCGCTTTACTTCCAGCATGAATGATGGGTCTGTCTTGTATGCCTGCATCTCCGCACCGGTCATCCCGAGCAGGGCAAGGGTGTTTGGCATGTCGCGGCCTTCCATATATGCCTGGGCAAGTTCATGGGCGATATTTTGGGCTTCGAGGGGTAGCTTGGTTTTGGTAGCTGGTAGGGTCACTGTGTACCCCGCTCAAACAGGGGCAGGGAAAGTAACCCGGTTACTTGCTAACCAGGCGTCGAGATCGGCCTTGAGGTAATAAACCCGTCTGCCGACTTTCACGTAAGGGATGTTGTGGCGCTTGCTGACGTTGTTGGATCTCAGGAATTGATCCGATGCACCGATGTAGAGGGCAGCGTCCGCCGTCGTAAAACGGTCGCGCTGGAAGTTAAACGTACCAATGCCGTCTTCGACTGGAAGTGCAGGGATTGTTAAGCTGGTTTGCATGTCTGTATATCTCCGTAGCCCCGATAGTTTCGGTATGGACGAAGTGTGCAGACAACATGCAATTACCGGAATCGCGGTAAATCGTATTTATTTAGGTAATTTGACCTCGTCGTTTATCACGGGCTTAGCACCTACCACCGTCGCTTTGTCCTAGCCACGTCGCTAATACGACGCTGCAGATTTCCCACCCACTTACTATACGGTTCTGAATCGGCTGACAGGCCATGCAGCCGCGCTTCACGCTTTGCAGCAGTCTTGGCGCTGAACTTTTCCCCGCATGCTCTGGAAATCATCAGTTCGGTTTCGTATGCCGACTCGGCGTGGGTTTTTACTTGGTTTGGCAGCGGTATCTGGCGTGGCGCCCCGGGACCAGGGCCTGCTTGTTGTCTTTCGGGCCAGCCCGGTACGTGTAGCCCACGACGCTTAACCAGAGCATGCCTTCCTTTCACTGGGTATTGCGGATTCGGCGGCTTGTCGCTCTCCAGAAGCGCCTTGATCTCCCGTACTCGCGCGTCGGCGCGGGATCGGCTTTCGGCGACTAGCCGAATTTCCTCTAAACCCGCCTCTGCCTTGTAACGTCCCTGGCTTTGGGCGATATATTGTTTCAGCGCAGTACGTGCTAGTAGTTCGGCGTCTCCGACTCTAGCGTCGAGCATCCGTTCGTAAAGCTCATCGCCTCCATACCCGGCGCTAACCAGGTACCGGTACATTGCCTCAAATTCAGCGTCGTCTATCATGCCGCACCCGCCGACCTAAGGGTTACGACTACGTCCTCTGGATCAGTCGCGACAACTCGCTGCATGTGCGCGTCGTATTTGTCACACCAGGGGCGCAGCCGTTCAGGCGCGATCACAATGTAATGCCCGTTGGTAACATCACGGCCAAGGCTATGCCCTAGCAACGCCTTGAGTGGTGTCATTGGACAGTCCATACTTTCGAGTGTCGTGGCGTAAGTGCGCCGCAGGTCGTGTACCGTAACCTCTGTCCCTGCCGCCTTGTTTGCCCGTGCCAGCGCCTTGCGTGGCTCGGTCACGTGCGCCGGTTTGCCGTTTTTGTCGATCGATGGGAACACGTATTCCCCGGCTTTGATTGCCGTCATTGCATCCAGGAGTTCGCCGATCCGTTTCGTGATCGGCACCGTGCGCGGCTCGTTATCTTGTTTAGTTTCGGTGAAGGTCAAGACGCCCGACTGTCGGTTTACGTCCTTCCACTTCAGCCGTGCCGCTTCGCTACGCCGTGCCCCGGTAAACAGTATAAATTCCAGGTATGCCGCCAGAACACGATTGGGAACGGCACGCAGCGCCCGGACGAATGGCCGTATCTCATGTGTATGCAGGTGGCCGCGCCGACGATTCGCCTTGACCCATGAGCGGCGACTGGTAAGGGTTGCCACCGGGTTAGTGCAATCCAGGTCGTAGGACTCGATAGCAAAGTTCAATACGCTGCGCAGCACCCGCATTGCCGACGATGCTTGTGCGGTGCCGCGTGGCCCGGACTTCAATTGTGCATACCTGGCGGCGATCATGTCGCCCGTTATTTCCGTGATCGGCTTGCCCTGCCAGTCTTGAAAGAATCCAGCAGTGCCGGGCTTTGGTTCGTTTGTCATGTACCGCAGGTAGTCGTACCTGGTACGTGGCTTCAATTCCCTTTCGTTTAAGAAACGCTCGAATGCCAAACCCAATTTAATGCCGTCGCTTGCGGCCTTGCTTGCAACCTGTCTAGGATCAATTCCTTTATCCATTTCAACGGTCAATCGGCTTGCCTCTTTGCGTGCCAGATCCACTGACCAGGCAGGGTATCTACCAATCGTCAAGCGCACAGATTTGCCATTGAACTTGCGGTCCAGGATGAAGGCCTTTGCCTTGGCGGTTGTGCGTACACCGAACCCCTTTAGCTCATCGTCCCAGTGCAGTGTCTGGCCAGTGGCCTGTGCAGGCAGGTTGTCTACAGTGCGTTTGGTCAGCTTCGGCATGGTCGTTCCTACAAAATAAAATCGGGTCGCAATAATTATAACTTGTAGGAAGAATGTAGTAAATGTAGGTGCATACGGCTGCAAAGCTATGCAACGTAGTAAATAAGAAATCCCTTTGTATTCAATGCTTATGCATCTGTATATCTTCTGGTAAACATCTGTACATCAAGGGATTTAGAATTCGTAATCAGTAGGTCGGACGTTCGATTCGTCTCATCAGCACCATTAATTTCAAAAGCCAGCACTCGCGAGAGTCCTGGCTTTTTGTTTGGAGGCGCACGTCATGTCGGCGTACCAGCGTCACAAGCACCCCATCGACTTCGCGCAATACCCGCGCCAGATTTCGGGATATTATTTAGCTCAAACCTACTCATGGCATCAATGACAACGTACTATAAGACTGGGTCTATGGCATGTCATAGTCTTATTACAGACCCCAATACAGGGCAAAAAATTTTAGGAGATCACAATGGATGACATCGTAATTGTCGCGGCTCAAAGAACCGCGGTTGGCAAATTTGGCGGCTCGATTGCCAAGGTTTCGGCAGCCGACCTGGGCGCGCACGTGATCAAGGGCTTGCTTGCCAAAACGGGTGTCAATCCGGAGCTTGTCAGTGAAGTCATATTAGGACAGGTACTGACCGCCGGCTGCGGTCAGAATCCGGCGCGGCAAGCGGTCATCAAATCCGGCCTGCCGGACATGGTGCCAGCCTTCACGGTCGGCAAGGTCTGCGGCAGCGGTCTGAAGGCGACGCATCTGGCCGCGCAGGCGCTGAAGTGCGGCGATGCGAACATCATCATCGCAGGTGGCCAGGAGAGCATGAGTTCATCGCCACACGTATTGAATGGCTCGCGCGATGGCTTCCGCATGGGCGACGCGAAGCTGGTCGACACGATGATCGTCGATGGACTGTGGGACGTCTATAACCAATACCACATGGGTGTCACTGCAGAGAACGTCGCGAAGAAATACAACATCTCGCGTCAGGAGCAGGACGAGTTCGCCGTCGCGTCGCAAAACAAGGCGGAAGCTGCCCAGAAGGCTGGCAAGTTCAAGGATGAGATCCTGCCTTTCGAGATCGTTCAGAAAAAAGGCTCCACCATCTTCGATACCGATGAATTCATCAAGCACGGTACTACCCTGGAATCACTGTCAGGTCTGCGCCCGGCATTTGCCAAGGATGGTACCGTCACCGCCGGAAATGCCTCTGGCCTGAATGACGGCGCTGCGGCTGTTGTTATGATGACTGCGACGATGGCACGTGATCTGGGACTGACGCCTCTTGCAAAGATCAAGGCTTACGCTTCGGCCGGTCTCGATCCTTCCATCATGGGCATGGGTCCGGTCCCGGCCACTCAGCGCTGCCTGCAAAAAGCGGGATGGACGCATGCGGATCTCGACCTCATGGAAATCAATGAAGCCTTCGCCGCCCAAGCGATCGCGGTGAACAAGGAAATGGGCTGGGACACCAGCAAAATCAACGTCAATGGCGGTGCGATTGCAATCGGCCATCCGATCGGTGCATCCGGTTGCCGTATCCTGGTCTCATTGATCCACGAAATGATCCGACGTGACGCGAAACGCGGTTTGGCCAGCCTGTGTATTGGCGGCGGAATGGGAGTTGCGCTCGCAATCGAACGTTAGAATGATCTTGCTGCGCCCCGTGCGCAGCATCGTTGGACAATAAAAACAGATGAGACAAACCTCAAGTAGTACCTTGTCCCCAATTACAAATAAAAGAGGCGAATCATGGCACGAGTAGCATTGGTAACAGGCGGTATGGGCGGACTTGGCGAAGCAGTTTGCATCAAGCTTGCGGCATTGGGTTATCGAGTAGTGACGACGTACTCGCCAGGGAACACGAAGTCGGAGGCATGGCTGCATTCGATGAAAAATCTCGGATTCGATTTTCGGGCGTATGAATGTGACGTTGCCGACTATGATTCTGCACAAGCATGCGTCAAGAAGATCCAGGAAGAAATTGGGCCGGTCGATGTTCTGATCAACAACGCCGGTATCACGCGCGACATGACGTTCAAGAAGATGGACAAGCCGAACTGGGATGCGGTGATGGCGACTAACCTGGACTCCGTGTTCAACATGACCAAGCCAGTCTGCGACGGCATGGTCGAGCGGGGCTGGGGCCGCATCATCAACATCTCGTCGGTCAATGGTCAGAAGGGTGCTTTCGGCCAGACCAACTACTCGGCTGCCAAGGCCGGCATGCACGGCTTCACCAAGGCGCTCGCCCTCGAAGTCGCCCGCAAGCAGGTCACGGTCAATACCATCTCGCCAGGCTACATCGGTACGAAGATGGTGATGGCGATTGCACAGGAAGTGCTCGACACGAAAATCATTCCGCAAATCCCGATGGCGCGCCTGGGCAAGCCTGAGGAAGTCGCGGGTCTGGTGGCATATCTGGCCTCGGACGAGGCGGCATTCCTGACCGGTGCAAACATCGCGATTAACGGTGGTCAGCACATGTCGTAGGAAAGATGTGTGGTTGCGCTTCGCAAAGGTGGCGTCCTGTGGTTCAGGGCGCCATTTTTCGTTTGCGTGACAAGTTCAGATGAGGGTGACGAAAGCGGTGTGAGGCCGTCTTCTTTGGCATTGGTCCGTGTTCGCTGATCCACGTGTGTCGCGACAGCAATCGTTGTCCGACCCCCGTTCGGTGTAAGCCAGAAGGCGCAGCTATAATTGCGCAATCACAAACCGGCTCATCAATGAAAGGGACTCACTCATGAACAAGCGTCAAGCAATGCTGGCATCCGCACTGGCCGTCGTTTGCGGCACGGGATTGAGCAGCATGCACCTTGCGCAGGCAGCGGAAGAAGCCAAGGATAAATGCTATGGCATCGCCAAGGCGGGCCAAAACGATTGCGCAACCGATAACAACACCCATTCCTGCGCCGGCCAGGCAAAAAAGGACATGGACAGGAACGAGTGGAAATACGTCGCCAAAGGCACGTGTGAAAAACTCGGCGGCAAGCTCACATCGAAATAAGCTTGTCTGAAAAACTTGTTGGCATGAGTGATTCCAGTGTCGGGATTGGTCTGCGCGCAGCGCACTACCGACACTTTCTGGCCGACCGACCCGCAGTCGACTGGATCGAAGTACATACCGAGAATTATCTCAATCCGGGCACCTGGGATGCACACGTGCTTGACTCGTTGCGCCGCGATTATCCGGTCAGCTTGCATGGGGTCGGTCTTGGCATCGGTTCGGCAGATGGCTTCTCCGAAACTCACCTTCAACGAGTCGCCGATGTAGTGAGGCGCATCGAACCCATCCTGGTATCCGAGCATCTCTGCTGGGCAGCGACGGCGCAGCATCATCTCAACGACCTGTTGCCGATGGCCCTGACGAAGGAGGCCCTCGCGCTTGTCTGCGATCGGGTCGACCGGATACAGGCGCGGCTAAAACGCAAGATATTGCTGGAAAACGTCTCGACCTTCCTGCGTTTCGATGCAGATACCATGACTGAGTCGGATTTCCTGGCGGCCGTCGCAAACCGCACCGGTTGCGGCATTCTTCTGGACGTCAATAATCTGTTCGTCAACCAATGCAATCATGACGAAGATGCCCTTGCGGCGATCGCCGCGCTACCAGTCGAGGCGGTGGGCGAGATACATCTTGCGGGCCATCTGGTCACTCCCGATGTCGTCATCGACCACCACGGTAGCCGCGTCGCCGAGCCGGTCTGGCAGCTCTACGAGGCTGCTGTGCGCAAGTTCGGGCCGGTTGCATCACTGATCGAATGGGATACCGACCTGCCAGCAATCGAGGTCCTGCTTGATGAAGCAGCTCTTGCTCGTCAGCGCCAATGTAAGGCCATGACAAATCAGGCTGGGCTCCATGGATTTGCGTGAATCCCAGGCAGCGATGGCAGCCGCGCTGTTCGACGTCACCAACCTGGCGCCGGCGCTGCCGCTGTTCAAGGGTGACCCGCATGTCGTTGCCCAGCGGCTGGCACAGTATCGGGGCACGCTCGGCGCGAATCGAGAAAAGGCGCTGGCGGCAGCGTACCCGGTCTTGCAAACGCTGGTGGGGCCGGAATTTTTTGCGGCATTAAGCGATGCCTACGGCAGCGCGCATCCATCGACCTCGGGCGACCTGAATCGCTTCGGTAGCGCATTCGAAACATTCCTGCGGGCTTTCCCGCATGTGGCTGCCTATCCGTATTTTCCGGCAGTAGCGCGCCTCGAATGGCTGCTGCATTGCGTGCATCATGCACCTGCGACACCGGCCCTTGATGCTGCCGAATTGTCAGAATTGTCGCTGGCGGAGATCGATGCATTGCGATTGACACTGCGTCCCGTCAGCCGCCTGTATTGCGCATCGACTGCCGCGGTGTCGGTATGGCAGGCGCATCAAACCGAATCGCACGCGACGTTCCCCGAATCGGTCGATCATCCTGAATGGGCGGTCGTGGCCCGCCCGCAGTGGAAGCCGCTGGTGTTATCGCTTTCCGAAGCCGGATTCACCATCCTGGATGCGGTCCATCAGGGTTACTGCCTTGGAGACGCGCTGGATCGCGGCCTGGAGATTCACCCGGATTACGATTTCGCGGTGAATCTGAAAGCGTGGCTGGAAGCCGGACTTTTCGCGGCGACCGGTTCCAGCGGAGCGATCGCGGCGGCGTCCTTCAGGACTTGACCCAGGTGCTCATCCGCGGCTGTGAAGAAGTGCGGAATTCCATGTTGGTGATGCCGATCGAGCCGACCGGCCCGCTCACGAAATTCAAGCCGGGCTTCACGGGGAACAAAAAATTATCCCGCAAAAAAATATCGGTGTGGCAGTTGGCGCTGGCGTTGTTCAGCTGCGGTTTGATCTCGTCCCAAAGGCCGTCCGTGATCCAGCCGTACAGAAAAAGCTGGTTCGGGTAGAGCGAGCTGTCGGCGTCGAGATATCCCTTCTGTTGTTCTTGCAATGCCGGGTGCTGCGGCGGCGCCTTGCCCACGTACAGGTCGATCCAGCCTTCGCTGATGGAATAGGCATCTTCTTTCTGGTAGGCGCTGTCCTTGAGCAGCAACTGCCATTTGCAACTCAGTTCGATGCGTTTTTCGAGGCCCCATTTTTCGGTCCACATCGATTGGCCGTCGCTCACCGTCAGCTGGGTGCGGATGATCTGCCCGATCAGCACCGGCTCCATCGCCCGCAACTCGTCGAGCCGCTCATGCAGGTTCCAGAAAAGCCACTTGGTGCGTTCGCTGTCGCTCATGTCGGGCAACTCGCTGATGCGTCGTGCACCGTAGGGCTCCAGACCGCGCATCACGTCGCGCCGCATTTTTTCATGCATTTCATCCGAGTCGATACTGTATTTTCCACTGCTGACCGCTTGCATGAGACCTCCGAGTGGTTCGATTCCATCGCCGGGGCGTGCCGTCCGGTGAGTGGACTGACGTGAAAAAACGTCAAACCATTTCCTGAGGCAAATTGGCGAAGTCCGGTTTGACACCGCTACCGCCGCCGAAATCCCGCACGGTCGAAATATCATCCGACTACCGATGATCGGTCAGCCAGTGCATCGGACCCGGCATGAACAGGCGCGGATCCATCTGCCGCAGGTTGGCGGCCACGACGACGGGTGTGGCGCACTGGTCGAGTACGTCGCGTTGCAAGTCGATACCGGGTGCGATCTCGATCAGAGTCAGGCATCCATCGCGCATGGCGAAAACCGCACGCTCAGTGACATACAGGACCGGTATGCCAAGGCTGGCGACATAAGGCCCGTTGAAACTCAAGTGCGCCACGTGCGCGACGATCTTTTTCAAGCGGCCTTCAGTGAGGATTTTCAGCGTGCCCTCGCGCGCTTCGATCTGCAGCCCGCCGGCCGTCAGTGTGCCCATGAACACCAGCGCCTTGGCGGACTGCGTGATGTTGATGAAGCCGCCCACACCTGCGATCAGCATCTTGCCCTCTTCGCCGAACTTGCTGACATTGACGTTGCCATGCGCATCGAGTTCGGCCAGTCCGAGGAAGGCGAGATCGATGCCGCCACCGTCGTAGAAATCGAATTGTGCCGGCTGATCGATCACGGCTTCCGGATAGTGCGACGCGCCGAAGGACAGCCCGTCGGCAGGCGTGCCCCCGATCGGGCCGGCTTCGACAGTCAGCGTGAAGCCGTCGATGTTTTCGGCGGCGGCCAGGGTGGCGACACCCGCCGGCATACCGACCCCGAGGTTGACGACGCGCGGCCCGCGCGCCACCACTTCCATCAGCGCACGCCGTTGCACGATGGTTCGCGCATCCAGCACTGCCGGCGGTAACGGCGGCGACGGCATCGCGCGCTCGCCGGCCGCGGCTTGGCGGCCGCGATAGGCCGTGAAGTAGGACGGATTGAACGCTTCGCCGAAGGTCATTTGATGCTCGTGCGGATCGGCGCACACCACGACGGCATCGACCAGGATGCCGGGCACGTGGATCGCCTGCAGGTTGTCATGGTGATCGACGAGGCGCTTGACCTGGGCGATCACGATGCCGCCGGAATTGCGGGCTGCCTGGGCGATCGAGAGCAATTCATGATGAAAGGCTTCTTCGTGGGTGCTCAGATTGCCGTTGGCATCGGCTGCAGTCGCGCGGATCAGGGCGCAATGGATCGGAAAGGAGGCGTAGAACAGGTAGTCCTCGCCGCGAAATTGCATTGCTTCGACCCAGCGTGGGCCGCCAGTTGCGGCTGCCGCGCGGGTAGCCGCGACCGCCGTGGCGTTGATTGCACCGCCATGAAAACGCGGATCCAGTTCCGTGCGGGGATCGACAAAGGTATTGAGGCCGATTTTCGTCAGCACGCCCGGCTTGCCGCCGGCAATGGCGCGATACAGATGCGTCATCACGCCTTGCGGCAGGTTGTAGCCTTCGCACTCTTCGTCCAGGGCGAGTTGCCCTAGCCGGGTGGCGGAGCGCCAGTGGCCGCCGACCACGCGGCGCGTCATGCCCGGATTGCCGAAGTGGTTGACGCCGCGCGTGGCGCGATCGCCCTGTCCAGCAGAGTAGACCAAGGTCAGGTCACGCGGCAGGCCGGTTTCAAGGAAGCGCCGCTCGAGCGCATTGGTGATTGCTTCGGCATGGCCGGCGCCGACGAAACCGGCGCTGGCGACGGTCCAGCCTGACTGCACCAGCGCTGCGGCCTGGGCCTCGGTGAGGATTTTCATGATCGACGGCATCTCGCAGGTGATAAGTTGCCGCCGAGTATACCTGTCGGGTTACGGATCAGCTCACAGCTGCTTGCTTTCGAACGTGTTGCAGCTCGCCATCTGGCCGGAGTCGATACCCTTCTTGAACCAGCGTACGCGTTGCTCCGACGTGCCGTGGGTGAAGGAATCCGGCACCACGTAGCCCTGTGCCTGCTTTTGCAGTGCATCGTCGCCGATCGCAGTCGCTGCCGCGAGCGCGCTTTCGACGTCGCCCGACTCCAGGATGTGGCGCGACTGGTTGGCGTGAAATGCCCAGACGCCCGCGTAGCAGTCGGCCTGCAGTTCGACCCGCACCGAGAGTGCGTTTGCCTGCGTTTTCGATGCCCGCTCGCGCGCGGCATCGACCTTGCCCATGGTGCCGACCAGGTTCTGTACGTGGTGACCCACTTCATGGGCGATCACATAGGCTTCGGCGAAATCGCTGGAGACGTGAAAACGCTCCTGCATCAGCTTGTAGAACGCCAGATCGATGTAGACCTTCTGGTCGCCCGGGCAGTAGAAGGGACCGGCAGCCGTCTGGCCGGTGCCGCAGGCCGTCGGTGTACTGCCGGAGAAAATCCGCAGCTTCGGCTTGATGTAGGTGGCATTGCGCTCGGCGAAGAGCTGGGTCCAGGTGTCTTCGGTATCGGCCAGGACTGTGGAAACCAGCTTCGTCGTTCGATCGGTCGCCGGTGCATGCGGTGCGGGCGCGGATTGCACCGGCGCGCTGCCGCCACCGCCGTTCAGCAAGCTCAGGACCGTCATCGGATTGATGCCGAAGAAGTAGGAGGCCACCAGGGCGATCGCGATCGAGCCGATGCCGATCGAACCCCCGCCGAGGTTGAAGCCGCCACCGCCGCCGCCGCCACCGCCGTCACCGCGCACATCCTCGACGTTGTCGCTCTCGCGATTGCCTTCCCATTTCATACGATCACCCGATAAGGTTGTGCCGGCACAGTGTTGTGCCGGTCTTCATGAGTTTGCAGCACTTGCCACGCGGTTCGTCGATGCCGACCGGTGAATACAGGCGCCGTGCCGCGTGAGTGTAGCTGATCGAACAGCAGTCGTTACGCTTCCTGCCGCACTTTGGCAGGGTTGAAAAAACCTGCTCAAGGCGCAACGACGCGAATCCGGATGTCGCCAATCCGCACTGTCTGACCCGCGCGGATCTTGCACGTCTTGCGCAGCTCGGACTGGCCATCGACCGCGACCACGCCGGAGGCGACCAATGCCTTGCCGGCGCCGCCGCTGTCGCAGATGCCGACCAGCTTGAGCAGCTGGTTCAATTCGACGTAGTCGTCGTTGAGGCTGAATGTCACTTGTTCCATGAATCAGTCGATATCCTTCGGCAGGTTCATTATCTCGACGACCTCTGGTGCGTCGCCGCCGGCGAAGCCGAACACCCGGCTGTAAAAGTACAGCTCGGCCTGCAATGCGCGCTTGATGTTCTCGGCCTTGCGAAAGCCATGCTGTTCGCCGGCGAAGGTGATGTAGGCGACCGGCAGGCCCTTGTCGTCGAGGGCGTCGAACATCGCCTGCGACTGGTTCGGCGGCACCACCTTGTCATCGAGTCCCTGGAACAGGATCAGCGGCACTGCCAGCCGGTCGATGAAATGGATCGGCGAGCGGGCGCGGTACAGCGCCTTCTGCTCGGGATAGGGTCCCACGAGGTGATCGAGATAGCGCGATTCGAACTTGTGGCAGTCGCGCGCCAGCGCTTCGAGATCGCTCACGCCGTAGTAACTGGCCCCGGCCTTGAAATAATCATGGAAGGTCAGCGCCGCCAGCGTGGTGTAGCCGCCCGCGCTGCTGCCGCGGATCGCGATTCGGTCGGCATCGACGTCGCCACGCCCGACCAGGAAGCGGGCAGCGGCGATCGCGTCGTCCACATCGACCACGCCCCATTGCCCGTACAGACGTTCGCGATATGCGCGGCCGTAGCCAGTGCTACCGCCATAGTTCACATCCACTACTGCAAAGCCGCGGCTGGTCCAGTACTGGATCGACAGGTTCAGCGTGGCGGTGGCGGTGGCGGTCGGGCCGCCATGGCTGATGACGACCAGCGGCGGCCGTTCGCCGGGCAGCCCGGTAAAGGCGCAGTTTTGCGGCGCGTAGAAAAACGCATGCGCGCTCAGGCCATGTGTGGTCGGAAATTCGATTGCCTGCGGGATCGATACGTCGCCGGTATCGACCACCAGGCTGACGGCGCGACGCAATACGGTCCATGCCTGTGTTGCCAGGTCGAGGCGCACGATACTGGCCGGCGTGTCCGGCGCGCCGCCGATGAAGACCGCGATCCCGGCGCCGACCTTCACGTCGCTGATGGTGTGGAACGGCAAAGGGAAGGTCGTCAGTGCGCGGCTGTCGGGATCCAGCCGCGCCAGATGCCAGATGCCCTCTTGCACGTAGCTGCAGATCAGATTGCCGTCTGCTTCAAAGCCGTAGGTCGACGTGCCGAAGTTCCATTGCGCACGGCCGAACTCGGCTGCCATCGGATGCAGGGCGTCGATTGCAGCCGCGGCGCCAGATGTGCCAAATTCACCAGGCTCGCCACGCCGGCGATACAGATTCCACCAGCCGCTGCGGTCGGAGACAAAGTGCAGTTCGCCGGCTGGCGACCAGGATGGCTGGAAAATCGATTCGCGTCGGCCCCCGGCCACCAGGACCGGGGTGTCGAGCGCGCCATCGGCATGCACGTCTGCCAGCCACAGGCAGGTGCCATCCCACGGCATCTCGGGATGGTCCCACGACAGCCAGGCGAGCTGACTCCCATCCGGACTCAGCCGGGGCGATGCATAGAAGTCAGCGCCGGCCGCCAAGGTCACGATCGCGTTCGTCTCACCGAGGCCGATGGCCACCAGCGTGTTGACCGGTTCATGCGTGCCGGCACGGTGATCCTCGCAAACGGCGATCAGGCGCCTGCGCTGCGCGTCGACGACGCCGTCGGCAACGCGCCTGCCATCGGCTGGCGTCAGGGCCTGGAGCAGGCCGGCCTTGGACGCCGACGGGTCGAGCCGGTAGAGCGCCTGGTCGGAGAAATTCGAAAACAGCAGCGTGCCGCGGTCGATCGCATACGCACCGCCGCCGTATTCATGCACCCGGGTGCGCACGTTCCACGGTGTCGGCGTGACATCCGCAGTCACGCCGTCGCGATGACGCACCAGGACGCAACGGCCCTGCTCGCGCGCGCGGCCCTCGATCCAGAATATGTCGCTGCCGGCAATCGCCACCTGGTCGAGCGCAACCGTGTCGGCCACGATCGCCTCCGGCGTGATCGGCGACTCCCAGGTACCGAAGCGGGCAGGGCGGGGGTGCGGCAAAGGGAAGTTCGTCATTGGCGCTCCGGTGCAATCATCTCTGCGTAGTCGTACAGCGCGCCGAGGATCTGTTCGCCGCGTTCATCGATCTCTTCCGAGAGCTGGTCGATTTCATTGAACAGGGCGTCTACCGTGCGGGCCTTGCCCTCGCCGTCGAACAGACGTGCGGCACGCTGGTGATTCCAGCGTTCCCGATCGGCGGCGTCGAGGGTCTCGGGAAAATTGCGGGCGCGGTAGCGAAACACCAGTTCCTCCAGCCGCATGTCGTCGAAAGCGGCATCGGCCTTGGCGAGTTTGTCCGCCGGCAGTGTGCGCAGGCGCGTCAGGATGCGCCGGTCGCCAGTGCCGACAAAACCGCCGTAGAGATCTTCATCGATGTCGCACGGCGCTTCGGCCGGACGATGGAAAACCTGCTGCCAGATCGCGTCGGTAACCGGCCTGGCGCACGCATCGTCGGCAAAGCGCAGTGCCTGATCGAGGTCGATGCCCCAGCGCTGCGCCATTTCCGGCGACAGGATCTTCAGGTTGCGAATCACGATCGGGGACTTGTTGAGATGGATGGTCTTGATCGGCAAGCGAGCGACACCCTCGGGCAGCGCATCGGATTTTGAAAACATCCGCTGCCGGATCGTGTCCGCATCCAGTCCATCGAGCAGTGCCGGGTCGTGTGCAAGGTCCCAGACGATCAACTCGTTGCGGTTGGTCGGATGGACCGCGAGCGGCCATACCAGCGCGATGCAGCCGCGTTCGGCCGGCACCATGCCGGTAACGTGCAGGAACGGCTGCTGCTGCGGCCAGCCAATTTCCTCGCTGACACGATCCTTCTTGTGCAGGGCCATGCAGAAATCGAACAGCTTCGGCTGCCGTTCGCGGATCAATCGCGCCAGGGCGATCGTCGCCCGGACATCCGACAGGGCATCGTGCGCGCTCTCATGCAGCAGGCCATTGGCGGCCGCCAGGCGTTCCAGCTTGAAGCTCGGTCGGCCGTCTTCCTGCCTCGGCCATTCGATGCCTTCCGGGCGCAGCGCGTAGGCAGTACGCACCATGTCGAGGATGTCCCAGCGGCCACAGTTGTTCTGCCACTCGCGAGCGTAGGGATCGATCAGGTTACGCCAGAACATGAATCGGGTGACTTCATCGTCGAAGCGAATCGTGTTGTAGCCGACCCCGATCGTACCCGGCTTCGAAAACGCCTGTTCGATCGTTTCGGCAAACTTGTATTCAGGCACGCCGTGCGCGAAGCAGAACTGTGGCGTGATTCCGGTGATCAGGCAGGCCTGCGGATCCGGCAGATAGTCCGGCGCCGGCTGGCAGTACAGCATCAGCGGATCGCCGATTTCATTGAGTTCGGCATCGGTGCGGATCGCGGCGAATTGCGCCGGACGATCACGTCGCGGCTGCACGCCGAAGGTTTCATAGTCGTGCCAGAGAAAGGTATGCGGTGCCATGGGGATTTCGTGGACGATGTGATCAGTCCAGCAAGGCCTGGCTGACGGCTTCGTATTGCATTTCGGTTTCGCGGAAGATGCGGGCGTAATCGTCTTCCAGGATGCCGAGGCTGTCCCATGCGACCTGCGAGACCGGCGCCACGAGGTCGTCCTCGGTTGCGCCGAGGTCGAGGCCTTGCACGATCGAATTGGCGACGTGCACGATCGAGGCGATCGACGCATGGCCGAATGTCTCCGGCGCGTGATGGCCGGCAATCGCCTTCTGGATGGTTTCGGAAAAATTCCAGTGCGCTGCCAGCGCCAACCCAGTGACCACATGGTCGGTGCCGAGGACGGTGCGCTCGGCATCGAGCAGGCTACAGTCGACGCGGGCGCGCCAGGCGAGCACGGCCGCGTATTCGCGCGGAAAGCGGCTGACCAACACCAGCCGGCCGATGTCGTGCAACAGGCCTGCCGTGAAGGCGAAATCCTGGTTCAGCTTCAGGTGCATCGCCAGCACCTTGCAGCACACGGCGGTGGCAATCGAGTGCTTCCAGAACGTGATCGACTCGAACCCCTCGCAGTCACCTTCCGGGAAACTGCCGGTCAGCGCGGTTGCCGTGATCAGGTGCCGCACGCTCTGCACACCCAACAGGGAAATCGCCTGCTGGATGGTGGTGACCTTGGACTGGCTGCCGAAGAATGACGAGTTGGCGAACCGCAGCGTCTTGGCCGTCAGCGCCTGGTCGTAGGAGACCTTGCGCGCCAGCGTACCGATGTCGATGTCTTCCTGGTCGATGCAGTTGAACATGTCGACCACCACTGCCGAGAGCGTCGGCAGGTTCTGCAATTGCCGAACGACGTCATCCGGATCGATTTTCTGGGAGCCTGGCGCCGGCAGGTCGATGCTCATGACATCACCCCCGAGCGGAAATTGAGGATGTACCCGTGCAGCAGGTCGGTATTCTCCAGGGCGGGCGCAGCCGGATCCGGCGCGGCGATCATGCCGGGTTTGCGAAAGAGCCGCTCGACCCGGGCGATCTGCCGGTCGCGCTCGGCATCGGCGTCGGCCTGCGAAACGAGCGCAGCGGTGATGGCGATGGTATCGATTTGATGCCGCTGCAGGGAGGCCAGCAGGGCCGTCGTCAGGGTCGCGCCGCCCGGCAGCAGGATGTTTCCCTTCGTGTCCAGCACCGGGTCGGAGAGGGTCATGCCTGGCGTGGCATCGGTCAAGGCGATCTGCGTGTGACGTGTAGGCATCGGATATCAGTCAAAAACAGGCGTAACCTGCATGTTACGCCAACGGGTGGAAATTCGACCATCGCCATGCAAATGCTGGCGGCGGCCTCACGCTTGCCAGACGCCGTAGCCCAGTTCGCGCAGGCCGATGGCGGGCTCCACTTCCATCTCGCGCGCTGCCTGGTACGGCATCGGGTTGTAGATCTCGTAGAGCGCCGGCAGCAGGCGCAGGCCGAACTCCAGCACGTACCGATTCGACTGAATGCCGGCCTTGTGCTTGTCGAATCGCAGGTCGGGGTTGAGTCCCGTCATGCCCACGTAGACGCAGGGCTTGCCGCGCACATGGTCGGGATTGGCCTTGCGAAAGCGCGCCTCGTAGATCACGTCCGGTGACAGTTCAACGACGTAGACGTGATGATGGTGGCGCGGCATGGGGCGCAGGCAAGTGCAGGGGCGGGCCTATTTGGCCCAAGTGTCCTTGAGCCCGACAATGCGGTTGAACACCGGCTTGCCCACCTGCGAGTCGACCCGGTCGGCGACGAAGTAACCGTGGCGCTCGAACTGGAAACGCTGCTCCGGCGCGGCGCTGGACAGACCCGGTTCCAGGTAGGCGTGCACCACTTCCTTGGCTTTCGGATTGAGCGCGGCGATGAAGTCGCGCCCGCCGGCATCCGGTTGCGGTTCTGTGAAGAGTCGATCGAACAGGCGCACTTCGGCCTGGAGTGCATTGGCGCTGCTGACCCAGTGGATGTTGCCCTTGACCTTGTAGGAAGCCGATCCCTCGGTGCCGGATTTGCTGTCGGCAAAATACTGGCAGTGCACCGCGATGACCTTGCCGTCGGCGTCCTTGTCGCAGCCGGTGCATTCGACCACGTAGCCGTAGCGCAGGCGCACCTTGTTGCCGGGATAGAGACGGAAATAGCCCTTGCTCGGCGTCTCCATGAAGTCCTCTTCCTCGATCCACAGCGTGCTCGAAATCGGGAAGGTGCGCACACCGCGCTCGGGATGATGCGGATGGACCGGCGCGGTACAGTCGACCGTCTCGCCCGCCGGGAAATTGTCGATGATCAGTTTCAGCGGACGCAGGACGGCAGTGGCGCGCGGCGCCTTGTCGTCGAGGTCGTCGCGCAATGCGCCTTCGAGTACGCCGTAGTCGGTCCATCCATCCGACTTGGTAGTGCCGGTACGGTCGCAAAACAGCTGGATCGATTCCGGGGTAAAGCCGCGGCGCCGTATGCCGACGATGGTGGGCATGCGCGGATCGTCCCAGCCGTCGACGATGCGTTCGTCGACCAATTGGCGCAGCTTGCGCTTGCTGGTAACGACGTAGGTGACATTGAGACGGGCGAATTCATACTGATGCGGCAACGGCCTGGTGAAAAACCCGCCTTCTGCCAGGCGCTCCAGCACCCACTCGTAGAAAGGCCGGTGATCCTGGAATTCGAGCGTGCAGATCGAATGCGAGATCTGCTCGATCGCATCCTCGATCGGATGTGCGTAGTCGTACATCGGATAGACGCACCAGGCGTCGCCGGTGCGATGATGATGCGCATGCCGGATGCGGTAGATCGCCGGATCGCGCAGGTTCATGTTCGGCGACGCCATGTCGATTTTTGCGCGCACGATATGTTCGCCGTCGATGAACTCGCCGGCCTTCATGCGGCGAAACAGCGCCAGCGATTCTGCCGCCGGTCGAGTACGGAAACGGGAGTCCTTGCCCGGCTCGCCGAAGTTGCCCCGGTTCGCCGCCATCTCGTCGGCGGTCTGGCTGTCTACATAGGCATGGCCGGCGCCGATGAGGTATTCGGCCATCTGGTAGAGGCGGTCGAAGTAATCGCTGGCGTAGTACAGGTGCGGATTGCCGGCCGCGTCATGCCAGTCGAAGCCGAGCCATTTCACCGACTCGATGATGGTGTCGACGTATTCCTGCTCTTCCTTGGTCGGATTGGTGTCGTCGAAGCGCAGGTGGGCGCGGCCGCCGTAGTCCCGCGCCAGTCCGAAATTGAGGCAGATGGATTTTGCATGACCGATATGGAGATAGCCGTTCGGCTCGGGCGGGAATCGCGTCACCAGCGGTGGCAAAGGCCGGCCACCGGTATCGGTGCGTCCAGCGTAGCGGCCTTGGGCCAGATCGTCTTCAATGATGGCGCGCAGGAAGTTCGAAGGCAGCGCCGCGATCGGCGGTGTGGCGGTAGATGCAGGATTTTTCGGAGTGGTGCTCATTGGGGCCGGGAGTGGGAAAAGTCGTCGGCCATTTTACCGTAGCGCCTGCCTGACGGAATTCCGTTTCATCGGCGATCTTGATGATCGTAAAGCTTCATGCCGGGAAAGGCGCTTCGTACGCCGTCAAAGGCCTTCGTACGTCAGGCTCAAACGGAAACGGCTCGACATTCCCAGCGCATGTTTTCGCCGACCTGCTCCTATGTTGTTCAGGCGGCTGCCAGCGCCGGTACATCGCGGGTCCGGAAGACGCTGACCAGGTGCGACAAGCCATCGGCTTGATCCTGCAGGGACCCGGCGGCCGCTGCAGCCTCTTCGACAAGGGCGGCGTTCTGCTGCGTGACTTCATCCATTTGCGTGATGGCGCTGTTGATCTGGTCGATGCCGGCAGTCTGTTCGTGGCTGGCAATGGCAATCTGGCCCATGATCGTGGTGACCTGTCCGACGCTGGCCAGGATATCGTCCATCGTGTTTCCGGCCTGCTGGACCAGCGCGCTGCCAGCGGTGACCTGGCCGACCGAGTCCGTGATCAGGATCTTGATTTCCCGGGCTGCGCTTGCAGAGCGCTGGGCCAGATTGCGGACCTCGGCCGCCACGACCGCGAAGCCGCGCCCCTGTTCGCCGGCGCGCGCCGCCTCTACCGCGGCATTGAGCGCCAGGATATTGGTCTGGAACGCGATGGAGTCGATCACGCCGATGATGTCGGCGATCTTTTTTGCCGATGCGTTGATCGAGCCCATCGTGTCGACTACTTGGGCTACGACGGTGCCGCCTTTTTGGGCGACCTGCGATGCGGAGACGGCCAGCGTGTTGGCTTCCCGCGCACTATCTGAATTCTGCTTGATGGTCGATGCCAGCTGCGCCATCGATGCTGCGGTTCTCTGCAGTGCGATCGCCTGCTGTTCGGTGCGCTGGGACAGGTCGAGGTTGCCGGTTGCGATCTGGTGCGAACCAGTGCTGACACCCTCGACCGCCTGCTTGATTTCACTGGTAGTGCGAATCATCATGTCCTGCATGCTGCGGATCGCCGACAGCAGGCTACCCTCGCTATTACTGCCGACTGCGATTTCCGAGCGCAGGTCGCCTTCGGCCATGCGCCGGGTCATGCTGGCGGCATAGTCCGGCTCGCCGCCGAGACTTTTCAGCACGCCACGGATAATCAGAATCGCCGCCATCACACCGGCGCTGATCACGGTCAGCAGGATCAACACCATTTGCAGGTTGCCGGATGCGATCTTCGATTTGGCCAGCGCTTCATCGGCTTCCGTGCGTTTCGTCATGATCTGCACCACCTGGTCGATCAGCTTGCGGTGCGCTTCGTAATCCGGCTTCATTTTTGCCAGCGCCGCCTTGGTCGCCGTTGCATCGTCGCGCTGGGCTGCCGGTATCAGGACGTTCAATGCCGTGTCGTAGAATTCAAGCGCTGGTGCATGGGCTTGTTTCAGGAAGAGGTCTTCCAGTCCATCATCCAGGTGTTCGTTGAGCCAGAACGCATGCCGCGTATCGTAGTCCGCCTTGAGGCTGACCAGGCGGGTCACGAGCGCATCGCGTTCGGTCTTGTTGGTCGCCGCCCCGAGCTGGAGACTGACGAGATAGGATTCGAGAATGTATTCCGGGGGCGGCAGGATATCGGCAATCAAGTCCTTGCCCTGGACGATGCGCTGATACAGCGGGCCGTTGACCTTGAGGTCGTTGAGCGTCTTGAATGACCAGCCACCGAATACCAGGAAGCCACAGACGAACAGGGCGATCATCAGCGCAAATCGCTGTGACAACCGGAAATTGCTGAATTTCATGCGTGCCTCTGCAAGGGATCGATCGAGAAACCGGCTAGCCGGTCCTTGCAGTTATAGGACTGTAATTTCTATGTGGCAATTGTTTTTGGCGACCACAGTAACAAGTTGAGCGATTCTGTTGTTGGTCCTGTCAGGCCTGGCAAGGACAGGTTCGCCACCGGTCTCGATCAAACGCACGACCGGCTTCCGGCCCGTCAGCGATTTCTTCAATTGCCTGCCGATAATGCAGCAACACCCCGAAAATAATCTTGAGCCTTGCGAAATGCAATGTTTCCAATCAGTTCGCCCAGTCGCTGACCGATCGTGTTGTCGTCCGTAAAATGGATGCCGGCGTAAAACCGCGACAGCCCCGCTTCGTCGGCGGCATCGCTGAAAGTCGCGAAGCGCAGCGTGGTCGGAATCAGGGGGACGCCGGGTTCAACGCGTCCGAACCCCGGCGCGATTATCGTCGTGTAGCCCAAATGATCGCTCCCGGTAAACAAGGTGAGGACGGTTGCGCTGGCGCGTGAAAAAATGGAATGACCGGAGACGAAGCCGGGAAATGACGGCGTCAGGTTACTGCCGGGATTGTAGGGTGTCCATTTTTCTGCGGGTATTGGCTCGACCGGCCTGCCCGGTCCGCCCCAGCCAAGGACAATGCTGCCTTTTTTTAACAGGCGAATTGCCGTGATTGGCCGCACACCGTCATATTTGCGTTTCAAATGCCATCCGACGATACCTGCGTCGAACGAGGCGTTATGCATCGCAAAGAACATCTTGGCATCCTGATCGATGTCGTGATGATCGCGTTGCGAAACGAATTGGGCGAACAGGCCCCAGTGTCCCGGTGGCAGTTCACTGTGAGGTCCGTCGGCCCAATACTCGACAATCAATTTTTTTGCTTCGTTCAGTTCACGGGTGAACTGCAGGAGTTCATCGACGTTCTTTTCGTAGGCCAGCGACCCCGGCCGCTGAATGTCGGGTGGCGCCATCCAGGGCAGCAAATCGAATTGCCCGGCCGATGCCAGCGCGAACGGCCGCACGCGCTCCCAATGAGGCGAAATGAATTGCTGGACCGTGCCGTTTTCAGCGACCAGCGGCTGCCAGTGCAGGGGATCGTCGATCACGAGTGGCGCACAGGTTTCCATCTGCGGCATGCAATACGGCAGCGGCAGGTTGCGCGGCGCGTAACCGGTGTAGTCCTTGTAGGCCCCGGGTGCGAGATCGCCATTTTGATTGGCGCCATCATTGCGGCGCGCGGCGATGACGGCATTGGCGGCCAGATTGCCCGCTTCGACCGCGGCGACGACGTTCTCCGGTATCTGGTCAGGGTCATGATCGAGGCTGGTCAGGGCGGATTTCAAACGCTTTCCAGCTCCGGGATAGAGGTCAAGCAGGCAGCGATAGGCTGCCTGGCTGATTGCGGCGGCCTTGTTGCGATCGGTTCGCTCTGCTACCGGACGGCGCAGGCTGTGGCCGAGTTCAGTGCCAATGGCAACGGAATCATAGGCAGCCCAGGCATCGTAAATGCAGGTGTGGACGATCGCCAGTGCCCGCGCCGCGACTGGCGGCCCTTGGTTCGACGAGCGCACCTCGGCCAGGGCGACCTCGTTCCAGTCGGAGACAACGGTGGCGCCAGCGGGAGGTACTTCGAAACAGAATGCGGCGACCAGCAAGCCTGACGCGGCGGACAGACACAGGCGTACCGATTTTGGAACACAAGAAAATTTATCCATGCCGCTCATGTCCCGGAAAGAAGTTTTTTTGTAGAGAACTGCGGCCGGCTAGCAAGCGTAGCGGGACAACGTCCTTCGGCTGATTCGGTACCTGTCCTTCGGCTGATTCAGTACCCCCAACCCACGCTTGAACGTTTCTGTTATGGCCACCCATGCCATTTCGAAAAGCCATGGTTTGCGCACGAATTTCCGGCGCCGCGACGATTGACCTGCACGGCTCTAGTTTTTATAGTGCAATGATTGCCAGATGCCAATATTCTTCAGGCGTGTCAGAAAAAGGTTGAGCGATACTGTTGTTTGTCTGGCGCGTGGGCAGGCAGCGTTTGCGGCACGAATCGATTCAATGCAATGAAAGGGCACCGCCAATGTGGCCATATCCGAAAATCCTCGCGCATCGCGGTGCCGGCATCTTCGCGCCGGAAAACACGCTCGCAGCAATGCGGCATGCTTTTACTCATGGTTACCGGGGTGTCGAGTTCGATGTGATGTTGTCCCGTGACGCGGTACCGGTGCTGATGCACGATCCGGCATTTGGGCGCACGATTGCGGGGGCCGGTAACGTCGCCGACCACAGCGCCACTGAATTGGAAGGCATGGATGCAGGCAGCTGGATGGGGCCGACATTCGCTGATGAACCGGTGCCGACGTTCGAGGCCGTGGCGCAGTTCTGCCGCGCCCACGCCATCTGGATGAATGTCGAAATCAAACCGGCTCCGGGTTTCGACAGCCTTACCGGCGCGGTCGTCGCCGAGGCGGCCCGGCGACTGTTCGTCTCGCCCGAGGATGCGGTGGCGGACGGGGCAGTCGTGCCTCTGTTGTCTTCTTTTTCTGTTGCCGCGCTGCTGGCTGCGCGTAGCGCGGCGCCCGACGTGCCACGCGCCTACCTCGTCGACAAGCTGCCTGAGGACTGGCAGTCAAACTGCGAGGCAGTCGCAGCTTTTTCCGTGCATCTCAATCAGAAGCACCTGACGCGGGACACCGTCGATTGCCTCCGGCACGCCGGCTATGGGGTCTTCTGCTACACGGTCAACGATCCCGAGCGTGGGAGGAGGCTGCTCGACTGGGGCGTCGATGGGTTCTGTACCGACCGCCTCGATCTGATCGGGCCGGATTTCTGAAGCCTGCCGCGGGGGTGTCCAACCCAGCGGCGGGAACCCGGCGCGATGTATCTCCCGGCGGCAATCCCGAAGGCGGATCACGTATAATCGGAGATCGCCGCGCTTGCCGCATTCTTCTTCGCCCGCACTCCTTTCTCCTGCTAAAAAACATGAACTCGTCAGAAATTCGCGATAAATTCCTTCAGTTTTTCGAGTCCAAGGGACACACGATCGTTCGCTCGTCGAGCCTGGTGCCCGGCAACGACCCGACCCTGCTGTTTACCAACTCGGGGATGGTGCAATTCAAGGATGTGTTCCTCGGCCAGGACAAACGCGCCTACAGCCGCGCCACCTCGTCGCAAAGAAGCCTGCGCGCCGGCGGCAAGCACAACGATCTGGAAAATGTCGGCTACACCGCCCGGCATCACACCTTCTTCGAAATGCTGGGCAATTTCTCGTTCGGCGATTACTTCAAGCGCGACGCGATCCATTTTGCCTGGGAGCTGTTGACCGGGGTGTACAACCTGCCGAAGGAAAAACTCTGGGTCACGGTGTATCACGAGGATGATGAAGCCTACGGCATCTGGCAGAACGAGATCGGGGTTCCACCCGAGCGCATCGTGCGTATCGGCGACAACAAGGGCGCGCGTTACGCCTCCGATAATTTCTGGCAGATGGCCGACACCGGTCCGTGCGGCCCCTGCTCGGAGATTTTCTACGACCACGGTCCGGATGTCTGGGGTGGGCCGCCGGGCAGCGCCGAGGAAGACGGCGACCGCTACATCGAGATCTGGAACCTGGTGTTCATGCAGTTCAACCGGGATGAGGCCGGCAACATGAATCCGCTGCCGAGTCCTTGCGTCGATACCGGCATGGGGCTCGAGCGCATCGCCGCCGTCCTGCAGCATGTGCATTCGAATTACGACATCGACCTGTTCCAGCACCTGATCAAGGCGGCCGCGCGTGCGACCGGGGCGACTGACCTGTCGAACAATTCGCTGAAAGTGATCGCCGACCATATTCGCGCCTGTTCTTTCCTGATCGTCGATGGCATCTTGCCCGGCAATGAAGGCCGCGGCTACGTGCTGCGCCGGATCATCCGCCGCGCCCTGCGCCATGGCCACAAGCTTGGCCAGACCAGGCCGTTCTTCTACCAGATCGTTGGCGACCTGGTGCAGCAGATGGGCACCGCCTATCCGGAGCTGGCGCAGGCGGCGACGCGGGTCGAGCAGGTCTTGAAGCAGGAAGAGGAACGCTTTGGCGAAACCCTCGAACACGGCATGAAAATCCTCGAGGTCGCTTTGGCAAAAAATGCCGAGCGGCTCGATGGCGAGACTGCCTTCACGCTGTACGACACGTTTGGTTTTCCGCTCGATTTGACCGCCGATATCTGCCGTGAACGCAACGTCGCGCTCGACGAGGCCGGTTTCGAGGCGGCAATGGAGCGCCAGCGCACCACGGCGCGCGCAGCCGGCAAGTTCAAGATGGCCGCAGGCGTCGAATACAAGGGCGAGAAAACCCGCTTCGTCGGCTACGACGCCCTGCAGCAGGCGGCGCGCGTGATTGCCCTGTATGTCGATGGCGCAGCCGTGCCTCAAGTGGTCGCCGGGCAGGATGCGGTGGTGGTGCTCGACACCACGCCTTTCTATGCAGAGTCGGGCGGGCAGGCAGGTGACATTGGGGTACTGCAGGCAGATGGCGCGGTATTCAACGTCAACGACACGCTGAAGATCCAGCCGGATGTATTTGGTCATCACGGGCGTCTTGCCAACGGCACGCTCAAGATCGGCGATGCAATCGAAGCTCGCGTCGATGCAATCAACCGCCAGCATACGATTCGCAATCACTCCGCAACCCACCTGATGCACAAGGCCCTGCGCGAAGTGCTGGGCAGTCACGTCTCGCAAAAGGGTTCGCTTGTCGATGCGGGCAAGACCCGTTTCGACTTCAGTCACAACGCGCCGCTGTCGGCCGACGAGATCCGCGAGGTCGAAGGCATCGTCAACCACGAGATTCTTGCCAATGCCGCAACCGAAGCGAACGTGATGCCATACGACGACGCGGTCAAGCATGGCGCGATGGCGCTGTTCGGTGAAAAATACGGCGACGAAGTCCGCGTGCTCGCCATCGGCACATCGAAGGAATTGTGTGGCGGCACCCACGTCGGCCGGACCGGCGATATCGGCCTCTTCAAGATCGTGTCGGAGGGTGGCGTTGCAGCTGGAATCCGGCGGGTCGAAGCCGTCACCGGCGAAAACGCCTTGTCACTGGTGCAGTCGCTGACCGGGCAGGTGCAGGACGCGGCCGCTGCGCTGAAGGCGCAACCGGAAGAAATCACCCAGCGCATCGCCCAGGTCCAGGATCATGTGAAGGCGCTGGAACGCGAACTGGCCTCCCTGAAATCGAAGGTGGCAGCCTCCCAGGGCGATGCCTTGTCCAGCCAGGCGGTTGATGTCAACGGCATCAAGGTGCTGGCGGCGACACTCGAAGGCGCGGATGTCGCGACCTTGCGGCAGACGATGGATCTGCTCAAGGACAAACTCAGGACGGCAGCGATCGTTCTGGCAGCGGTCAACGGTGGCAAGGTCAGCCTGATCGCTGGCGTAACCGCCGACGCCACCGCAAAGGTGAAAGCGGGCGAACTGGTCAATTTCGTGGCGCAGCAGGTCGGCGGCAAGGGCGGTGGCCGGGCAGACATGGCGCAGGCCGGCGGCACCGACCCGAGCGGATTGCCGGAAGCCTTGCGCGCCGTCGTCGCCTGGATTGCTGCGAAAGCATAGCGTACAAGACCCGGCCGGCGTGCGGTGCCATGTGGGCGCACCGCCGGTACTGTCGAGCGTGGAACGGATTGTGATGCAGTCGCCGAAGCGCAATATCCGCATTCGGCCCGCATTGACGTTGTTGCAATGCATCACTGGCGATTGCAGGCTTTTGAATCGAGAGTATGATGATCGGCTCGCGAACTTGAAAGCATGAAAATGGACTACAACAAGGAACTGGATGCGCGGGGCTTGAACTGTCCGCTGCCGATTCTGAAAACGAAGAAAGCGCTGGCCGACATGCTCAGTGGCGAGATCCTGCGTGTCATCGCAACCGATCCCGGCGCCGTCCGGGATTTCCAGGCATTTGCGAAACAGACCGGCAACGAATTGCTTTCACATGCGGAAGAAGAGAAGGAATTCACCTTCTTCATGAAACGCAAGTAAATGCGCTAGGCAGTGTCGGCGGCTACTCGCGCGCAGCAGCAGGATCAATTCGAGCTCGCCGGGACAGGTTCTACAGGTGTTCCCCGCAAACGCGGCATCAAATTCATATGAACGACATCGGGTTTCCCGGTGTCGTTTTGTAGTTAGGGCGACAAATCGCACGATCGTGCTAAAATCCGGGGGCCCCTTCGGTTCTTCTTTATAATCAGGCGTGCATTTACCGAGACGTCCCATGTTTATCCCAAAGGCAAACTTATGAAAGTTCTGGTTCCAGTCAAGCGCGTGGTGGACTACAACGTCAAGGTACGCGTCAAGTCGGATGGCTCCGGCGTCGACATCGCCAACGTCAAGATGTCGATGAATCCGTTCGACGAGATCGCCGTCGAAGAAGCCATGCGTCTGAAGGAAGCCGGCAAGGTCACCGAAGTGATCGCGGTGTCGTGCGGCGTGACCCAGTGCCAGGAAACGCTGCGCACTGCGATGGCGATCGGCGCCGACCGCGGCATCCTGGTGGAGACCGATGTCGAACTGCAGCCGCTGGCCGTGGCCAAGCTGCTGAAGGCAGTGGCCGACAAGGAGCAGCCGCAATTGATCATTCTCGGCAAGCAGGCGATCGACGATGATTGCAACCAGACTGGTCAGATGCTGGCAGCGTTGCTCGGCTGGCCGCAGGCGACCTTCGCCTCGAAAGTGGTGATCGAGGGTGGCAAGGCGACGGTGACCCGGGAAGTCGATGGCGGGCTGGAGACCATCGCCCTGACGCTGCCGGCGATCGTCACGACTGACCTGCGTCTGAATGAACCACGCTACGTCACGCTGCCCAACATCATGAAGGCGAAGAAAAAGACGCTCGATGTCTTCAAGCCGGCCGACCTCGGTGTCGACCCTGCGCCGCGCCTGAAAACCCTGAAAGTCGTCGAGCCGGCAAAGCGCTCGGCCGGCATCAAGGTTCCGGACGTGGCCACACTGGTCAGCAAACTGAAGACGGAAGCGAAGGTAATCTGAGCCGGTGCAGAAGAACCGATTACGGCTCGCAGTTACTCCCCAATCTGACACTTTCATTCATGGCGGCCGAACCGGGCGCGCCAGCACAAAGGAACCATCATGGCTGCATTAGTCGTTGCTGAACACGATAACGCTTCGCTCAAGGGAAGCACTCTCAACACCATCACTGCAGCGCTCGCCTGCGGTGGCGAAGTACACGTGCTGGTGGCCGGTCACAACTGCGCAGTTGCCGCGCAAGCTGCCGCTGCGGCGGCGGGCGTGACCAAGGTACTGGTCGCTGATGCCGCGCCATTTGCGGATGGCCTGGCCGAAAATATCGCCGCACAGGTCTTGGCGCTGGCGTCCGCTTATTCGCACATCCTCGCGCCTGCCACCGCCTATGGCAAGAACATCCTGCCGCGCGTGGCGGCAACCCTCGACGTCGGCCAGATTTCGGAAATCACCAAGGTCGATTCGCCGGACACGTTCGAGCGGCCGATCTATGCCGGCAATGCGATCGCGACCGTGCAATCGTCGGATGCCATCAAGGTCATCACGGTTCGCACAACGGGTTTCGATGCTGCCGCCTCGGGCGGGTCGGCTGCAATCGAAAACATCGCGGCAGTGGCCGAGACCGGACAATCAGCCTTCGTCTCGCGCGAACTGGCCAAGTCGGACCGGCCGGAGCTGACTGCTGCCAAGATCATCGTCTCCGGTGGTCGCGGCATGGGCTCGGGCGACAACTTCAAGATCCTGGAGCCGCTGGCCGATCGTCTCGGTGCGGCGATGGGTGCATCGCGGGCGGCAGTCGATGCCGGCTACGTGCCAAATGACTGGCAGGTCGGGCAGACCGGCAAGATCGTCGCGCCGTCGCTCTACATTGCGGTCGGTATTTCGGGTGCGATCCAGCATCTGGCCGGCATGAAGGACTCGAAAACCATCGTGGCCATCAACAAGGATGCCGAAGCGCCGATCTTTTCGGTGGCAGACTATGGCCTGGTGGCCGACCTGTTCGAAGCCGTGCCACAGCTGGTGGCCGAACTGCACTGATCGCGATACCGCGAGACGTCGCGCAGGCAGGGGCACCGGATCGGCATGGAATTGCCGGCCGGTGCCTTTATGATTTCAAGATAACGTTTTCGGAGACAACCATGACATATCGCGCACCCCTGAAGGACATGCTGTTTGTAATGAACGAACTGGCCGGTCTGGAGGCCGTCAACGCACTGCCCGGTTGCGAGGACGCGACGCTTGAAACGGTCGAAGCTGTACTCGAAGAAAACGCGAAATTCTGCAGCGAGGTGGTCGCGCCGCTGAACTGGCCGGGCGACCAGCAGCCGAGCTTCTGGCGCGAAGGCACAGTGACCACCACCAAGGGTTTCAAGGAAGCCTTCAAGGCGTTCGGCGATGCGGGCTGGCAGGGCGTGCAGCATCCGGCCGAATTCGGAGGACAAGGCTTGCCGAAGCTGGTGGCGACACCGTGCATCGAGATGCTCAATTCGGCCAATCTGTCGTTCGCGTTGTGCCCGTTGCTGACCGACGGCGCGATCGAGGCCCTGATGACGGCGGGCAGCGATGCGCAGAAGACGACCTTCCTCGGCAACCTGATCTCCGGCAAATGGACCGGCACCATGAACCTGACCGAGCCGCAGGCCGGTTCGGACTTGGCGATGGTGCGCTCGCGCGCCGTGCCGCAGGGTGACGGCACCTATCGCGTGTTCGGCACCAAGATCTACATCACGTACGGCGAACACGACATGGCCGAGAACATCGTCCACCTGGTGCTGGCGCGCACGCCGGATGCGCCGGAGGGCGTCAAGGGCATCTCCCTGTTCGTGGTGCCGAAGTTCCTGGTCAACGCCGACGGGTCGCTCGGTGCCCGCAACGACGTGCAGTGCGTCTCGATCGAACACAAGCTCGGCATCAAGGCCAGCCCGACCGCTGTGCTGCAGTTCGGCGACCACGGCGGTGCGATCGGCACCATGATCGGCGAGGAGAACCGTGGTCTCGAATACATGTTCATCATGATGAATGCAGCGCGTTTCGCGGTCGGCATGCAGGGTGTCGGCGTGGCGGAACGGGCCTACCAGAAGGCGGTCGGCTACGCCAGGGAACGGGTGCAGTCGCGCGACCTGTCGGGCTCGGCCGGTCCGGTGACGATCATCCATCAGCCGGACGTGCGCCGCATGCTGATGTCGATGCGGGCCCAGATCGAGGCGGCGCGTGCGCTGGCCTACGTGACGGCTGCCGCCTTCGACGCTGCGCACCATGCACCAGACGCCGAAAGTCGCAAGACCAACCAGGCTTTCTATGAATTCCTGGTGCCGGTCGTCAAGGGCTGGGCCACCGAGATGTCGATCGACGTCGCCTCGACAGGCGTCCAGATCCACGGCGGCATGGGATTCATCGAAGAGACCGGCGCTGCACAGTTCTACCGCGACGCCCGGATCCTGACGATCTACGAAGGGACCACCGCGATCCAGGCCAATGACCTGGTGGGCCGCAAGACGGCACGCGATGGCGGCGCCACTGCACGCGGCATCATTGCCCAGGTGCGTGCAACCGAAGCCGCGCTGGACGGTCATGCCGGTGGCGATCTGGCGGCGATCCGCAATCAGCTCGCTGCGGGGTCTGCCGCCCTGGAGGAAGTCGTCGACTATATCGTCGCCAACATGAAAAGCGACATCAAGGGCGTGTTCGCCGGCAGCGTGCTGTACCTCAAGATGGCCGGGATCGTTCTCGGTGGCTGGCAGATGGCACGCGCCGCGCTTGCGGCCGAACGGCATCTGCAGGCGGGCGACGGCGACGCCGCGTTTTATCAGGCCAAGATCGGTACCGCGCGCTTTTTTGCCGATCACATCCTGTCGCAGGCAAGTGGCATGCGGCAGGCCATCGTGCAGGGCAGCACGGGCGTGATGGCGCTGAGCGAAGACCAGTTCTGACGACGCGGGTAAGCAGCGGTCGAAGGCAGCCTGCGGGCTGCCATTTTTTTGCCGGTCCGGGATGGCACCGATCGCCGAGATCAAGTGGCGAGGCGGCGGCGCGCCGATCCCGCCGATTTCGCCTACACTGGAAAAACTCTGCTGAAATCATCGACCAAGGGGATGCCATGACCGATTTTTCAATCCGTTCGTTGCGGTCTAGCCTGCCCGGCCTGCTGCTGCAGGGCGTACTGCTGTTGGGCCTGTGGAGCGGCGCGGCCCGGGCCGAGGTGATTTCTCGCACCGAATCCAGGGCGATCCAGGCGGCGGTGCAGCGCCAGTTCGATGCTTTCGAGCGCGACGATGCGGCAGCCGCCTTTGCCATTGCCAGCACGGCGACGCGCGCCCAGTTCGGCAGTGCTGAAAAGTTCATGTTGATCGTCAAGGAGCAGTACCGCGCGGTCTACCGCCATCGGATTGCCTTCTTCGCCGTTGCCGAGCGCATCGAAGGTGCCGTACTGCAGACCGTACGGCTGACCGATGCCGACGATCGGGTCTGGGAAGCCGTCTACCAGTTGCAGCGCGAAGCCGACGGTCAGTGGCACATCGTCGGCTGCCAGCTCGTGGAAACGAAAAACGTTTCTACCTGAGGAATTCAGGCGGGCCTGAAACGCAGGGCTCAGCCGTAGGCGCCGCCGGTGTACAGCAGGTCGAAAGTCCGGGCGATGGCCGCGATCAGCAGGCCGGTACCAATGCCGAAGGTGGCAATGACGATCAGGATCACCAGCCAGCCCGAGTCTGACGGCGTGCCCGAGATTGCATTGTGAGTCGCATCCCATTTTTCATCCGGGGTCAGGCCGATCATCAGAGCTGCAATGAAGCCGGCGAACACAGACAAAGGGAAGAACAGGACATACAGCCAGGCGCGGCGATCCTTGCTGCCATAAAGGTAGAAGCGGTGTGCGCCGAAACCGCCCAGTACGGCGGCCAGCAGTGTGGCAAGGGTCTTGTTCTTGTGCGCGACAGTCATCGTTCTTCTGATCCGGGTAAGCATTTGAAAACAGGGAAAGGCGCGCCAGTGTGCATCAGCGCCACGGCCGATGCAATGCCCGGCAAATTCGCAGGTCGTGATGGCCCGCCTTGGACGCCGAGGCAGGCACACCACGCGCGGTGATCAAAGTTGCAGGCGCAGGTGGTTTTGCGCTATAATTTGCGGCTTTTTCCGCCTTAGCATACTTTTTTGGACACATCATGGTCGTTATTCGTTTAGCCCGGGGAGGCGCCAAAAAGCGCCCGTTTTTCAATATCGTCGCCACCGATTCGCGTAATCGCCGCGACGGCCGCTTCATCGAGCGCATCGGTTTCTACAATCCGGTCGCGTCGGGTGCGGAAGAAAGCTTCCGGATCGTGCAGGACCGCCTGGCGTACTGGGAAGGCGTTGGCGCGCAGTTGTCGCCAACCGTCGCTCGCCTGGTCAATGCATCGGCCAAGAAGGCTGCCGCCTGATTTCATGCAGCTTGCGGCAGTTTGCACAATGCCGCTGCAGGAGCGTCTGATGGCCACGACTTCATCCGGTGTAGTGATCCCCGGTGATCTGGTTCTCGTCGGCTACGTGGCCGGCGCCTATGGCCTGAACGGCTGGATTCGCATCAAGCCCTATGCCAGTGATGCCGACGCATTGTTGTCGGCAAAGACCTGGTGGCTGGACAAGCCCGAACTGCACGACGTCGACATGATGCAGGCAAAAATGCACAGCGGCGACGTGGTCGCCCAGTTGATGGGCGTGGTGGGTCGGGATGCGGCGGAAGCCTTGCGCGGTACTGCGGTGCACATCTCGCGGGCGCATTTCCCGGCGCTGTCGGACGGTGAATTTTACTGGGTCGATCTGATCGGCCTCGCAGTCGAAAACCTGCAGGGCGAATCGCTCGGCAAGGTGGCCGACATGATGGACAACGGTGCGCACCCGATCTTGCGCGTTGCCGGACGCGCTGCTGATGCAGTCGGCGACACCGGCAGCGAAGGCGGGCCAGGCGACGTGGCGGCTGAAATCCTGATTCCTTTCGTTGACCAGTTCGTCAAGCAGGTCGATCAGGCAAGCAGGAAGGTCATTGTCGACTGGGGCCTGGATTATTGACAGGCGCTGCAGGGATTCGGTAGTGCTGGTGTGAGGACGGAACAATGCAATTCGATGTCGTCACGCTGTTTCCGGAAATGTTTGCGGCACTGACGCAGTCCGGCGTAACGAGACGCGCGTTCGAGCAGCAGAAGTGCAGCGTGACGCTGTGGAATCCTCGGGATTTCACCACCGACAATCACCGCACCGTCGATGACCGGCCCTATGGCGGTGGTCCCGGCATGGTGATGATGGCGCGGCCGCTGGAAGCTGCGATCGGTGCGGCGAAAGCCCGCCAGGTGGGGGCGGAATTGCCGCCGCCGCGGGTGGTGTACCTGTCGCCGCAGGGTAAGCCGCTGACGCACGAACGGGTGATGGCATTGCGTGACGAACCCGGTCTGGTGCTGTTGTGCGGCCGCTATGAAGCAGTCGACCAGCGCTTGATCGCGCGTTGCGTGGATGAAGAAATCAGCCTCGGCGATTTCGTGCTCTCTGGCGGTGAATTGCCCGCCATGGCGCTGATGGATGCAGTGATCCGGCAATTGCCGGGCGTATTGAATGATGAAGCATCCGCAGTCGAAGACAGTTTCGTCAACGGCTTGCTGGATTGTCCGCACTACACGCGGCCCGAGGTCTACGAGGGTGCGGCAGTGCCGGCGGTGCTGATGGGCGGGCACCATGCGGAAATCGGAAAGTGGCGTAGGCAGCAGGTGTTGTTGGTAACCGCAGTCAAGCGCCCTGATCTGATCGCGAAAATACGGTCGGCAGGCGGGCTCAGCAGTGCGGATGAAAAGTTTTTAAGCAGTCTCTCGTGAATCGAGATTTTTGGGCAGCGATCAACTGAGCGATCCTGCATGGTAAATCCCATCCTCTGGCGGGCAACAAGGTGCGATCGCACCGGGCGCCGTCAAGATGGTTTCTGGAGTAGAAAATGGATCTGATCCAAATACTGGAACAAGAAGAAATCGCACGGCTGGGAAAGAATATTCCTGACTTTGCACCGGGCGACACCGTGATCGTCAGCGTCAACGTGGTCGAGGGCACCCGCAAGCGCGCCCAGGCATACGAAGGCGTCGTCATTTCGCGTCGCAACCGCGGTCTGAATTCAAACTTCATCGTTCGCAAGATCTCGTCGGGCGAAGGCGTGGAGCGTACGTTCCAGCTGTATTCGCCGATGATCGCCTCGATCGAAGTCAAGCGTCGCGGTGATGTCCGTCGCGCAAAACTGTATTATCTGCGTGAGCGTTCGGGTAAATCTGCGCGTATCAAGGAAAAGCTGCCTAACCGCCGGGTCGCTGCAAAGCAGGCTGCACAATAATCCAGCCAGCATGCATCGAAAAGAAGGGCACCCCGCGGTGCCCTTTTTGCATTTGGCAGTGTCTCGCCGAATAATTTGTGAGAACGCGGTGATGCTTACCGGATACGCTCCAAGGTCGTGCGGGGACATGCAACCCGTTCTGCGTCGGGGCAAAGGCCCGCGTCAATCGCAATCATGTTTCAGGAACCGCCGTGTCAAAACTGTCGTTCGATCCAGAACTCCTGCCGGTGGAGTCATTCGCCGGTGAAGCCGCCGTCGCGTCGCATCATCTGACGGCCGAGGCATTGCGGGAGCGCTTCCTGAGTCCGCCGCAATGGGCACCCGAGAGGATGGCGGAGCATTTGCTGCATGACCTCGCCACGCCTCTGACGCCGGCCTCGGTGCTGCTGCCGGTGGTCGTCCGCGACGCCGGCCTGACCTTGCTTTTTACCCAGCGCACCGCCCATCTCACCGATCATGGCGGCCAGGTCAGTTTTCCGGGCGGACGCGCCGAAGCCTACGACACGTCCGCGATCGACACCGCATTGCGCGAAACCGAGGAAGAGGTGGGTCTGGACCGCACCCACGTCGAGGTGCTCGGCATCTTGCCCGAATATCGCACCGGCACCGGCTATCGGATCACGCCGGTGGTTGGCCTCGTGCAGCCGCCATTTTCGCTGCGGCCGGATCCGCGCGAAGTGGCGGAGATATTCGAGGTACCGCTGCAGTTCCTGATGGATGGTGCGAACCACCAGACGCGCAGCGCCGAGTTTCCGAACGGACGCGGACGGCGCAGTTTCTATGCAATGCCCTACGAGCGGTTCTTCATCTGGGGTGCAACCGCAGGCATGTTGCGCAACCTGTTTCACTTTTTACGGGCCTGATGCTGCCGCAGCGAGTGTTTGATTCTCATAGTTCCCTGCGGTATTGTTTGGGCTGACAGACTTTCAAGGCAGTCCGATGACTTTTCTTTCGATTCTGTTCGCGCTGCTGGCGGAGCAACTGCAGCCGCTGCGCGCTGACAATCCTGTGTACGCGGCGATCAAGGTGTTCGGCTTGCGCATGGAAGGCTGGTTCAATGCGGGTCATCCGAGCGACGGCCGTCTTGCCTGGTTCCTGACGATCGCTGCGTTGATGCTGCCGACGGCGTTCCTGTACTGGCTATGCATCCGCATCAGTCCGTTTCTCGCCGTCGCCTGTAACGTGGCAATCCTGTACCTGACGCTGGGCTTCCGGCATTACAGCCACCATTTCACCTCGATTCAGCTCGCCCTCAACGCCGGCGACGACGCCACCGCGCGCATCTTGTTGGCGGAGTGGACCGGAACCGATACCGCCGCGCTCGACGTGCCCGACATCGCGCGCCTGGCGGTCGAGAAGGCGCTGGTCACGACCCATCGCAATGTTTTCGGCGTGTTCTTCTGGTTCCTCATGCCGGTCGGGCCGGCCTGCGCGGTCATGTATCGCGTCGCCGAACATCTCGCGCGCGCCTGGAACGAGCCGGATCACATGCAGAATGAGGCCTTCGGCCGCTTCGCCGCCCGCGCCTTCTACTGGATCGACTGGATCCCGGCGCGGTTGACTGCGGTTGCCTTCGCAATTGTCGGCAACTTCGAGGATGCGATCTATGCGTGGCGTAACTTCGCCTCGCGCTGGCAGGACGAGGCAGTCGGCATCATTCTGTCGGCGGGAAGTGGCGCCATGGGCATCCGCCTCGGCACTGCCGGCCAGACCACCGCCGACAGTGTGCTGGCAGATGCCGTGGCGCTCGACCCGAGTGGCATGGATGCCGAAGGCCCGCTGGGCGAAGAGGCCACCGCGCGTGCCTTGCAGAGCACGGTCGGACTGGTGTGGCGCGCATTGCTGTTATGGATGCTGCTGTTGCTGCTGCTGTCGATCGCGGTCTGGCTGGGCTGAATCCGGTTCCGGGTCTGGACGCGCCCGGGTACGATCGTTCGGTGCAAGTCTTCTATAAGTTATAATACGCAAGACTGCTTCGCGTCGGCCGCCACACGATGACGGCCGACCCGCCAATGTTTTGCAACCTGCCGATCACATGGCCGAACCCGCTTCGCATCCTTCCGTCCCGGTCCCGGGCGGCGAATGCATCATCCAGGGCCTCACCAGCAACGGTCAGCCGTTCCGGCCGAGCGACTGGGCCGAACGTCTGTGCGGCGCGATGTCGTGCTTCCGGCCCGAAGGTTATGCCGGGCGCAACGCCCACCTGCGCTATTCTCCCTACGTGCGTCCAACCGTGCTCGGCGGCGTCAAATGCGTCGTGGTCGACCAGGCACTGCGGGCGCTGCAACCGCTGGCCTATCATTTCGTGATGGATTTCGCGCGTGACAATGATCTGCAAGTCATCGCAGCCTGCATCCTGCCTGAGCCCGGCGCTGATGCATCGCAGGCCTGAGCTGACTTGCAACCCCGGCCAATGAACTCAAGCCGATTCTTCACTGCTTCATTACAGATGCCCGACTGCTTCTCGACAGATGCGCGACTGATTTTCAGAGCGTCGCGAGGCGCTCCCGAGACGATTGCGCGCCGCTTGTAGATTCGGCTGCACGCGGTCCCTGTGCATTTACCGGGAATGCGCGCCGGCTTCGGCGTAGGCTAGTGGTATTCCGTGCGCGCTGGCGCCGCCATCCCGAGAGCAGATCATGCAGACCACCCGAACCGAACACGACTCCTTCGGCGCAATCGATGTGCCTGCCGAGCGCCTGTGGGGCGCGCAGACGCAGCGCTCGCTGCAGTATTTCCATATCTCGACCGAGCGGATGCCGGTCGAACTGATTACGGCACTGGCGATCGTCAAACGTGCCTGCGCCTTGGTCAACCTGGACCTGTTGCGGCTCGATCCGGCACGCGCCGGGGCCATCGTGGCCGCGGCCGACGAGGTCATCGCCGGCAGGCATCCGGCGGAGTTTCCCCTGGCTGTCTGGCAGACCGGCTCCGGCACCCAGACCAACATGAACATGAATGAAGTCCTCGCCAATCGTGGCTCCGAACTGATGGGCGGCGTGCGCGGGGATGGCCGCCTCCTGCATCCGAACGACGACGTCAATCGCGGCCAATCGTCGAACGATATTTTTCCGACCGCAATGCACGTGGCGGCCGTGCAGGCAATTGGCGAGCGGCTGCTGCCCGCATTGCGGGAGCTGGAGTCGACGCTGCACCGCAAATCGCACACGTTCGACCGGATCGTCAAGATTGGCCGGACGCACTTGCAGGACGCGACACCGCTGACGCTCGGACAGGAGTTTTCCGGGTATGTCGCTCAGCTCTCGCATGCCTACGCGCTGCTGTCGATCGCGCTGGTGCCGCTGCATGAGCTGGCGGTCGGTGGCACGGCCGTCGGGACCGGCATGAACACGCACGCCGAGTTCGGTGACCGGGTCGCCAGCCTGCTTGCGAAGCAGTGCAACGTACCGTTCCGCAGCGCGACCAACAAGTTCGCGGCGCTGGCCTCCCACGATGCAATGGTAGCGGCGCACGGTGCGCTCAAGACGCTGGCGGTCGCACTGATGAAAATCGCCAACGACATCCGATGGCTGGCTTCCGGTCCGCGCTCGGGACTCGGCGAAATCCGGATACCTGAAAACGAGCCAGGCAGCTCGATCATGCCGGGCAAGGTCAATCCGACGCAGTGCGAAGCGATGACAATGCTGTGTTGCCAGGTGTTCGGCAATGACGTCGCCATTACCTTCGGCGGCGCTTCGGGCAATTTCGAATTGAATGTGTTCAAGCCGCTGATCGCGCATGCGTTCCTGCAAAGCGTGCGTCTGCTGGCCGATGGCGTCACGAGTTTCGATGCCCATTGCGTGCAGGGCATCGAGGCAGACGAGGCGCGCATCGCCGAACTGATGGCGCGTTCTCTGATGCTGGTGACGGCATTGGCGCCCCATATCGGCTACGACAATGCCGCGCGTATCGCTAAAGCCGCCCATCACGACGGCACCACATTGAAGGAAGCGGCACAGGCGCTCGGCCTGGTGCAGCCCGGGGACTTCGACCGCTGGGTGCAACCGCTCGACATGACCGGGCCCGACGCGTAGTGCCCGATTGCGGGTCGCCGCACCCGGCTTCCGCGCCACCGATGGCTGCAGTGGATGCGTTATCATCGGCTTCCGAGCAACGGAGGAAATGCAGCGCAGATCATGGGACAAATATTATTGGTGCGGCACGGCCAGGCATCGTTTGGCAGCACTAACTACGACCAGTTGTCGGCACGCGGCGAAGAACAGGCGCGCCTGCTCGGACAGTGGTTCGCTGACCGCGGTCAACGCTTCGACCGCATCGTCACGGGCAGCATGGTGCGGCATCGGCAAACGGCGCAGGCCTGCATTGGTGCATTATCCGATGCAGCCGATGCAGGTACTTGGTCGGAAGATAGCGGCTTCAATGAATACGATCATGACGCCGTGCTGCATCGGTATCGCCCGGAATTTGCCGAGCCCGGCGAAGTACGGCGTTTCATCGCGGCGACCGACAACGGCAATCGTGTGTTCCAGCAGATCTTCCAGGATGCGATGGCGCGCTGGATGGGCGGCCAGCATGATGCCGAATACCAGGAGCCCTGGCCGGCATTTCGCCAGCGCTGCGTGGCCGCCCTGCAGCGGCTAGCAGCGTCCGCTGGCGCCTCGCAGACGGCCATCGTGTTCACCTCGGGCGGCACGATCGCAACCTTGTGCCAGCATGTGCTGCACATGCCGGACCCGCAGATGTTTGCGCTGAACTGGACCTTGGTCAACAGCGCCGTCACCAAGCTTTATTATCGGACCCCTGCCGTGACGGCGCTGGCATCAGATACGGAAGCCAGCACAACACCGCATCTCACCCTCGGCTATCTGAATAATTATGCCCATCTCGAGATAGTCGGCGACGCACAGGCGGTGACCTACCGCTGACCGCAGCAGGAGGCGTGGGTACCGGACGCTTGCGCGATTTTTCAGCGTGGCGTTCCGCGGCGCAGGAGATTCACCACCGCCAGCAAGATGATCGCGCCCAAGAGCGACACCAGCAGTGAACCGACGCTGAAGTCGTTCTGGTTGATCGTGCCGGTAGCGAACAATGGCGCCAGCAGCCATCCTCCTAGCAGCGCTCCGACCACACCCACCACCACGTTGAGCAGCATGCCTTGTTGCGCGTTGGTTTTCATGACGATGCTCGCGATCCAGCCGAGTACGCCGCCGACGACGATCCAGATAATGAAATTCATTGTCTACCCTCCAAGACGACCAGACCACCTGTGTTGACCCGACACCCGTTGTATCGATTTCCCTCTTTTGAGCAGGGCAGCGGAGATCCGGTTCCGCGTGCCAAAGCGGCCGGATGACTTTTTTTTAAGGTCGCGCATCAAATCCCGGTTGCATGTGCACAGTTGCACCGGAACCTTTCATATCTCCAATTGTCTGTCAGCTAACACCCTACAAAAGCCATCGGGGCCCGTTGCATAACGCCCCGGAGACGGCACCGGCCTCGCGAGCCTCTTGATGCGAGTCGTTGCAGGAACGGCCTTCGAGCCGGTCGTAGCATTGATCTGGAGTTTCGCTTGAACCACGACGGTGATTGGAAATCAGTCGGCCAAGGCAACCGTGCGGTCGAACGGCGCACGGGCCGCTCCGACGCTTTGTTCAACCGGATCGCGTTGTCGAACGCATTCCTGTTGCTGGCGACAAGCGCAACCCTGCTGCTCGGCCTGTACCTGCTGGTCGAGTGGGGTGCCCGCAGCGGGTACTACGCCCATGAGCGGGTAGCGCCGGTATTCATCCTTGTCAGCTGCGGCTGGCTGTCGGTTCTGTTCTGGCGCGCTGCGACATTGCTGAAGCGGGAGCATGCAGTGCGCCGGCAAGGCGAGGCGGTATTGTTCCAAACTAGCGCCTTGCTGCGCGCCGTGAGCGACAACACGCCGGACGGCATCTTCATCCGCGATCGTGATGGCCGCTTCCTGTTCGCCAATCCGGCACTGGCAGCCGTGTTCGGCAAGGCGGTGTCGGATGTGATCGGCCACACCATCGGCGACATCCTTGCCGCCGCCGATGCCGAAGCGGTTGCTGCCAGCGACCATGCCGTTCTCGCGGCCGGAACACCGATGGCCGTGGAAGAGACCTTCCATCTCGACAGCGGTGTGCGCACTTTTCATTCGACCAAGGCGCCGTGGATCGGCTATCGCGGGGAGGTGCTCGGTGTGGTGGGTATCCATACCGACATTACCGAACGCAAGCGCATCGAGGATGCATTACGGGCGCATGAAACCCAGCTTGAAGACCTGGTCGCCGCTCGCACCGCTGAAGTCAGCGAATTGATCGGCCACCTGGAAACCACCCGCGAGGAAGAAAAACGGGCGATTGCGCGTGAACTCCATGATGAAATGGGAGCGGCCCTGACGGCACTCGGGATGCACTTGCCCCAACTGTTCCAGCAACTGCCCCATACGCCGGCCAACGAGGAACGCACCGGGCACGTACGCGCGCTGCTGGCAGCGATCGTGCAGACCACACGGCGCATCCAGCGCGGTCTGCGGCCCGACAAGCTCGATGTTTTCGGCCTCAAGACGGCCATTGGCGACCAGGTCCAGGAGTTCGCGGAGTATGCCGGCGTCGCCTGCAAGGTCAGCCTGCCGGATGAGGAACTGGCGTACTCGGCGGCGATCGATATTGCGTTGTTCCGGATGGTGCAGGAATCGCTGAACAACATTGCCAAGCATGCCCAGGCGCGGCATGTCACCGTGGTGCTCGATGACACGGACGACATGGTGATGCTGACAGTGCGCGACGACGGCGTTGGCATCCCGGTGAGCGCGATCAGCGCAACCGCCACCCATGGCCTGCGCGGCATGCGCGAACGCGCCGGTTACCTGGGCGGCACTGTCAGTGTGATCAGCCGGCCCGGACACGGCACCACGATTCGCGTCCATCTTCCCAAGACCGCAGAACGACGCGCCGCAAGCACGACGGCGGCCAAGGGTGCGCTGGCAGCACATGCCGCGCTGAATCCTGCCTAGCCTGCCGCCAGTTCGTTCAGCGTAACCGGTAGCGCCGCACGTTGCTGCCGATCCGGCCGCATTGCCGGGTACGGCACGCACGACACCGGTCGTCCAATGCTCGCTAGCGCACAGTGCACCGGGACCGCTGCTGCCATAGTCGGGCACCGTGCAGTACCGAACGGGTTTAGTGCCGCGCAGTTCAGCCAGACCCAGTCTAGCCTCATACAAGCAGGAGAATTTTATGTCCCAGGCACACAAGCATCCGAGCAAACCGGTCACCAAGGCGGGCGAAAAAGCGGCCTATCTCGCCCGTACCGGCAAAGAAGCACAGCACGAGGAAGCGCTGCTCGACAGCGCGGTGGAAGACACTTTTCCCGCGAGCGACCCGGTCGCCGAAATGCCGACCGCGACCGCGTCGACGAAAGTCATCGACAGCGAGGACGTCCAGCTCGACCAGGCGATCGAAGCCACTTTTCCTGCCAGTGATCCGGTTGCCGGGTCGCACATCACGAAAGTCGTGCCGGAGAAAAAATAACACCGGCTGACGAACAAATGATCAACGCCTTTGGCAAGCTTTGGCTGAAAGGCGCAAAGCGGCTGACCAAAGCCAGCGCGACACAGCTCAAGAAGCAACAGAAGAAACTGCAGAAGACGGTCGTCAAGACAGTCGTGAAGTCGATTTCGGACAGTCTCAAGCCCGCCGGCAGCAAGCCGCGCGCGACAGCCGCCAGGCGGTCCGCAACCGGCGCAGCCAGGGCGGCGACAAGGCGCACGGCAGGGAGTGCGGTCCGCAAGCCAGCCACCGGCCTGCATGCCCCGCCGGAAGCGCTCTCGGCTGGCGGGGCGTGGACGCGTTCCTACCATTCGGATTCCGGCGCCGGCAGCACGGCACGCCGGATGACGTACTGGTTATATGTGCCGTACCGGATCGCAGGCACCGCTGATGCCGGACACTTGCTACCCACCGCCAGCCAGCCAAAGCACATCGCACCGAAACCCATCCCGCTCGTCATCATGCTGCACGGTTGCGACCAGACTGCACCGGACTTCGCCGCGGGCACGCGGATGAACCGGCTTGCGGCGCGCCACGGGTTCGCCGTCCTCTATCCGCAGCAATCGATCAGCGCGCATGCGCAGCGCTGCTGGCCCTGGTACAAGCGATCGCTGCAACAAGGGGGAGATGAAATTGCCCTGATCGCAGGCATGACCCTGAAGGCGATCGAACGGCATGGCTTTGATCGCAGCCGCGTCTATGCCGCCGGTCTGTCCGCCGGTGCGGCGCTGGCGCAAACGCTCGCCGTGCGCCACCCCGATCTGTTTGCCGCGGTCGGCTCGCATTCGGGGCCGGCCTATGGCGTAGCCTCTTCGCGCATGAGTGCATTTTCCGTGATGCAGAACGGTGGCCAGCAGGTCGAGCAGCCGATCGTGCACGTGCTACAGGCACGGCCAGATTTTCCGGAGATGCCGATGATGATCCTGCAGGGCGCCATGGATCATGTGGTGCGGCCGGTCAACGCACGGCGCCTGGTCAAGCAGTTTCGCAGCCTGAACCGGCTTGCCGATGCACCCACCGCAGAGCCGCTTTCGAAGCCGGCCCGCGGTGCGAACGATGCCTACCGCCTGACCGATTATCGGCGAGGCCGCAAGACGTTGGTGCGTCTGTGCGAGGTCGCGCATCTCGCCCATGCCTGGAGCGGCGGCGACCCGTCGCTGCGCTACAATGCCGCGCAGGGTCCGGATGCCAGTGCGCTACTGTGGGATTTCTTCAAGCGCCATCGACGACGAATCTGATCACCTTCGCCTTCCACCCGATCGCCGCCATGAGCAAACCGTTTTCCCCCGCATGTGAACGTAACAGCGCATCGATCCTGGCGGTGCTGCGTGGCGTGCTGCGCAATGCCACCAGCGTCCTCGAAATCGGTAGCGGCACCGGCCAGCATGCGGTGCACTTCGCCAGCCACCTGCCGCACCTGCAGTGGCACACCAGCGACCTTCCCGAGAATCATCCGGGTATCCATGCATGGCTGGACGAAGCCAAACTTCATAACGTCATGCCGCCGATCGCGCTCGACATGCAGTCGCCAGTGTGGCCAGGCATCGCGTTCGATGCGGTATTCACCGCCAATACCGCCCACATCATGTCGTGGCCGCAGGTCGGGACGATGATCGCGGGCGTGGCGGCACGGCTGCCGCCCGATGGCCTGTTCTGCATCTACGGACCAATCAATTACGAAGGCCGGTTCACGGGGCAGGGCAATGCCGACTTCGATGCCGCGCTCAAGGCTGCCGTGCCGCATCGCGGCCTGCGCGACTTCGAAGCGGTCGTGACGGTGGCCGCTGCCCACGGCATGGCGCTGCAAGCCGATAACGCGATGCCCGCGGATAACCGGTTGCTGGTGTTCGTGCGCACCGCCGATTGACAGAGAACGATGCTGTATCCGGCAGAACGCAATTGAGGCTTCGCAAGGCAGAATGACCTGACGCAGTTACCGTCGATGGAAGTTCATCACGGAATCGGACAACGTGCATCTGATCGACATGACCATGTTTTATGCGATGGAGGGGGGCGGTGTCCGGACCTACCTGACGGCGAAGTCGAGATGGCTGGCGCAGCGCCCGCAGATCCGGCACACGCTGGTCGCCTCGGCCCTTCGCAAGCCCGGCGACTGTGCATTCGTCGCGGTACCGAGTGCGCCACTGCTCGCTTTTGGCGGCTACCGGTTTCCGCGGTCGATCGGCGCGACGACGCGTACCGTGAACATGTTGGGTCCCAGCCTGATCGAGGTCGGCGATCCTTACCAGTTCGCCTGGGTGGCGGCGCGGATCAAGCGCGCCACCGGTATTCCGATCGTGGCCTACTATCATTCCGATATCCCGTGCGTGCTGGGCAGTCGCTTCGGCCGGCTCGCACGCGGCGCGGCGCAAAGATACCTGCAGATGGTGTACCGCCATTTCGACCTGGTGCTGGCGCCCAGCCGGCGCATGACGGACTACCTGCGCGGTCTGGGAATCCGGCGCGTGCTGCATCAGCCGCTGGGTGTCGACACGACGCAATTCTCGCCTGTGTATCGGGATACCACGTTGCGGCAACGGCTCGGCCTCGCGCCCGGAACTCGCCTGCTGGTCTATGCCGGGCGCTTCACAGCCGAGAAAAATCTTCCGCTGCTGATCGATGCCGTGCATGCACTTGGCGCGCCCTATCATCTGCTGTTGATCGGCAGCGGTGGCGACACCGCCGTCTCGTCGCAGATTAGCCATCTGCCGTTCCAGCATGACAGCCGCATCCTCTCGGGGCTCATCGGCGCCTGCGACCTGCTGGTGCATCCGGGCGACCACGAAACCTTTGGCCTGGTCGTGCTCGAGGCGATGGCCTCCGGCGTTCCGGTGCTCGGTGTGGCCGCCGGCGGTGTCGCCGAACTTGTCGACAAGCGCAATGGCCTGCTGGTGGCGCCCGGCAGCAGCGCCACCCTGGCTGCAGGCATTCGTACGCTATTCACACAGGATCTGACGCAGCTCGGTCGCCAGGCGCGCATCGGCGTGTGCCAGCACTATGACTGGAACCGGATCATCCCGCAGATCATGCAGCATTACGCGCGGATGTTCGCCGATCAGCAACGGGCCGATCTTGCCGCCCGGCTCGCCGCGAGTGACAAGTAGAACGTACAGCGAATCGGCGGCGGGGCTGCCCTGCCCGGGAATTGCCGCGGCCGAATTGTGTGCGTTAGCCAGCAGACAAGCTTTCTGCAAAGGCATATGCTGTACCCGGCGCAAGAAAACAAAGGCGCACAGCACTTCCCGCCCTGTTCCCACTTGTTTCTACTTATTTCTACTTATTCGGAGAATGACAATGAAAACCATCCAACAAATCGCCACCACCGCCGGCATGATTGCCCTCGTTACCGCCCTGTCCGCATGCAGCGGCATGTCGACGCGTGACAAAGACACCGCAATCGGCGCTGGCGTCGGCGGTGTTGCAGGCGCAGTCCTGACCGGTGGCAGCGCAGCCGGCACCGTCGGTGGCGCTGCAGTCGGCGGCGTGATTGGCAACCAGGTCGGCAAGTAACTCTTGCGACGGGGTCTGGTCGGCATCGGCGGCGGACCTCGACGGCATGACGGCATGACGGCGCGCAGCGATGCGCGCCGTCATGCCATTGATCGGAACTCGCATCACCCAGCGCATCTCGAAGTCAGATGCACGCAACAGCAGGAGACGATGTTCTTGCTGCCGCCGTCGCTTGCGGATGATAGCGAACCTGCCTGACCTAATCCTGCCCCCGCTTGAGCGCCGGCCCCTGCTGCGGGCCGATTGCGCTTGCGAAGGCGCTCGCAAATGCGATTGTATTTCTTCCAATGAACATCCACAGGAGTCAGACATGACAGACCATATTTCGCCCGACACGTCCAACGGACGCCCCCGCATGACCGATATCGCCGTGCTGCGCCAGCGTGCCCGCCAGCATATCGAGGAAGGCGCCGTTACCGACGGCTACGCTGCCAACCGCGAAGCCGTGATCCATATGCTCAATGGCGCACTGGCGACCGAACTGGTCTGCGTGCTGCGTTACAAGCGGCACTACTTCATGGCCGCCGGTATCCACTCCGAGCCCGTCGCTGCCGAGTTCCTCGAACATGCGAACGAAGAAATGGGGCATGCCGACCAGCTCGCCAAGCGCATCGTGCAGTTGCAAGGCGAGCCGAATTTTTCGCCGGACGGCCTGTCCGCCCGCAGTCATGCAGAATACGTGCCCGGCACGACGTTGCGTGAAATGATCAAGGAAGACCTGATCGCCGAGCGCATCGCCATCGAAAGCTATCGCGAAATGATCGCCTATCTCGGCCAGGACGACCCGACCACGCGGCGCATCCTGGTCGACATCCTGGCAGTTGAGGAAGAGCATGCCGATGAATTGTCCGCGCTTCTGGCGGGCATGAAAGACTAGTTTTTTGCGCCGTCCGGACATACCTGCAGAGGCCGCTTTCGCGGTCTTTGTGTTTTTCGGAGCGGCTGAGTCTTGCGGCCCTTGATTTGCAGGAAATCCGCTTTCTTCGGTACCATGCCCCAACCCGTCGCGCCACTTCTGGCCGGCGGCATTCTTGACGGATGCTGAACTCACCTCATGCTCAAACGCTACGACGCTGCCGGCCCGGTCGATATCGCCTCTTATGTGCTCGCCGGACTGGCCTTGCTGGTCGTTCTGCTAAAGGGCCTGCTGGTGGCGCTGCTGTCGGGATTGCTGGTGTATTCGCTGGTACATTTGATTGCACCGCGCCTCGGACGCAGGCTCAGCAACCGACGCGCCAGGATCATCGCCATCGCGGGTCTCGGCATCGTGATCGTGGCACTGCTGTCGGCAGTGATCTGGGGTGCGATCGTGTTTTTCCAGAGCGATGCCGGCAGCGTGCATCGCCTGATGCGCCGCATGGCCGACATTCTCGAATCATCGCGTGATCAGATTCCCGCCTGGATGAAGGATCATCTGCCGGAAAATGTCGACCAGATGCGCATCATGGCAAGCGAGTGGCTGCGCACCCACGCCATCGAGGCGAAATCGTTTGGGGAACAGGCAGGCAGGGTCGCGCTGCACCTCTTGCTGGGCATGATCATCGGCGCCATGGTGGCGCTGCATGACTCGACCGACGAGCCGCATCTGTTACGCCCCCTCGCGGTGGCGTTGCGCGAACGGCTTCTGCATTTGCATGAAGCATTCCAGCGCATCGTATTCGCGCAAGTGCAAATCGCGAGCATCAATGCGGCCCTGATGGCGCTTTATCTGCTGGTGGTGTTGCCGCTGGCCGGCATCTCTCTCCCGCTGAGCAAGAGCCTGATCGTCATCACGTTCCTTGCCGGCATGATCCCGGTAGCTGGCAACCTGATTTCGAATTCAATTCTGGTGATCGTCGCCTTATCGGTGTCGCTGCAGGTGGCCGCCATGTCGCTGGTGTTCATGATGGTGGTGCACAAGCTCGAATACTTCCTCAATGCGCGTATCGTCGGTGCCCGAATTCACGCCCGCCCCTGGGAGCTGCTGGTGGCGATCCTGGTGATGGAAACCGTATTCGGCGTGCCGGGCCTGGTGGCCGCGCCGGTGTTCTATGCGTATGTGAAGAAAGAACTGATCGATCGCGACCTGATCTGACGATCGCGACTGTTCAGACGATGTGATCGGGCGCCAGCTTGCAGGGCGCGGCGGCATCGCCGGTTTCCACCTGTACGGTGGCATGGCCGATCGAAAAACGGTGCTGGAGTTCGTCGGCGACCGCGCAATGAAATGCATCCCCCGGATGACCCGCCGGCATCACCAGGTGTACCGTCAGCGCCGTATCGGTCGTACTCATGCCCCAGATGTGCAGGTCGTGAATGGCCGTCACGCCAGGCAATGCCTGCAGGTAGGTGCGGACGTTTTCGACCGGCAGTCCCTGTGGCACCGCCTGCAACGCGAGGTGGAGCGAATCGCGCAACAACCCCCAGGTGCCGGCCACGATCAGCAATGCGATCACCAGGCTTACCGCAGGATCGAGCCAGACCCAGCCGGTATAGAGGATCACCACGCCGGCGATCACGACACCCAGTGAAATCACGGCGTCGCCCGCCATGTGCAGGAAGGCGCCCCGGATATTGAGGTCGTCGTCACCGCCGCGCATGAACATCAGCGCCGTCGCGGTATTGATCACCACGCCGATCGCAGCGATCACGATCACGGTCATGCTCTGGACCGCATCGGGCTTGCCGAAGCGGCCGATCGCCTCCCAGGCGATGCCGCCGGTAACCGTCAGCAGCAGCACCGCATTGATCACCGCTGCAAGAATCGAGGTGCTGCGCAACCCGTAGGTAAAGCGCGACGAGGGCAGGCGCCGCGCCAGCACGCTCGCGCCCCATGCCAGCAGCAGCCCCAGCACATCCGACAGGTTATGGCCGGCATCGGCCAGCAGCGCCAGCGAATGCGACAGCACCCCATAGATCACTTCCGCAATCACAAAGCCGGTGTTGAGCGTCACGCCGACCGCGAACGCCATGCCGAAGTCCTTCGGCGCATGCACGTGGCCGTGGCCGTGCGCATGGGAGTGGCCGTGATCATCGTGATCATCGTGATCATGCTTGCCGTGCCGATGCGAATCCTTTGCCGGCACTGCAGGCTTGTGATCGTGACCGGGGTCGTCGTGTGGTGAATGCTGATGCGGATGCGCCATGGAACGATGCTCTGAAAAGTCGGTTTAACGGGCCGGGTGACCCCGGCCGACATTGTAGACGTGAACGACCATCCGACGTTCGTTCATGCGAGGACGGCGCGATCGCGTGCCGGCCCGAAGGCATGCACGACGATCGCCAGCAGCGCCAGGCACCAGACGATCAGCGCACCCGACGGCAGGTCGAACAGTGTCGAGAGCACCAGCCCGACCGCGTAGCCGCCGAGTCCGATCAGGTAGGCCAGCGGCAGCCGGCGGCGTTCCGGATAATTGCGCACGCCCAAGCTGGGCACGATCAGGCTGGCGAACACCAGGTAGACGCCGACCAGTTGCACCGACACCGTCACCGCCAATGCGAACACGAGGTAGAAGCCGAGCCGGCCGATGCGCTCGCCCAGCATGCCCAGCAGGCCGATGATCAGCACCGCCGCAATCGCCGGAAACAGCAACTGGTCGTAGCGCACCCACAGGATCTGGCCCGCGAGCAGGTCGCGCAGGTGTTCGCCACCATGCGGATTATGCGCCAGCAGCAGCAGGCCGCCGGTGGCCGCCAGGATGAACAGCACGCCGATCTGGGCTTCCTGCACTTCCGGCCAGCGCTTCTCGGTCCAGGTCAGCAGGAAGGCGCCCAGCATCGCCGCGATGCCGGCCGCCGCCTGCACCATCCAGCCCTGCGGATCGAGGTCGGACATGCCGGCCACGATCACGCCGAGTGCGGCGATCTGGGCGATCGCCAGGTCGATGAAGACGATCCCGCGTTTCAACACCTGCGCCCCAAGCGGCACATGGGTGGCCAGGACCAGGATCCCGGCCACGAACGCCGGCAGCACGATCAGCAGGTCGCTCATCTGCGACGTCATTTGGCTGCCTCGAGCAGACGCGCGACGGTGTCGTCGAACAGGCTGTAGAGATCGGTGGCGCGGTCATCTCCGCCGATGGTGAAGGGCAGCATCACCGCCGGGATCTTCGCGTGCTGGGAAAGCCATTCCGACGCGCGCCCGTCCTGATAGGCGGCGCGGATCACCATCTTCGCCGGTTGCTTTTGCAATTGCGTCAGCAAGTCATTGAGATGCGCGGCGCTCGGCTCGACGCCCGGCTTCGGCTCCAGCGTGCCGACCTGCCGCAGGCCGACCCAGTTCATCAGGTATTCCATGTTCTTGTGATGCTCGACCACGGCTGCGCCCTTGAGCGGTGCAAGTTGTTGCTCCCACTTCTGCATCGCGGTGTTCCAGCGCGTGGCGAAGGCGCCGTAGCGCGACTGGTAGAAGGCGGCATTCGGCGGATCGATCTGCGCCAGGCGCTTGGTCATCGCATCGGCCACCTTCAGAATATTGCGCGGATCCTGCTGGATGTGTGGATTGCCTGCAGCGTGGACATCGCCGTCGCTGCGGTCGAGGCGGCCCGGTACGTCCAGGCGCGCCACGAAGCTGCCGGCCTCGAAGTTACCCGGCTGTCCAGGCGCGATCTTTGGATTGCCCGATTGCTGCAGCAGGATCGGCAGCCAGCCGACTTCCAGTTCGAGTCCCGTGCAGGCCAGCAGATCGGCATTGCGGGTGCGGGCGATCAGGCTCGGCCGCGCTTCGATCCGGTGCGGGTCCTGCAGACCGGTGGTGGCGCTCGATACCTTGACGCGGTCGCCGCCGATTTCGGTGGCGAGCGATGCCCATTCCGGTTCGCAGGCAAAGACGTTGACTGCCGCCTGCGCGGAGGCTGCACCGAACAGCAGGGGGGCGGCGAGCAGGGTGGTTTTCAGGAGGGTGGAGAGGGTGATGTTCAAGGCTTGCTCCTAGAAAGTGTGTGCGCCATGGGCGCCCAGACTCATGATGTATTGCAGGAAAATCTGGTGATCAGTGACCGTTGGCTGGCTGCGCTCCTGCGCATACTGCAGGCGGAAGCGGCTGAATTCCGACGGCGAATAATCGAGCATGGCTGTCGCCCGGTGCGGGTCGTAGGAAGCCAGTCGCGCGAAATTGGCCGGATCGAGACCGGCCCCGATCGCGCCGTTGCCCGAATCGAGGCGGTCGTAGCGGATGCCGGCGCGCCAGCCGGCGGTAAACTGGTAGACGCCCTGCAGGTACCAGCCCGATTGCGCCGCCCGGTAGCCACCGGACGCCGCAGCCTGCCCGGATGGATCGAGGTTGTAGGCGAGGGCGCCGCGGTCGGTGCGGCGGAAGTATTCGCCCTGCAGTTTCAGGTTGGTCTGCACCGGATTGCCGTTGGGCGACCACTTGTAGATCGCGTCGGCAATCCAGGTACCGCTGTTGCCGGTGAAGGCGTTGACCACGGTTGCGCCGGTGCGATCGGTGTCGTCGAACGCACGTTGCGCGGCGCTGGTGCGCAGGTACGACAGGCCGGCACGGTAGCTGGCCGATTCACCGATGTCATCGCCGACGTGAGCGAAAGCGGCGGTCGAGCCGATGCCGTTCTTGTTGCGGTCATTGCCGGGGAAGGTGCCGCCGCGCCCGAGTTCGACGCCGAGCTCGACGAAGCGGTCGGTCGGGGCCAACCAGCGCAGCTGCGCGCCTTCGGGTTTGTACTGACCGCCGAAGAACGCCTGGTAGGCCAGCGGCGCATCGACGAAGTCCCAGGTGTGCGCATGATGCGCATTCAGATAGCCGATCGAAGACAGAAAACGCCCGGCCTTGAGGCTCAGGCCATCCGACAGGCCGTGGGTTTCGAACAGCGCTTCCTCGACACTGATCTGGTTGTCCGGCGTTAGCGACAACGTGAGGCGGCCGGCGAATCGCGGATCGATGCTGGCGGCGAGCGTCAATTCCGATTCGCCCAGGTTGAAGCCGCGCTTGCCGGGTCCGAGCTCGTCGCCGCCTGGAATGAAGCCTTGCAGGCGGTAGCGGTTCGGATCTTGCGACAGGTTGGTGAAACCGCCGCCGAGGATCAGCGATACCGCGGGATTGAAGCTGTTACCGGCGCCGGCGGCAGGCGGTGGCGCGGCGGCATAAGGCTCGGCTGCGGTCGACACTTGCGTTGCGGCGGCCGGCAGTGGATTGTCCGGGACGGGCGCCGCAGCGGCCGCCGCGCTGGCCGCTGCCTTCGCCGTAGCCATTGTCGTTTGCCTGGCCTCGCTCTCGTGCAGGCGCTGCTCCAGCGCATGGATGCGGGCTTCGTACTGCGACCTCATATCCTTGATCTCGGCGCGGATCTGCGCCAGCGCGGCATTGTCGGCGGCGGTCGCCGCCATCACCGCATGCGGTGCGCCCAGCACGGCGCACAGCGCCGTTGCCAGGACGGTTTTCTTGAACATGGAATTTCCTCTGGAACGTGAAAAGGCACATCGATACGGCCGGGCCGCATCGTCGTTACACGGATCTAGATGAATTCTGGCGGTGCGCGCGAGAGAAAGGCGGTGAAGCAGGCGACCGGTGCATTGCGCGACAGGGCAAGCGGCGCATCGCATGGCTGCAGCGTATCGGCGAAGAACGCAAACGGCGCACGGTCCAGCGCGGAGGCGATCTGCGCAAAGGCCAGACACTGCTCGCACACCCTTTCCGCCGGAGGCTGTTCGAGCTTCTGCCTTGACGTTGTGGTTGCAGCACTCCGGCTCGCAACGCCCAAGTGGGAAAGCGCATGCACCCATCCCATCTGCTGCGAACCAAGCAGCAGAATGGACAGTAGCAGCGGCAGAAAGTGTTTGCGCAGGTTCACGATAGGCGGATTCTAGCCCATTTGAGAGGCTTGCCGCGCCGGATGGGCTGATCCCTGAGAGCGGCAGCGCGCATGACTTGCGCCGTCGCGGCCGAATAGTTCAGGGATATGTACGCGAACGTACAGAACCGTGCCCGGTGCCGCAACGACAATGGTGTCCATACGCGGCGAGACGGCATTTCCTTCGCCAGGTCGATGCGACGACAATGGTGTCGGCGCCTGTCCATTCGGGAGTCATCATGTTCGTCGTTGCGCGAAGCTACTTCAGTCCCAGGTATCTCGTTGCCGGAATCATGCTGATGCTGACCGTCTCCCTGGCGACCGCCGCGATTGCGATGTACTTGCCCGACTCGCCGCTCGCGGTCGCGGACAATGGCGCAAGCAAGCGCACCACCGCCAGCGCACCGGCCCGTAACATCAGCGAATACCGACGCCTGCATGCGGCCCGCACCGCAGTCGTGCCAACCTACATGCGAGTGACGGCAGAGTCGCTTGACCGTTAAAGGACATTCCATGCGAAATACCGATGAAAACGTCGCTTTGCTCAAGGATCTCATGAAGGTGCCGCCGATGAGCGCGTCCCAACATGCGTTGATCATGCGTAAGCGAATCGAAGGTCGGCGGCTTGCCGAGGACGTTCGTGAAGCCTCTCGCCAGCGATCGCGGGACTTAAGCTAGGGACTTAAGCTAGGGGCTAGGGACTTGGGCTAGCCACTTCCAAGCGAGCGGGCTACCCGCTGAACCACAATTTCGAGCTCCACATTTTCTTTTTCATGTAGTCCCCTTTGCGCCTGGAGCACGCCTTCATGGCGTGGCAGGCGCTACACCGAATCCCCTATCCCGGCAAGCAACGAGACCGACAATATGACGACAAGCACCGACCCATCCAACAGTTCAACCACCGCATCAACCACCGCGTCAGCCACCGCATCAGCCACCGCGTCAACCACCGCGTCAACCACCTATTACGTTCTGCGCAGCCGTACCACCACGATGGGCGACGGCCCCTACGTCGGACTGGCAGCCGACGGTGCGCACGCCGTCGTGCCCGACGTGATGCAAGCCAGACGCTTTGCTTCGCTGGCCGAGGCCGAATCCTATGCCGGCGCAATGGGCGAGACGTTCGGCGACTTCGAACTCGAAGTCCGCACGGCAGCGTAGAAACAGGTTTCTTCGGAACACCGGACCGCCGGATTCGTCCAATCAGCCTTCCAAAATCACATCGAGAACGCCATGGCCCACATCATCGCAGGACACTTCCAGGAACAATCTCAGGTCGACCAAGTGATCGAGGCGATCCGGGAAATCGGCATCCGGCAAGAGCAGATCAGCAGTTTTTACGTGAACCCGCCCGGCCAGCACAACCTGTATTCGATCGGCGGCGATCGTGACGAGTCGCCGGGCGCGCACGACAGTAGCGCCGGCGTTGTTCGTGGCGCCGCAACCGGAGGGGCAATCGGTGCAGCCGCAGGCTTGACCGGCGCGCCGGTGTTCGGCCCTGTGGGACCCGCAGTCGGTGCGCTCGTCGGCGCGCACATCGGGGGCTTGATCGGCAGCTTGTCACAGATGACCGAGGATAAACAACCCGACGAAAGTGCGATTGACGTCGCCAAGCGCAATGTCGAACCACACCAGCGCAGTTCTGGCCTGATGGTTGCCGTCAGTGTCGATGACGCAGCGCCTTTGGATACCTCAGGTGTCGGGCGTAACCCGCAGCGAGAAATCGTCGATGTGCTGAACCGGTTCGGTGTGCGTGACCTGGAGGAAGCAGATGGCACCATCGTCGATGGCGATTGGCAGGATTTCAACCCGTTGGCGGTGCCACGCCTGATTGACCCGGCAACCTTGCGCGCCATCTGATCGGCGTTTTGGGCGACGTTTTCCGTTTCGCTATTCAGAACAGCAAACAGCGGATCGCCCGGCGTTCCTGCCAGGCGATCCGCGTCCGATTCAGATCAGCTTGTCGAGCGTGATCGGCAGATCCCGCACCCGCACGCCGGTGGCGTGGTGGACCGCATTCGCAATCGCCGCCGCGACACCGGTGATGCCGATTTCACCGATGCCCTTTGCCCCCAGCGCATTGATGTACGGATCGTCTTCATCGACCACGATGATCTCGATATCGCCGATATCGGCGTTGACCGGAACATGATATTCGCCCAGGTTGGCATTGATCGCGCGCCCGGTCAGCCGGTCCATCTCGGTCTTTTCCTGCAGCGCCATGCCGATGCCCCACACGACACCGCCCATCAACTGGCTGTGACCGGTCTTGCGGTTCATCAGCTTGCCGATACCGTAGGCGCCCACGACGCGCGGCACCGTCACGGTCCCGAGCTCCGGATCGACATGCACTTCGACGAAGACAGCGCCGAACGAATGCATCGAAAACTGTTTTTTTTCATCGCCCGGCTTGGTTTCGCTGGTCGCTTCGATCGGCGCGCCGCCGTTGCGCTCGATGAGCCGTGCGATCGGCTCGCGCCGGGCCGGCAGCGTGCGCAGAAACAGCCATCCCGCTTCGATGCCGATCTCGTCTGCATTCATGCCGTGCAGGAGTGATGCCGCATCGCCGATTGCCATTGCGATCAGCTTGGCGCGCACCGAAGTGGCAGCGGCATGCACCGCCGGTCCGACGCTGGCGACCGTCTGCGATCCGCCTGAGACGGGCGCGTGCGGCTGGTTGGTGTCGCCGAGTTCGAATCGCACTTTCTCGAGCGGCAAGCCGAGTGCGTCTGCAGCAATCTGTGTCATTACCGTGTAGGTGCCGGTGCCGAGATCTTGCGAACCGCTGCACACGACCGCGCTGCCATCGGACAGGATCGTGGCCGATGCGCTCGCCGCCTGGCGGTTGGCCGGATACGCGGCGGTGGCCATGCCCCAGCCGACCAGCAGGTCGCCGTGCCGCATCGAGCGCGGCTCCGGGTTGCGTTGTGCCCATCCGAACCGCTGCGCGCCCTGTTCATAACACTGGCGCAGCGATTTGCTCGACCAGGGCAACCCCTTCTCGGGCTCCCGTTCTGCATGATTCTGCATGCGAAGCGCAATCGGGTCGATCCGCGCGGCACACGCCAGCTCGTCGATCGCGGATTCGAGCGCGAAGCTGCCGCTGGCTTCGCCCGGCGCCCGCATGAAAGTGGGTACCCCGTAGTGCATCCGCGCCAGCCGATGCGTGGTGTGCTGGCTATCGCTGTCGTAGAGCATGCGGGTCACGATCGCTGATGGCTCGATCCACGGCTCCTGAAAGGCGCTGCCGGAGATCACATGGTGACGCACCGCGGTCAGCCGGCCGTCGGCCGCCGCGCCCAGTTGCAGGCGCTGCTCGGTCTGTGGACGATGCCCGACCATGCCGAACATCTGGGGGCGCGTCAGCACCAGCTTCACCGGCTGCCCGGCGGCACGCGCGGCCATCGCGGCCAGCACCACATGCGACCAGGTCGAGCCCTTGGAACCAAAACCGCCGCCGACGAAAGGACAGATCACGCGGACCTGGTCGGGCGACATTCCCAATGTCTTGGCCACCGCGGTGCGGTCGCCGCTCACGTACTGGGTCGAGTCGAACAGTGTCAGGTGCTCGCCGTTCCACGTTGCCACGGTCGCATGCGGCTCCAGCGGGTTGTGGTTTTCCACGGGGGTGGTGTAGGTAGCGTCGATCCGGCTGCTGGCATCGCGCCAGCCGGCATCATGATCGCCGCGCGACGAATCGGGAGTCGAGCCCTGGACCTTGTCGGGCGTGACCAGGTCGGCTTTGGCCAGTTCGAAATCGAGCACCGCGGCCTTGGCGTCGTAAGTAATGCGTACCGTCCGGGCGGCATCCTGCGCCTGCTCCAGTGTCTCGGCCACGACGATTGCAACCGGTTGGTTGTTGTACAGGACCTGGTCGTCCTGCAGCAGGTTCAGTACGCGTCCGGCGGGCGGGTTGCCGGCGCCGGCGCGTCCCTTTTCGGGCAATGCGGGTGCGTTATGGTGACTCATTGCCAGCCTGACCCCGCGCATGCGCTCGGCGTCGCCGGTATCGATGTTGGCAATCCGGCCATGGGCGATCGTGCTGGTGACGATGACCGCATGCAGGAGTCCCGGCAGCGCATGCTCGGCAGCGTATATCGCTGCGCCGGTGACTTTAGCGTGACCATCGGTCCGGTTGAGCGGTTGGCCGATCAGCGGCGCGCCAATGAGCGGCATGCCGCTTGCAGATTCCGCGAGGGGATTCATGTGGATTCTCCTGTCGATGCGGCGGCCAGCCGTAGTGCGCGAACGATCGCCCGGCGTGCGAGCGGTATCTTGAACCGGTTGTCCCGCAGGCCGACGGCGCCGGCCAGCAGCTGGTCGGCGACCCTGGCCGCAGCATCCTCGAAGGCGGATGTGCCGATGCGCTGACCGAGCAGCGGTGCTTCTGCATCCGCGACGCGCCACGGCTTGTGGGCAACGCCGCCGAGCGCGACGGTCGCCTGCTCGACGATGCCATCGCGTAGCCCCAGTCCTGCGGCCACCGATACCAGCGCAAACGCATAGCTGGCACGGTCGCGTACCTTCAGATAATGCGCATTGGCGGCGAAGGGCGAGGGCGGCAGGTCGACTGCCGTGATCAGTTCGTGTGCGCCGAGTACCGTATCGGATTGCGGTCGATCGCCGGGCAGGCGATGGAATTCGGCGATCGGAATCCGCCGCTCGCCATCCTCGCCACGCACGGTCACCACTGCATCGAGCGCCGCCAGGGCGACATTCATGTCGGACGGGTTGGTGGCGATGCAGGCGTCGCTGGCGCCGAGGATCGCATGGATACGATGGAAGCCGTCGCGCGCGGCGCATCCCGAACCGGGGATACGCTTGTTGCATCGATCGAATCCGGTATCGTTAAAGTAGTAGCAACGGGGGCGCTGCATCAGGTTGCCGCCGGTGGTCGCCATGTTGCGCAATTGGGCTGATGCGCCCGATAGCAAAGCCTGCGACAGGAGCGGAAAGCGTTGCCGCACCAGCGCATGATTTGCGGTATCGCTGTTGCGGGCCAGCGCGCCGATGCGCACGCCGCCAGCTTCCGTGCTCACGATGCTGTCCAGGCCACTGCGGTTCAGATCGATCAGGCGGACAGCATGCTCGACGTCGCCCTTGAGCAGGTCGAGCAGGTTGGTGCCGCCACCGAGGTATCGCGCACCCGGCTGCTGTGCGAGGCCAAATGCGTTCGCCGCGTCGGTGGCGCGGTCATAGAAAAATGGTTGCATGAAAGCTCCTGCAGATCAGGTGTTCTTGCATGAGGTGGATGCCAGGCCGGTCATGACGCTCTGGATGGCCGCCACGATGTTCGGATACGCGCCACAGCGGCAGAGGTTGCCGCTCATGCGCTCGCGGATGTCGGCTGCGCTCGCGGCGTGTTGCGGCTGGCGTACATCGCCCGAAACCGTGCTGGCGTCGCCGGCCCGGAATTCATTGAGCAGCGCCGTTGCCGAGCACAGCTGTCCCGGTGTGCAGTAACCGCACTGGAATGCATCGTGGGCGATGAAGGCGGTCTGGAGCGGGGTGAGCTGCGCATCGATTTCGAGGCCCTCCACGGTCGTGATTTCCTGCTCGTCATGCATGATCGCCAGTGTCAGGCAGGCATTGATGCGGCGGCCATCGATCAGCACCGTGCAGGCCCCGCACTGTCCGCGGTCGCAGCCTTTCTTGGTGCCCGTCATGCCGAGGGTTTCACGCAGGGCGTCGAGCAGCGTGACACGGGGTTCGATCGTCAGCGCATGTTGCGTGCCGTTGATGCGCAATGTGAGTGGTACCGGTTCGGCGAACCGGGCCGTGGGTTGTGCGCCCGTCGCAGGAGAGTCGCTCATTTGCTGCCTCGTTAAGTGGCGGCATGCGCCTGCATGCGCAATCGGATGCGGTACGGCGGTGGCTGCATGACGCGGATGGGTCGTCGCCCACGATGAACGCGACGCTTCAATGAAGCGTGGAACCGGCGTGAGCCAGATGCCTCAGCATGCCGCAAACAGGGTGGAGATTGTGTGCGCGACCTAGCGTAGCGGCGTAGATTGACTCGCGAAAACCGGCATCGTCGCGGCAGGCTCGGAAGCGCCGGTCCAGACCACGTCTTCATCGATGGCGTACACCTTGCAAGGCTGACCGGTCGTGCGTTGGCAGGTCGCCAGCACCCGCTCGACCGGGTCGTCACCGTCTTCGGCCCAGCTCCAGCCGCCGCTGCTGGAGACTGCAAATGCCCGCGGCGCCGGTTTGCTCAGGAAGATCCGGTACTGCTCGCGCCCCTGTGATTGCAGATACGGAATCGCATTGACATTATCGATTGCGGCAAATGTCGTCTTCGGCAGGCGCGGTTGCTGGACCAGGGTGAGGACTTCGTCGGTCGGCATGCCGATCTGTTTCAAAAAGCGTTCCGTTTCGGGCCACCAGATCCGTACGCCGTCGCGGCTGCCGCTCAACTGATGCGCATCGTGCTTGAAGTCACCGAACGCGATCAGACGCGCGACGCCCCCGGCGTTGACGAACGCAGCATGCAAGGTAACTGCGAAGGCGGCATTGAAATAACTGTCGTTGGCGCCGTAGAACCAGAGGGATGGAATCCGGCTTTTCGCGCCATAGTCTGCAAAGGCGGTTACCAGTGCCGCCTTCCATTGGCATGGGCCGCTGTCGGTTTTCAGGCCGCCGGCAAAATTGATCAGGCCGCGTACGCCGGCGACGGTGCGGGTGCCCAAGGCCAATGCCGTCAGTCCGCCGTGCGACTGACCTGCGACCAGCAATCGTTCACGATCGACCCAGGGTTGCTGCACCAGGTAATCGACGACGCCCTGGACATCGTTTGCCTGCGTCTGGCCGTTCGCTTCGAGGTTGCAGCCGTCGTCGATGTACCTGCCGCCGGAGTGGGCAAAGCCGGTGCGCATCGGGATTACCACGGCATAGCCGCGCTTGACGAACTCGCGGCTGATGGCAATGAAACGGTCGCGTTCCTGCAGGCGTGGATTACCGCGCGCCTTGCCGTGATTCATGATCAATACGGGAAAGGGACCGTCGCCTGGCGGTTTGAACAACGTGGTTTCGAGTTCGACCACACTTCTGGCGGAGGTCACTGGAATCCGGATCACCTGTTCGATGAGACGTGCATCCGAGAGGGCTGATGCAGCCGTGGCGATGGCAGGAATGAAGAAGATGAGCGTCAGCGCGCAACGTATCAGCAACGTGAGCACGCACTGGCGGCCAGACCGCACCGGCTTGCCGAAACACCCTGTATCCCATCGAAACATTCGCTGCTCGCATTTGACTCAGAACAATATTTCCAAGTCTAAAACACGATGTTGCTTTAATTCAAGCTTGCTTCAGGAAACTTCAGTTGGTGTCTGTTTTTCGCTTTGCTTTTTAGGCATGCCTTTCACGCAATCCGGCGCCGGTGTGCCGCAGGAAGATCTACTACCGCCTCGCCAAATCGGTCGCGGCGGGCGAAATCGCTGGGCCAGGTTCGAGCGTCCCCATAAAAAAGCCCGGCGCCACTTGCGTGGGCCGGGCGTTCCGGTGGACAACCCGGGATTTAATGCGGCGATAGCGCGACGACGTTTTCGCTTGGCGCGACCGCATTCACGGGATGCGGGTAAGTGGTCGATGTCGGCACCAGCGGCTGTGGACAGATTTCCAGCCGGTAGCCGTGCGTGTAAGCGGTGCGAATGATCACCCCGCGCGCTTCGCTCAATTGCAGTTTCTTGCGAAGCTTGTAGACATGCTGTTCGATGGTGCGGCTGGCGACATCGCTGTCGACGCCCCAGATCGACACGCTGATCGCGTCACGCGAGAAATACATGCCGGGCGACGAGAACAGCAGCCATGCCATCGTGAATTCGCGCGAGGTCAATGGCACCGGGACGCCGTTGTCGAGCATGCGGCGCGATTCGCGGTCCAGCAGGAAGCCGGCCACCTCGATCGAACGCCGCGCAGTTTTCGGTCGGTAGCGCCGCAAGACTGCCTGCAGGCGTGCCACCAGTTCGGCGGAGTCGAAGGCGTTGACCACGAAATCGTCGGCGCCGGCATCGAGCGCAAACGCTAGCTGGCCTTCGCGCTGGGTCGATGACAACAGGACGACGGGTGTACTCTCGTCGGTGCGGCAGTTGAGCCAGGAAAATACCGGTGCATCGTTCGGCATCTGGTTATCCGAATCCACCACGATCAGATCGAAGGTCCGTCGGCGCAGGGTGCGCAGGAGAGCGGCCTCGGAGGCAAAATGCTCACATTCGATATGCGTTGGCGCCAGCGCATCCTGAACGTAGTGGAAGACTTTCTCGTGACGCGTGCAGCAGGCGATTTTCATGGGATACCTTTTGTAGGTTAAGCCTTGAGGCAAAATGCCGATTCGCAGGGCTTTCGCATGAGCGACCGGCTTTCGATTGCATTAGTCCGGACCCGGAAAGTTGCATTGGAATTCGCCAATTCTCAACTTGGTCTAGGCCTGCGACTACTGAAAGTTCCACACCCGGCTATGCCGGGCTGCCCCTTTCCTGACTATGAAAAGAGGCTAGAGCACGGCCTGAGGATAGTAAAAAAAATACTATAAGTAAATAAATTACTGCGATATCCAGTGAATAATTAATTGTATTAATTGATTATTGGTGGGTTTTCTGTGGGTTTTGCAGATGCTGGGGACGTGCAGTGGGCTGAGCACCGAGATCACGTTTGCAGCGTGTACCATTAGACCGATATCAACTATTAAGTAAAAACCTCGACCCATGTCTCAAGTTCATTCGACTCCGCGGCAATCGGTTTTTTCGACACCAGCCGAGGTCGCGGCCGATCCCCGTGGTTTTCTGCAATCGTTGTTTCATTCGGCGGTCGACGCCGTCAGGGCCGGCCGCAACATCGGGGCGTTCCTGCCACCGCCGCCAAAAGGACGTACTCTGGTCATCGGCGCCGGAAAAGGCGCGGCCGCGATGGCGGCCGCGGTCGAGCAGCGTTGGGAGGGCGAGTTGTCGGGGCTGGTGGTGACGCGTTACGGACACGGCGCCGACTGCAGGCGTATCGAGGTAATTGAAGCCGGACATCCGGTACCGGATTCGGCCGGACGTGACGCCGCACACCGGATTCTCGCCATGGTGCGGGACTTGTCGGAAGACGACCTCGTGCTGTGCCTGATTTCCGGTGGCGGGTCTTCACTGCTGGCGCTGCCGGCCGCAGGTATCTCGCTGGCCCAGAAGCAGGCGGTCAGCAAGGCCTTGCTGGCAAGCGGCGCGACGATCTTCGAGATGAATTGCGTGCGCAAGCACCTGTCGGCAGTCAAGGGTGGGCGGCTCGCGCTGGCCTGCGCACCGGCGCAAGTGGTGACGTTGCTGATATCCGATATCCCCGGCGACGATCCGGCGGTCATTGCCAGCGGCCCGACGCTGACCGATGCGACGACGCGCGCCGAGGCGCTGGAAATCCTGCAGCGTTACGGCATTGCGATTCCAGACAACGTCGCCGCGCATCTGGCGTCCCCGGCTTGCGAGACGCCCAAGCCCGGTGACCCGCGCTTTGCGCGCAACACGCATCACGTGATGGCGACGGCGCAGGACGCCCTGGAGGCCGCCGCTGCGAGTGTGCGGGCGGCCGGTCTCACGGCCCACATCCTGTCGGACCGGATCGAAGGCGAAGCACGCGACATCGGCGCGATGCATGCCGCAATCGCCCGCCAGGTGATCGCGCGCGATCAACCATTCGCAGCGCCGTGTGTGGTGATCTCGGGTGGGGAAACGACGGTCACGGTGCGCGGCAAGGGAAGAGGCGGACGCAATGCCGAGTTCCTGTTGAGCCTGGCGCATGCGCTGGAAGGCGCGCCGCGCGTGTATGCCCTGGCCTGCGACACCGACGGTATCGATGGATCGGAAGACAATGCCGGTGCAGTGCTCGCACCGGACTCGGTGGCGCGCGCAGCAGCGCTCGGGATTTCAAGCCGACGCTCGTTAGACAACAATGACGGTTATGGATTTTTCAGCGCGTTGGGCGATCTGGTGGTGACGGGGCCGACCCGGACCAACGTCAACGACTTCCGCGCGCTGCTGATTCTTTGAAGGCGGTTGCGACGCCTGCCGTGCTTACTCGACCGATTTCAGCGCGATCAGCTGGGTGTTGACCGACTGGTCGTAGGCGAGTTTCTCGGCGGGCGTCATGCGTTTGGCCGTGATCGTTACCGTGGGAATCGACGGATCGATCGCCGGCGCCAGGCCGGGCGACACAACCCGTGTGCTGGCAACGGAATTTTCCATGCTGCAGCCGGCCAGTGCCTGAAGCGTTAACACTGACAGAATGAGAAAACATGCTTTCATGATTGGCAGAACCTTATTCGAGTAAATTAATTGTCTTGAAGCAACACTATCATTCGCAAACCTTGCTACGCATGGTCGTGCTGATGTTTGAAATCCGGCCGTAACAAGAGACCTCTCGGCCCTTCGTGCTTTGACATTTGCCGGTTCCAGGGCCATTTCGATGTTCGCCGATGGGACCGGATCAATGCATTTCATCAGTGGAAGAATCAGCACGGAAACTGCTGGCCTCGGTGCCGAACGTTATTTCGGTGCCGATTTTCTAACGCGCACCGGCCCACTGCGTTGTTAAAAAACAAACTAATCATGAAAACAAGCCGTTCGAGATGGACCGGATGACCGGCAGGTTCGCGCTGCGCTTCGTCAAGCCAGTCAAATAGCGCACGACGTTCTTACATTGGTTTGTAGGATTTACGCGCCGCCGCAGGTCGCCTGCGGCGGCGTTGTCGTCTGGAGCGGCCTCCTGGGCAGGCACGGGTGCTGCATGGGCTTCTCATACATGCCCACGTGGCTGCAGAGAGCGTATCGACAGAAGTCACTACCTGCATCCGGAGGAGTTTGAAGTTGGGCGTCGGCCGCGTGACCTGACCGTCGTGCGGGTTCGATTCGACCAGATATGGAGAGCCCATGAAAATTTTCGGACGCATCGTAATGCCGCAGCACGCCCCGGCGCTGTTGCTGACGAGCCTGTTGACCGCTTGCGGAGGTAGCCTGCCGGACGGCTCGCTCAACCCGGTGCAGATCGACGCCCAGATATTCAGCGCCGAACTCAACGGCGTGCAGGAGACGCCGCCGAACAACAGTCCCGCCGCCGGCGTCGGGCTGGCGATCGTCAATGCCAAGGACCTCAGTTTTTCAGCCAGCGTGGTGACGACCGGTATGACGGATACACTGGCCCATATCCACGAAGCGCCGCCGAATGTGGCCGGGCCGGTCGTTTTCCCGATGACGAAGGAGCCGGGCAAGGTAGTGTGGAACGTGAAAGGTACGCTGACACCGGTGCAGCTCGACAAGATGCGCGCAGGCGGTTTCTACTTCAACGCGCACAGCACGACCTTTCCGGAAGGCGAGATCCGCGGGCAGATCGTGTTCCGCCTGCCGACCCGTGATCAGTTGCAGCGGCTGTCGGATGTCGCGCAGCAGTCGCAGGTTCTGCAGGACCTGCTGCAGAAGGCGCGCCAGCAGAATCCGTAAAAAAAGGGAGCGGTGCATCCCGTGCGCCGCTCCCTTTTCGACTTGCGTACGCCGGTGGATCAGGCGAAATTCTTTGTCGCAAAATCCCAGTCGACTAGTTTCCAGAAGGTCTCGACATACTTCGGCCGCGCATTGCGATAGTCGATGTAGTAGGCATGTTCCCAGACGTCGCAGGTCAACAGCGGCTTGTCCGCGCCGGTCAGTGGCGTCGCGGCGTTGGAGGTGTTGACGATGTCGACACCGCCGTCGGCTTTCTTGACGAGCCAGGTCCAGCCTGAACCGAAGTTTCCGGCGCAGGATTTGCCGAACTCTTCCTTGAACTTGTCGAACGACCCCCACTTTGCGCTGATGGCGTCTGCCAGCGGACCGGTTGGCGTACCGGTGCTGGCAGGCGTCATGCCGTTCCAGTAGAACGTGTGGTTCCACACTTGGGCTGCGTTGTTGAACACGCCGCCGGAGGATTTCTTGATGATCTCTTCAAGCGCGGCGTTCTCGAACTCGGTGCCCTTGATGAGGTTGTTCAGGTTGGTGACGTAGGTCTGATGATGTTTGCCGTAGTGGTACTCGAGCGTCTCTTTCGAGATATGCGGTGCAAGTGCATCCATTGCATACGGCAGTGGCGGTAGGGTATGTTCCATGGTCATCCTTTTGGTCGTTGGGGGAAGATGCTTTTTTTGAAAGTCTCCCATTGTAAGGCCGATGTCTCGCGGCTGCATATTGGTCGCATCTTGAACCGCAGGCCGCCGCGTGTTCATCGTGGCGTGGCGGTGCCGCCATCCTCGCAGCGTCGCTTCACAGTCAATTACACGGTCGATTGCACGGTCGATTGCACGGTCGATTGCGGTCATCCCCTGTAATTTCTCGCTGCAATCATTCCAACGCCGGCTGCACGCTGGCGATTCCGACCTGGGCACTGCCTTCGGCCAGGCGCACGCCGACGGTGTCACGCGCATGCAAGGCTCGCGGCGATCGTACGATCGCGCCGCGCGCATCGGTGACGATCGCATAGCCGCGTTCCAGGGTGCGCTGCGGATTCAACAGTTCGAGCTGCGCCGCCAGGGACGCCAGCGACTGCCGCCGTTGTTTGCCGAGCGCCGCCATTCGGGCAGAGAGCCGGCCGGCCTGGCCGGCGAGCTGCAAGCGCGACGCGGCAGTGCTCGGCAGCTGCGCCGCAAGGCGTGTCCCCAGTTGGCGCAGCGCATGGCGGGCATTTGCCAACGGCATGCCGGTTGCATACGAGAGCCGCTGCTGCAGCGCCTGCAGCCTCAGGCGGTCGTGCGCGATGGCCGTGGCCGGACTGACCAGCCGGCGCGTCAGCCAATCCAGCGTCTGGGTCCGCTCGGCATGCTGACGCCGCCAGCCGCGCTGCAGGTCGGCGGCGTGGGTCGCGACCTGTGCGAGCCATTCCGCGCGTGGCCGGGTCGCCATCTCGGCGGCGGCCGTCGGCGTCGGCGCCCTGAGGTCTGCTGCAAAATCGGCAATCGTCACATCGGTCTCGTGTCCGACGCCGCTGATGACCGGCATCGGCGCAGCGACGATGGCGCGCGCGACCGCTTCGTGATTGAAGGCCCACAGATCCTCGATGCTGCCGCCTCCGCGGCACACCAGGAGCACATCGCACTCGCGACGCCGGCCAGCGAGGGCAATCGTCGCCGCGATCCGTTCACCCGCACCTGCTCCCTGCACCGCAGTCGGATAGACGATCACGCGGCAATGCGGCGCGCGCCGTTGCAGGGCGCTCAGGACATCGTGCAAGGCGGCCGCCTGCGGACTGGTGACAATGCCGATGCAAGTCGCGAATGCAGGCACCTGACGTTTTGTCAGCGGATCGAACAATCCTTCGGCGGCCAGCTGCGCTTTCAGTTGCAGGAATGCCTCGTACAGGTTGCCGACGCCAGCCCGGCGAATCGCTTCAACCCCGAGCTGGTAATCGCCGCGCGCCGCATACAGCGACACCAATGCGCGTACCTCGACCTTGTCACCTTCGCGCGGCAGGAAGTCCGCGTACTGGGCGCGGCCGCGGAACATGACCGCGCGGACTTGCGCTGCATCGTCCTTGAGCGTGAAATACCAGTGGCCCGATGCCGCCTTGGTGAAATTGGAGATTTCGCCCGACACCCAGGCCAGCGGAAAGCTGCGTTCCAGCAGCCGCGCGACCGACTGGTTCAGCGCTGAAACGGTCAGCACGACAGGTCCGCCGAGAGGATCCGGCACGATCGGATCACCGCTCATCTGGAGGTCCGGCGCGCGGGCTGTCCACAGGCAGCCGAATTTGTCACAACATTGTCACGTTTGACGACCTGCATTGGTTAAATCACCCAAGTAATTGATTCTAAAACGATTTTCAGTCTGTACATTTTCTGTGCATGCTGCAAAATCCGTTTCAAATCAAGGACTTTGCGCAGAGATGACGAGTTACCCACAAAGTTATCCACAGTTTCTGTGAACAACTTTCACGCTGGCGAATGAGGCTTGCCCGCGGGCGGGCAACACGTTACATTCGCATCCTTACCCAAAGAAACATCTCATTCAAAGGAGCCCCATTTGCTCGCCATTATTCACGCTGCAGGCTGGCCGATCTGGCTGTTACTCATTGCCTCGATGATCGCACTTGCGCTGATCATCGAGCGCACATTGTACCTGCGCCGGTCGCGCATTCTGCCGCCGACCTTGTTGAACGAAGTGATCCGGGTTTATCACAACGGCAAGGTCGACGCCAACGTAGTCAGCACTCTGGAAAAGAATTCGCCGCTGGGCCGGGTGCTGGCCGCCGGCTTGCGCAACATCGACGCGCCGCGCGAAGTGATGAAGGAATCGATCGAGGAAGCCGGACGTGGCACGGCGCACGAACTGGAACGCTTTCTAACCACCTTGGGCACCATCGCCACGCTGGCGCCGCTCATGGGCCTGTTCGGCACGGTGGTCGGCATGATCGAGATCTTCGGCGCGCAAAACGCCACCGGCGCCAATCCGGCGCAACTGGCGCATGGCATTTCGGTTGCCTTGTACAACACCGGCTTCGGTCTCGCGATCGCCATGCCGGCACTGGTGTTCTACCGGCACTTCCGGGCGCTGGTCGACAGCTTCATCGTCGACATGGAGCAGCAGGCAATCCGCTTCGTCGATACCGTGCATGAAGCCCGCCGGTAGGTTCGCTGGCAGGTTTGCTGGCAGGTTCGCAAGTCCGCCAATTTGAATGCAGGCCGTTCCTAAGCAAATCCAGAAAGCACGAGGGAAACAATGAATTTTCGCAAGGGCCGCGGCCGGGAAGATCCGGAGATCAACCTGATTCCATTCATCGACGTGCTGCTCGTTATCCTGATTTTCCTGATGGTGACGACCACCTACAGCAAGTTCACCGCGCTGCAGGTCACCTTGCCCACGGCCGATGCCGAGAAGGCGTTGCAACAGCCTTTCGAGATTAACGTGGCGGTCGACCCGCAGGGCAATTACGCCGTCAACAATGCGCGCGTCGCGACCCGTGAAGCCGGCGGCCTCGCCGAAGAACTCAAGACTGCGGCGCAGGCCAAGACCGCCGACCAGAAAGACCCGGTGGTCATCATTAACGCCGACGCCACCGCTGCCCATCAGTCGGTCATCAACGTGCTCGAAGCGGCACGCCTGGCGGGTTTCGACCGGGTCACCTTCGCCGCCCAGACCAGTGGCAAGAAATAGCGGGCCTGTTCGCGATCCTGCCGCGGTCTGGATGCGCATCTGGATGCGGCGCGGGCCGCTGGCCTGCCTGCTGTGGCCGTTTTCCCTTTTATTTCGCTCCCTCACTGCCTGTCGGCGCGCAGGCTTCCGGCTCGGGATGTTCAAGCCGGTGCGCTTGCCGGTGCCGGTGATCGTGGTCGGCAACCTGTTTGTCGGCGGCACCGGCAAGACACCGCTGACGATCTGGCTGGTCGAGGCGCTACGTCGCGCCGGACGCCACCCGGGCGTGATCTCGCGCGGGTATGGGCGCAAGGGCGCCGGTGTGCAACCGGTGACGATCCGCTCGAGCGCCGCCGCGCTGGGCGATGAGCCGGTGCTGATCGCCCGGCGTACCGGCTGCCCGATGATGGTGGGACGAGATCGGGTCGCGGCAGGTACGGCGTTGCTCGCGGCGCATCCGGAGATCGACATCCTCATCAGCGACGACGGCCTGCAGCATTACCGGTTGGCGCGCGACATCGAAATCGTATTGAGCGATGCGCGCGGCAACGGCAATGGCTGGCTGCTGCCGGCTGGCCCGTTGCGCGAGCCGGCGAGCCGGCGACGTGATTTTACGGTCGACAATCTCGGCACGCCGACAAGCGAATCAGCCGCGGCCATGCCCGCGCGCAGCTCCCCTACGGTCCGGATGGAATTGCAGGCGCCGGTGGCCGAACAATTGTGCGATCGAAGCCAGCGCACCACGCTGGCGGCGATCGCCTGCGCTCAGCCGCGTCCGAGGATTGTTGCAGCCGCCGGGATCGGCAATCCGGCGCGTTTTTTCGCGACGCTATCTGCCGCCGGGCTGGAATTCGAGGGTCTGCCGCTGCCGGATCACTACGCGTTTTCGGCTGATAGTTTTACCGGTTGCGAGGCCGATCTCATCCTGATCACCGAGAAGGATGCAGTAAAATGTCAGGAAATCAAGGCGCTTGCGAGCGACGCGCGGCTGTGGGTGGTGCCGGTCAGCGCGCAGTTCGATGCGCCCTTCGCCGACCTCATCCTGGAGAGACTTCGTGGACACGCAACTGCTTGATATTCTCGTCTGTCCGATTTGCAAGGGCCCGCTCGAATTCGACAAGAAGGCGCAGGAGCTGATCTGTCATCCCGACAAGCTGGCCTACCCGATACGTGACGGCATTCCGATCATGTGGGCCGACGATGCACGCGACCTGAATGCTGCGACGGTGGTTGCACCGGCCGGCCAGTGATCCTCGGATCGTTGTTGTCGCACCCATCCGGGTTTGCAATTGTCCGGTCCTGACGCGCCGATGTCGTTCATCGTCATCATCCCGGCGCGCCTTGCATCGACCCGGCTGCCCGACAAGCCGCTGGCCGATCTCGGCGGCAAGCCGATGGTGGTGCGGGTCGCGGAACGCGCCGCGCTGTCAGGCGCACTGCGGGTCACGGTCGCCACCGATCACGCCGACATCGCCGCCGCCTGCCGCCTGCATGGGATCGACGTCTGCATGACGCGGGCCGATCATCCATCAGGAACCGATCGCATCGCCGAAGTCGCGCAGCAGCTGGCGCTACCGGACGAGGCCGTGATCGTCAACGTGCAGGGCGACGAACCGCTGATCGCCCCCGAGCTGATCGCGGCCACTGCCGCGCTGGTGAATGCGGCGGTACCGATGGCGACGGCAGCCCATGCGATCGACCGGCTCGATGACTTGTGCAATCCGAACGTGGTCAAGGTCGTGCTCGACCGGCACGGGCGCGCGCTGTATTTTTCGCGTGCGCCGATACCCTGGGACCGCGATGGATTCGCCGCAGGCAGGATGGAGGCCGTATTTTCCGCGAGCCGCGGCGTTGCGGATCATGCGCCGTTGCGCCATGTCGGGCTGTACGCGTATCGCTGCGATTTCCTGAAGGCTTATCCATTGCTGGCGCCGTCGCCGCTGGAACAGATCGAGGCGCTCGAACAGTTGCGCGTGTTGTGGCACGGATTGCCGATCGCGGTGCACGTCACGCCGACAGCGCCGACGCCCGGCGTGGATACGCCGGCAGACCTCGAGCGTGTGCGCGCGTATTTCGATGGCGCGATTGGCTGAAATCAATCGATAACGGGCGGCCCGTCCTATGGCACGTCGGTTTCACGAAATTCTGTGTTAAGTTTCGTGCAAAGTTGATGACATATAAAGTTGTTGTCGTTTCGATCATCGTGAAGATTGCCAAGACAATCGCCACTCAAAATTCTATCTTGTAAGAGGAAACACCATGGCGCTCGCCTCCAACAACATGCGTTTGATTTTGCTCGGCCCACCTGGTGCCGGCAAGGGAACGCAGGCTACCTTCATCAAAGAGAAATTCGGCATCCCGCAGATTTCGACCGGCGACATGCTGCGCGCCGCGGTCAATGCCGGCACGCCGCTCGGCCTGGCCGCCAAGAGCGTGATGGATTCCGGCGGACTGGTGTCCGACGACATCATCATCGGCCTGGTCAAGGACCGCCTCAAGCAACCCGATTGCGCACATGGTTACCTGTTCGACGGTTTTCCGCGCACCGTGCCGCAGGCGGATGCGATGAAAGAAGCCGGCGTGGCGATCGATTACGTGCTGGAAATCGACGTGCCAGACGAGGCGATCGTCGAGCGCATGAGCGGACGGCGCGTGCACGCGGCGTCGGGTCGTACCTACCACGTCAAGTTCAACCCGCCAAAAGTCGCCGGCATCGACGACATCACCGGTGAGGAACTGATCCAGCGAGAGGATGACAAGGAAGAGACCGTCAAGCGGCGTCTCGCGGTCTACCACGACCAGACCGAGGTACTGGTCGGCTACTACAACGACTGGGCGGCCAGCGGCGCGCCCGGCGCACCGAAGTACCGCAAGATCGCGGGGGTGGGGCAGGTCGATGGCATTCGCGACCTTGCCTTCGCGGCACTCGCCGAATAGCGCCCAGCGGACCATGTGTCCGCTTTTTTTTATCCTGAAAGTTTGCAGTACGTAGTCGTAAGAAGGCACTTTTACATGCCACCATCTGTCATCGATAAAGATCGGTTGTTTGTCAAAGCGCAGGTCAAACGTTCGTAATGGTCTTAACTTTGGTGATAACAAGAAGGAGACAATATGGCAGCAGGTCTGTGGTTCGCGGTCGTGTGCGGCATCATCGCCGTACTTTATGGATTGATTTCACGAAGCTGGATCCTGAAACAGGATCCCGGAAATGCCCGCATGCAGGAGATTGCCGAGGCGATCCAGGTCGGTGCGGCCGCCTACCTCGCCCGGCAGTACCGGACGATCGCCATCGTCGGCGTCGTCCTCTGTGTTCTCATCGGCGTCCTGCTCGGCATGGTCACCGCAGTCGGTTTCCTGGTCGGCGCTGTGCTCTCGGGCGCCTGCGGCTTCATCGGCATGAACGTGTCGGTGCGTGCAAACGTACGAACCGCACAGGCCGCCACCAAAGGCATGAACCAGGCCCTCGATGTCGCCTTCAAGGGTGGCGCGATCACCGGCATGCTGGTGGTCGGTCTCGGCCTGCTTGGTGTCACGCTGTTCTACTGGTACCTGACCAATGCGGCTGGCGGTGGTGCTGGCCCCGGTACCGCGCCGATGGTGCTGCATGACCTGATCAAGCCGCTGATCGGTCTGGCATTCGGCGCGTCGCTGATCTCGATCTTCGCCCGGCTCGGCGGCGGCATCTTCACCAAGGGCGCCGACGTCGGCGCCGACCTGGTCGGCAAGGTCGAAGCCGGCATTCCCGAAGACGATCCGCGCAACCCGGCCGTGATCGCCGATAACGTCGGCGACAACGTCGGCGATTGCGCCGGGATGGCGGCCGACCTGTTCGAAACCTATGTGGTCACGCTGATCGCCACCATGCTGCTGGGCGCGCTCGTGATTACCGGCGCCGAATTGCAGGCGGCGCTCTATCCGCTGATGCTTGGTGGCGTGTCGATCCTGGCCTCGATCGTCGGTTGCTCGATGGTCAAGGCCAAGCCGGGCAAGAAGATCATGTCGGCGCTCTACACCGGACTCTGGTGGGCGGCAGGCCTGTCGCTGATCGGCTTTGCCGTCGTCACCTGGCAGGTCATGCCCGAGGCGATGCGCATGCCGATGATGGGCTCGACCGTGGTCGGCATCGTTCTCACCGGTCTGATGGTCTACATCACCGAGTACTACACCGGTACCGACTTCAAGCCGGTCCAGCATATTGCCGAGGCATCGACCACCGGCCACGGCACCAACATCATCGCCGGGCTGGGCGTGTCGATGAAGTCGACTGCCTACCCCGTGCTGGCAGTGTGCGTCGCCATCCTCGTGTCGTATGCGCTCGGTGGCCTGTACGGCATCGCGATCGCCGCAACCTCGATGCTGTCGATGGCCGGCATCATCGTGGCGCTCGACGCCTACGGTCCGATTACCGACAACGCTGGCGGGATTGCGGAGATGTCGCACATGCCGGAATCGGTACGCGCGATTACCGATCCGCTCGATGCGGTCGGCAACACCACCAAGGCCGTCACCAAGGGCTACGCGATCGGATCGGCAGGTCTGGCCGCGCTGGTGCTGTTCGCCGATTACACGCACGCGCTCGATGCAGTCGGCAAGAGCACCTCGTTCGACCTGTCCAACCCGATGGTGATCGTCGGCCTGTTCATCGGTGGCCTGATCCCCTATCTGTTCGGCGCGATGGCAATGGAAGCGGTCGGCCGCGCAGCCGGTGCAGTGGTGGTCGAAGTGCGCCGCCAGTTCCGCGACATCAAGGGCATCATGGATGGCAGCGGCAAGCCGGAGTACGACAAGGCGGTCGACATGCTGACCACGGCGGCGATCAAGGAAATGATCATCCCGTCGCTGCTTCCGGTGGTGGTGCCGATCCTGGTCGGCATGCTGCTGGGCCCGGCTGCACTGGGCGGCCTGCTGATGGGGGCGATCGTCACCGGGCTGTTCGTGGCGATCTCGATGACCACCGGCGGCGGCGCCTGGGACAATGCCAAGAAATACATCGAGGATGGACATCACGGCGGCAAGGGATCGGAAGCGCACAAGGCAGCCGTCACCGGCGACACCGTCGGCGACCCGTACAAGGATACCGCCGGGCCCGCAGTCAATCCGCTGATCAAGATCATCAACATCGTCGCGCTGCTTCTGGTACCGTTGCTGCCGGCAGCCGGCTTGCAGATCGGACCGGTCGGCGCCGCTCCCGTGCATGTTGCGTTGCCGAAGGCGGAATCTGCGACTACACCGGCAGCCATGCCGGCGCCAGCACCGGTGGCGAGTGGTCCCGCTGCAGCCGCTGCGGTCCCGATGCCCCCGGTCGCACCGGAGCAGGCGGCGCCAACTGCATCCCCACCAGCCGCATCCGCGTCAGACCCGGCTGCACCACCCGCCGGTAGCGCAGCACCGGGCAAGCCGTAGAGCCTTGATCGCCGCGTAATGCAGGACGAAGGGCGGCTGCGGCCGCCTTTTTTTAATTCGCCGCGGCTCGCCGTGCTCGTTACAATCGTGGATCGTGCAGCAATTTGCGCCAGCTTGCACACGCTCCCGTTACCAAACGATCAAACGATCAAACCGATCGAATTCTGAAAGAGACAGCATGCAAATCAGGGACAACGTATTCATCATCACCGGCGGTGCATCCGGACTGGGTGCAGCAACCGCACGCATGATTGCCGAAAATGGCGGCAAGGTGGTTCTCGCCGACGTGCAGGCCGAGGCTGGCCAGGCGCTGGCGACCGAGCTGCACGGCGTGTTCGTGCGCTGCGACGTCACGTCCGAGGCGGACGGCCATGCTGTCGTTGCCGCGGCCGTGGCGCACGGCACCCTGCGCGGGCTGGTCAACTGCGCTGGCGTTGCGCCGGCGATCAAGACCGTCGGCAAGGACGGTGCGCATCCGCTGGACGCCTTCCAGCGCGCCATCAACATCAATCTGGTCGGCACCTTCAACATGGCCCGTCTCGCAGCAGAAGCCATGTCGAGGGCTGACGCGACTGCCGATGGCGAACGCGGCATCATCATCAACACGGCCTCGGTGGCCGCCTATGACGGCCAGATCGGTCAGGCAGCATATGCATCCTCCAAAGCAGCGGTGGTCGGCCTGACGTTGCCGATGGCGCGTGACCTGTCGCGCAACGGCATTCGCGTCATGACCATCGCACCGGGTATTTTCGAGACGCCGATGTTGCTCGGCATGCCGGCCGAAGTCCAGGATGCACTCGGCCGCATGGTGCCGTTTCCATCGCGCCTGGGACGCCCGCACGAATATGCGCACCTGGCGCGCGCCATCATCGAAAACGTGATGCTCAACGGCGAAACCATCCGGCTGGACGGTGCAATCCGCATGCAGCCGAAGTGATCGGCGCATCGGCCGGGCGAGCGCTGCGAATCGTTGCGGTCGGCTGGCAAGCGGTGAATACCTCGCAGCGGATGTGCCTGGCATAGGGGTGAGGTACCGAATTTTTTTGCGTAACTTCGAAGGGATTGCATGATCCGATTTCGACAGTGGGGCGCGGCCGCATGCCTGCTGCTGGCCGGATGCGCGATCGTTCGTACGGACGACGGCGCGGCGACGTTGCCCGTCGCACCCGAAGCGGCATCGGGCTACACGGAGAAGACAGCGGTCGCTGCCCGGACCTTCATGGTCGCCGCCGCCAATCCCCATGCGACCCACGCCGGTTACACGATCCTGAAGGCGGGCGGCTCGGCAGTCGACGCGGCCATTGCGGTGCAGATGGTCCTGACGCTGGTCGAGCCAGAGTCCTCGGGCATCGGCGGCGGTGCGTTCATGCTGCATTTCGACGGCGCACGGGTCAGTGCCTTCGATGGTCGCGAGACGGCACCGGCGGCGGTAGACGGCGCGCTCTTCAAGGATGCGAGCGGCAAGCCGATGCCGTTTTTCGATGCGGTGGTCGGCGGCCGTTCGGTCGGTGTGCCGGGCGTGCTGCGCATGCTGGAGCTGGCCCATCGCGACTATGGAAAACTGCCTTGGGCGGATCTGTTTGGGCCGGCAATTGCGCTTGCGGAAAACGGGTTCGAGGTCAGTCCGCGATTGTCTGCCTCGGTGGCCGCCGATCCATTCCTGGCGCGTGATCCGGAGGCCGCCGCATATTTCCTCGATACCAGCGGGGCGGCGTGGCCAGCCGGACATCTTCTGAAAAATCCGGCGCTGGCAAAGGTGCTGCGGGTGATTGCCGTACAGGGCGCCGATGCGTTTTACAGCGGTGAGTTGGCCGCTGCAATCGTCGAGAAGGTGCGTCGGCACCCGGTCAATCCCGGTCAACTGTCGCTGGCCGACCTGGCCGGCTACCGGGCCGTGCGTCGCGAGCCGGTCTGTTCCGATTACAAGGCCTGGACTGTCTGCGGCATGTCGCCGCCTTCATCCGGCGGCATCGCGATTGCGCAGATGCTCGGGATACTCGCCAATCGCAACCTGCGGGCTGCGGCGCCGGTCGATGGCCAGCTCGAGGTCGAAGGCATCCACCTGATCGCGGAAGCGGGTCGACTGGCGTACGCGGATCGGGCGCGGTATGTCGCCGATACGGATTTCGTTCCGCTGCCGGGCGGCAGCCCCAACGCACTGCTCGATCGTAACTACCTTGCCGCGCGCGGCGCCCTGATTGGCAAGCGCTCGATGGGGACAGCGGCGCCCGGCGCACCGCTCGGCATCAAGCTGGCGCAGGGTATCGACCAGTCGCCGGAATTGCATTCGACTTCGCACCTCTCGATCGTGGATGCGTCCGGTCATGCGGTGGCGATGACGACGTCGGTGGAAAACAGTTTCGGTTCGCGGCTGATGGTGCGCGGCTTCATGCTCAACAACCAGCTGACCGACTTTTCATTCGAAGCAGCCGATGCAGACGGCCCGATTGCCAATCGGGTTCAACCTGGCAAGCGTCCGCGCAGCGCGATGGCGCCGACCCTGGTGCTGGACCGGTCAAGCCACGAACTGGTGATGGCGATCGGCTCGCCGGGGGGGCCGGCCATCATCAATTATGTCGTCAAGGTCCTGATCGGCGTGATGGACTGGGGATTGAACATTCAGCAAGCGATCAGCCTGCCCAACTTCGGTAGCCGGAATGGTCCGACAGAATTGGAGCAAGGACGGGTTTCACCCGGCATCGTGTCGCAACTGGGTGCCCGTGGACATGCAATTCGGCTCGGCGATCAGACGTCCGGCCTGCAAGGCATCATGCGCGTGACGATCCATGGTGAAAAAACGTGGCTGGGCGGTGCCGATCCGCGCCGCGAAGGATCGGTCGAGGGCGATTGATTCCGCGCCCGGGCCGCCCGCGGCGCGACGGCCGATGCCGAGAGATCGTTGTATTTAGCGACAGCCGCGTTGCGGCGACGTGCGTGGGCGGAACCATCCTGTTACGCTCCAGAAATGAATCCGGCCGACACCTCCCTTGCGGCAGTACCGACGAAGACAGGCCTGGTCCTCACCGGTGGCGGCGCGCGTGCGGCTTACCAGGTGGGTGTGCTCAAGGCAGTCTCGGCAATTCTCGCCGAACAGGGTTGGCCGGCCGACGTCAATCCTTACGACATCATCTGCGGCACGTCAGCCGGCGCAATCAACGCCACGGCACTGGCCTGTCACGCCGACCAGTTTTCGGAAGGACTCGAGAAGGTGGTCAAGGTCTGGGAGAACTTCCAGGTCGAGCAGGTCTACCGCGCCGATTCGCTCGGTGTCCTGCGCTCTGGCGCGCGCTGGTTGTCGCTCCTGTCGTTCGGCTGGCTGCTGCGCAAATGGCGCGCCAATCCGCCCAATTCGCTGCTCGACAATACCCCGCTCAATACGCTGCTGAACCGGATGCTGAATTTCCCGCGGCTCGATGCCGCACTGATGGACGGCAAGCTGCATGCGCTTGCCATCACCGCATCGTCTTATACCGCCGGACATCACATCACGTTTTACCAGAGCGAGGCTGCGATCGAACCCTGGATTCGCACCCAGCGTCTGTCGATGCGCGGACAGATCGGCGTCGAGCACTTGCTGGCGTCGTCGGCGATCCCGCTGATGTTTCCGGCGACGCCGATTTACTGCAATGGCCGGCGCGAATATTTTGGCGATGGTTCGATGCGTCAGCTCGCGCCGATCTCGCCGGCGATCCATCTCGGCGCGGAAAAAGTCCTGGTGATCGGTAATGGCCGCCTGACCGAGCCCGACCGCCCCCATACCCAGACCGCCCAGTACCCGAGCCTGGCACAGATCGCCGGGCATGCGATGTCGAGCATCTTTCTCGACAGTCTGGCCGTCGACATCGAGCGCATGAACCGGATCAACCTGACGCTTTCGTATCTGACCGAGGAGCAACGCGCAAAGACGCCGTTGCGACCGGTCCAGATGCTGATCATTGCGCCGTCAGAGCGCATCGACGAAATCGCCAGCAGGCATGTCGGCAGCCTGCCGGCACCGATTAGGCTGGTGCTCGGCGGAATCGGTGCGACCGAGGCGCGGGGCGCCGCACTGGCTTCGTATCTGCTGTTCGAATCATCGTTCACGCGAGAATTGATCGCTCTTGGGCAGCGCGATGTCGCGACGCGCCGGGAGGAGGTCATCGCATTCTTCGGCGCGTGCCCGGCATCAGCCGCCATCAAGAAAACGGCCTCAGACACGAGTGTCGAGGCCGCTGCATGACTGTTTCTGCAAATTCAGGGGCTCGCCCCTTCCGATGACCACCGGGGCTGCTGCCCACGGCGGTGTCACCAGGATTTTCGGAGCGCCTCAGCGCCCGTGATGTCCCTCGTGACGTTCTTCATGGCGCTCTTCATATCGGTCGTGATGGCCGTATCCACGATGCTCCCAATAACGGGGGTAGCCATAATATCCGTTGTAGTACACAGGACGATAAATAGGCGCAGGCGCCACGTACACGCGCGGGGCAGGGTAGTACACTGGCTCGGGCTGCGAGTAGTAGTAGCTCTGCGGTTGCTCGTATACCACTTGCGGCTGGCTGTACACCGGCGCTGCATACGTTGGGTAGACGACACCGGGGACGCCGACATTGACGGACCAGTTGACATTGCCGCCCGCATTTGCGAGCGGTGCCGCAAACATCAATGCAGATGCAACCAAGCCGCCGACGATGGTTCCAATCAAAGATTTGTTCACGATGTATCTCCTTTTTGCTAGGTCTTCATTTAACGCATGATCCGATGGCAGAGCGAATGAAAATCGGAAAAAGCAGCGTAAGAACTGCAACCATATGTATCGCGGGAAACCTTCCCGGCTTCCGAGCCCACCGCCAAGGGCGACCTTGGCGCATCCAAAAGCTCGCCCGCTAGCGGATCAGGGGCGGTCAAACTGGGCCAAGCGTCTGTGGAGCGCATCGGAGTACGGTGTCCATGCCGGCGCCAACGCGTCTGGCGATCCGGATTTTCACAGGCGCTGCAAGCCGATTCGGGTTGATTCGTTTTCTACAACACGTTACCCTAGCGTATCGCGCTATTTTATTGTCATAAAGCAATTAAGAGAACCTGGACCCGAATGTGAATGCAACGTACCTGCGGCAGTTCTGTGCAATTCTTACGGCGTTTCTCTTCTCATTTCCGGCATTTGCCCGGCATCCGGCCACAGTTCCGGAGTCTGGCACCATTTCGGTCGCTAACCTTCCTGTTGAAGCACGCCGAACACTGATGCTGATCAGGCAGGGTGGCCCATTCCCTTATGCCAAGGACGGCGTTGTTTTTGGTAACCATGAGGGGCTTTTACCAAGGCAACCGCGCGGGTATTATCACGAGTTCACCGTGAAGACACCCGGAAGCCGCAATCGCGGTGCGCAACGCCTGATCGTTGGCGGGGCACTGGTGACGAGCAACGAGGTCTACTACACCGCAACGCACTACGCGAGTTTCATGCGGATTTCAGAATAACGCTGGAAATGACAACCGACAACCAGGCATAAGACCGGGCAACATGAACACATCACCAATAATAAATGTCATAGCCGAGGGAGAAATGAGTTTGTTTAAAACCGTGCCGCCAAATGTGGTGCAGTCGATTCGTGCATTTCGGGTGACCGATCTGCAGGCGGAGGCGGCGCAGCTCGGACAGCATTTCCTGTATGCATATTGTGCGGAAGCCACGACCAAGCAACAGGTTCTGGCCATGATTGCGGAAGCCTTTCAGTTTCCCCGCCATTTCGGCAAAAATTTCGATGCGCTCGGCGATTGCGTGACCGACCTGGCGTACAAGTCCGGGCCCCAGCCAGGCTTCCTCGTCGTGCTTGAACAACTTCCCAACACGCCGAAATTTGACAAGGAAGCGCGCGAAACCCTGCTCGATGTTTTCCGCGATGCGGCAGATTTCTGGGCTGAGAAGAAGGTGGCATTCCGGGTCTTTTATTCATTCCAGTAGTCCCCGCCATGCGATCTGCCGGACCGAGCCGACCATCGCGTCGGCTTTTTCATTTGGGCCACGGCACGTGGCCGTTGGCTTGACCACCCAGGACGCTACGGTACAATGCGGCCAATGAAAACGATCGTGATCCTGATTTCGGGTCGGGGCAGCAACATGCGCGCGGTGATCGAGGCCGCACGGCAACAACAATGGGCCGACAGCATTGCCGCCGTGATCAGCAATCGCGGCGACGCACCGGGGTTGGAATTTGCAAGGGAGCATGGTATTGCTGCCGAGGTGGTCGACAGCCGCGCGTTTGCGACGCGCGATGCCTTCGACGCGGCCTTGCAGGAGGCGGTCGATTTGCATGCGCCGGACCTGGTCGTATTGGCCGGCTTCATGCGTATTCTGACCACCGCATTCGTCGAGCATTATGCGGGCCGGATGCTCAATATCCATCCGTCTCTCTTGCCCAGCTTTGCCGGTCTCGCGACGCATCGGCAAGCGCTTGCCGCGGGGGTCAAACTGCACGGCGCGACAGTGCATTTCGTCACGCCGCAACTGGATCATGGACCGATCATCGCCCAGGCCGTGGTGCCCGTCCTCGAAGACGATACTGAAGAAATCCTGGCGCAACGCGTTCTGGAGCAGGAGCACCGTATTTATCCGCTCGCGGTCCGCTGGTTCCTCGACGGCCGGCTCACGCTGGAAAATAGCCGGGTCCGCATCGCAGCAGAAACACCGGATACATCTACCTGAAAGTCCGTTATGAGATTGCCTCCCGCAATCATTGGTTATACAGAAGAAGTCCTGCGTGAAATCCTGCGCTTCACCGGCCCTGCCGATAACACCTTGTCCCGATATTTCCGTGATCATCCGAAGCTCGGGTCGCGTGAGCGAGGCGCGATTGCCGAGGGTATTTACTGCCTGCTGCGCAACAAGTCTGTCTACACCAGCTTTGCGGAATCGGGCAACGGCCCGACGATGCGCCGGCTTACCTTGCTGGGCCTGGCCGAGGCGATCGGTCTGGATTCGCTGGGCGGCCTCTCGGAAGAAGAAACCGAATGGTTGCAACGTGTCCTGGAAATTGATCGCAGCCTGCTGCCGGCGGCCTTGCGCGCCAATCTGCCGGATTGGCTCTACGAAAAGTTTGCCGAGCGGATGGGGGAGCAGGAGGCCCTGGCGCTGGCCGAATCCCTGAATCAGCCGGCGCCGCTCGACCTGCGGGTCAACTCGATCAAGGCGACCCGGGAGGAAGTGGTGGCGCAGCTGCTGGTGGCGCCCGTGCTGAGCGCACCGACACCGTACGCGCCGCTCGGCCTGCGGGTGCTGAAAAAACCGGCGCTCCAGAATCTGCCGGTGTTCAAGGACGGCCTGATCGAAGTGCAGGACGAGGGCAGCCAGTTGCTGTCCCAGATCGTGGGCGCCAAGCGCGGCGAAATGGTGGTGGATTTCTGTGCCGGTGCGGGTGGCAAGACCCTGGCGCTCGGCGCGCTGATGCGCAACACCGGCCGTCTGTATGCGTTCGATATCTCCGACAAGCGTTTGGCAAAGCTGAAGCCGCGTCTGGCGCGCAGCGGCCTGTCGAACGTGCACCCGGTCCAGATCGCGCATGAGAACGATGCCAAGATCAAGCGCCTGGCCGGCAAGATCGATCGCGTGCTGGTCGACGCGCCGTGCAGTGGCCTCGGTACCCTGCGCCGCAATCCGGACGTGAAATGGCGGCAAACGCCGCAATCGCTTGTCGAACTGAACGCGAAGCAGGCCTCGATTCTCGCCGGCGCGGCACGCCTGGTGAAAGTCGGCGGGCGGCTGGTATATGCGACCTGCAGCCTGCTGACCGAGGAAAATGAAAACATCGTCGCCGGTTTCCTCGCCACGCATCCGGACTTCGTCGTGGTCCCGATGAAAGCCGTGCTGGAAGAGCAGAAGATCGCGCTCGACATGGGTGACTACCTGAAGCTCATGCCGCATCTGCACCAGACCGACGGCTTTTTTGCAGCGGTTCTAGAGCGCCAGAAGTGACGCGGCTGCACCACCACCGGCGTCGGTTGCCACTTTCTGGCGGCATGCCGTTGTGGATGGGCCTGGCCGCTTGCCTGGCCATTCTGGCACCGGATGCAGTCGCATTCGACGCAGCACCCCGCACGATAGCGGCACGCGGGACGGTGCAGGCCGCCTTCGCGCCATGGGACGATGTCGAGGCGCTGGTAGTGGATGTCATCGCCGGGGCCAGATCGCAGGTGCTGATGCAGGCCTACCTGCTTACCAGCCGAAAAATTGCGTTGGCACTGATCGCGGCGCAGCAACGGGGCGTCGATGTGCAAGTTCTTGCAGACGATGCTCAAAGCCGGGTTGCCTCCGGAAAGGTCGGCATGATCGCGGCAGCCGGCGTGCCGGTCTGGCTGGAAACCCGGTACCAGAGCGCACACAACAAGGTCATCATCGTCGACGCCGCGACCCCTGATCCGATCCTGGTAACCGGCAGCTTCAACTTCACCTGGACCGCACAGCATAAAAATGCGGAAAACATCCTGATCGTGCGGAAAAATCCCGAACTGGCGGCACGTTATGCGCTGAACTGGCAGCGGCACTTGACGGATGCAACCGCCTACACGTCGACCGCCGTGCCGGACGTGAGGCACGACCGGAAACCGGCGCCTGAATGACTGCATGAGTCAAGCCATGAACGCTAATCTGCTTTCGAATCTCCTGATGGATTTTTGGTCGGACCTGAGCACGCCCGGTGTCGCCTGGCAAATCGGCACCCTTGCAGGCTGTATCGCGCTGGGCTGGGGCATCTCGCGCGGACTGCGGGCAGCCGTCCGCGGCCGCGAAGTCAACATGCGGATGGTCCGGCTCGGCGTGGAAAGCTTTTCACGCGTACTCTCGCCGGTTCTGGCGCTGATCCTGATTGCCATTGCCAAGCCAGTGCTTGCCAGGACCCATCATGTGAACCTGTTGCGCCTGGCGGTACCGCTGCTGGCCTCGTTTGCGTTGATCCGCCTGGCCTTTTACATCCTGCGCCGCATCTTTGCACGCAACGGTCATGCCGGCAGCGTCCTGCTGATGTTCGAAAAAGTCTTTGCCATCCTGGTGTGGATCGGTGTGGCGCTGTATATCACCGGGCTGTGGCCCGACCTGATCCAGTTCATGGACGACACGGTGCTGCCGATGGGGCGCTACAAGATTTCTTTGCTCTCGCTGGTGCAGGGCACCGCCTCGGTGCTGGTCACGCTGATGGTGGCGCTGTGGATCGGCGCCTTGATCGAAGACCGGTTGATGCAGGTCGACGGCATGCATTCTTCGATGCGCACGGTGATGGCTCGGTTATGCCGCGCGCTGCTCGTCGTGGTCGCGGTCCTGGTCAGTCTGTCGCTGGTCGGAATCGACCTCACGGTACTGTCGGTCTTCGGCGGTGCACTGGGCGTTGGTATCGGCCTGGGCTTGCAGAAGATCATCGGCAGTTATGTATCGGGTTTCGTGATCCTGCTGGAACGCAGCCTCGCCATCGGCGACATGGTCACGGTGGATAAGTACTACGGCCGCGTCACCCGGATCAATACGCGCTACACGGTCGTGCGCAGCCTCGATGGCATCGAGACCGTGGTTCCCAACGACATGCTGATTTCCGGGCCGGTCCAGAATTATTCACTGTCCGACCGGGTCCTGCGGATTGCATCGCAGGTGACGATAGGCTACGACAGCGATCTGGAGGCGGTTCTGACCCTGCTCGAGCAAGCGGTCCTGAAGATCGAACGGGTATCGAAGGAACAGCCGCCAAATGCGGTACTGCTGCGGTTCGGTCCGGATGGGCTGGAGCTGGAAGTCGGATTCTGGATCGCCGATCCGGAGAATGGCCGCACCAATGTGTTGTCAGAAGCAAACAGAGCGATCTGGCATGCGCTAAAGGCGGCAAACGTTCAAATACCGTTCCCGCAGCGGGAAGTGCGCTTTACCGAGGCGCCTCCGGCGTCCGCAGGTGCTGTCCTGGCCACGGGAAATTGATTGCCTTTCCGATCGTGCCTTCACCAACGTCCCATAACACCCCCTAAACCGCGTACAATCGCGGCGAAGCTTCAGTTTCGCGTATGCGCACTTCGTTGTTTTAATACCATCTGTTTGAACTTTTGGAGTAGGAATGATCCTGAATTCGATGTTTGACGCTGTTTTGCAGTTTTTCGCACACGGCCTGCTCAATGCGAGCGGCTGGCAGACACTCATCTACACACTGGTCGTCACGCACATTACGATCGCCAGCGTCACGATTTTTCTGCATCGCTGCCAGGCGCATCGCGCGCTGGACCTGCATGCGATCCCGAGCCATTTCTTCCGCTTCTGGCTGTGGCTTACTACCGGCATGGTTACCAAGGAATGGGCTGCGGTGCATCGCAAACATCATGCGAAATGCGAAACCGTCGACGATCCACACAGCCCAGTCACACGTGGCATCAAGAAAGTGCTGCTCGAAGGTTCCGAGCTTTATCGCTATGAATCGAAAGTGCAGGAAACCCTGGACAAGTACGGCCACGGCACACCGGATGACTGGATCGAGCGCAATCTCTATACACGGTTCAGCTGGCAGGGCGTGGCTGTCATGGCGATCATCAACATCAGCCTTTTTGGCGCCATCGGCCTGACCGTGTGGGCAGTGCAGATGTTGTGGATTCCAATCACTGCGGCAGGAATCATCAACGGGATCGGCCATTACTGGGGTTATCGCAATTACGACTGTGTCGATGCGTCGCGCAACATCTTCCCGTTTGGCATCCTGATCGGTGGCGAGGAGTTGCATAACAACCACCATACCTTCGGCACTTCGGCAAAACTGTCCTCGAAGTGGTACGAATTCGATATCGGCTGGATGTACATCCGCATCATGGAAATGATGGGCCTGGCAAAGGTCAAGAAAGTCGCGCCTGCGCCAAAGTTCGACCGCGAGAAACTCGTGGCCGACCTGGAAACGCTGCAATCGGTGATTTCGAATCGCTACGACGTGATGGCGAAATACGCGCGGTCGGTTCGCCACACCTGGCATGAAGAACTGGTGCACCTGAAAGCAAAGCGACAGCTGGAATCAAGCTTCCTGAAATCTTCTCGCAAGCTGCTGCAGCGCGAGCCGGGCAAGCTTGAAGCGCCGCAACGCGCGCAGTTGACCGAGCTGTTCGCGCACAGCAAGACCCTGGAGACGATGCATGAGATGCGCGTCGAACTCGGCAGCATCTGGGAACGCTCGCACGCCAGCCGCGACCAACTGTTGCAGCAGTTGCAGGACTGGTGTACCCGCGCCGAAGCATCGGGTATCCGCGCCCTGCAGGAGTTCTCGCTGCGTCTGCGCAGCTACGCTTGATGCCCGCCTGAACGCTGACCTCGATTTGCAAATAGCCTGGTTCGCCGGGCTATTTTTTTGTCCGCTTGCCGCTGAGGCGCAGTGCGCCCGACCCGTTCAGACGTAAAAAAACCCGGCGGACACTGAGCAGTCTGGCCGGGCCTTTACGAAACCGTCGATCACTTACTTGATCTTGGTTTCCTTGTATTCGACATGCTTGCGCGCTTTCGGGTCGAATTTCATGATCGACATTTTTTCAGGCGTGGTGCGCTTGTTCTTGGTGGTCGTGTAGAAGTGACCCGTACCTGCGGTCGACTCCAGCTTGATTTTGTCGCGGCCGGATTTAGCCATGATGGTTCCTCGTTTTGGGTTGAGGACAGGATGCCGCTATGCTCGGCGCTGTCCCGCGATGAAGATCGTTATACTTTTTCGCCACGGGCGCGCATGTCGACTAGGACGGCATCGATGCCGAGCTTGTCGATCACACGCAGACCGGCGTTGGACAGGCGCAGGGAAACCCAGCGGTTTTCGGACTCGACGAAAATACGGCGGCTTTGCAGGTTCGGCAGAAAGCGACGCTTCGTTTTGTTGTTTGCATGGGAAACGTTATTGCCAACCATTGGCTTTTTCCCGGTGACTTGGCAGACACGTGCCATATTCAACTCCCTTGAAGATTTCCGAATTTGGAAAAAGGGAGATGATATCCAAAAAATCGAATTCTATCAATGACTTGCGTAAAACAATTGTGTCAATATATGATCAATATATTTAACAATTTACCGCCCGCAGTGTTGTGCCTGTTAAAACCAGTATGTGTACTCGCTTTTTCGACGGCATTCGTCGTGAAATACCGCAATGCAGTGCGGCGACGGTCGCGCGGATTTGGGTGAAGCGCTCACAGTATTCCCCGTTCTGCAAAGGAGAGCACTTCCGGGCCTGCCACGATGAAATGATCCAGTACCCTGACATCGATCAGCGCCAGCGCTTGCTGCAATGCCTTGGTCAACGCACAGTCTGCGGGACTTGGGTCGGATTTGCCGGACGGATGGTTGTGCGAAAGTATCACGCTGGCGGCGTTATGCCGAAGTGCCGCCTTGACCACTTCGCGCGGATAGACGCTGGTGTGGGTGAGGGTGCCGCGAAACAGGGTCTCGGCAACGATCAGGCGGTTTCGGACATCGAGAAACAGCACGACGAACGATTCATGGGTCTGGTTTGTGAACAGTAACTGCAGATAGCGCCGCACGTTTTCCGGCGCCGACAGGGTAACCCCGGTTCGCATCGTCTCTGTCACTGCCCGTTTCGCCAGTTCCAGGACTGCCTGCAATTGGGCGAACTTTGCAGGACCGAGTCCGTTGAGGACAGAAAAATCGTCCAGCGTTGCGGCAAACATCGCATTGAGCGAGCCGAAATGTCCGACCATGTCACGCCCGAGATCGACCGCGCTCTTGCCGCTGACGCCAACCCGCAGGAATACGGCCAGCAATTCCGCATCCGACAATGCGGCGGCACCCAGGCGGATCAGGCGCTCTCGGGGCCGCAGTTCTTCCGGCCAATCGGCAATTGTCATGGGGATCCGCCGGAATGCGGCGTCGAAAACGTGGTGCGATCTGTAGCAACGGCGCAGCGCGGCGGCTGGAACAGGCTTAAAATGCGACGTTATCATGGCGCTCGAAAATTCAATGTCAAATTTACCACTTCCCGTCGTGACTCACGGCGCATACCTGACCCTGCATTACCGGCTGGCGACGGATGACGGCGTCGATATCGTGACCACCTTCAACGACAGTCCGGCCACGCTGCAACTCGGCCAAGGCCAGCTCGCACAGCCCCTCGAAGCCTGCCTGCTCGGCTTGCCGGAAGGCGCCGAGCGCACCTTCGATCTCGGCGCCGATGCGGCGTTCGGCCAGCGTAATCCGGAGCTCGTCCAACGGGTATCGCGGGCAATGCTCGATGAAAACTCGCAGCGCGGCGAGGAATACGTCATCGGTGACCTGGTCGAATTTGCCGCCCCTTCCGGTGGTCGGTTCGCTGGCGTGCTCAAGGAGATCGATGCCGACGGCGCCCTGTTCGACTTCAATCATCCGCTGGCCGGACGTGCGGTCAAGTTCACGGTCCGCATCATCGGCATCCTGTAGCCGTATTCTGAAAGAGCCTGAAGATGGACAAGGAAGTACTGCTGGCCCAACCACGCGGCTTTTGCGCAGGCGTCGATCGCGCCATTGAAATCGTCGAACGGGCGCTGATCGAATTCGGCGCGCCGATTTTCGTGCGGCATGAGATCGTGCATAACGCTTACGTGGTCGACGACCTGCGGCGCAAGGGCGCGATCTTCATAGAGGAGCTGGCCGATGTCCCGCCCGGTAACACCGTCATTTTCTCGGCACACGGGGTGTCCAAGGCGATCCAGGCCGAGGCCAGCGAACGCGGGCTGAGGGTCTTCGATGCCACCTGTCCTCTCGTGACCAAAGTGCATGTCGAAGTCGCGAAGATGCGGCGGGAAGAGCGCGAAATCATCATGATCGGTCATCATGGCCATCCCGAAGTGGAGGGCACGATGGGCCAAGCCGATCAGGGCATGCACTTGGTGGAAACGGTCGCCGATGTCGCGACGTTGCAGGTGCGCGATCCTGCATTAGTGGCTTATGTCACGCAGACCACGCTGTCGGTCGACGATACCGCCGACATTATCGCCGCGCTCAGGCAGCGCTTTCCGCTGATCGCCGAACCGAAGAAGGGCGACATCTGCTACGCCACCACCAATCGCCAGGAGGCGGTCAAGTTCATGGCGCCACAGGTCGACGTGGTCATCGTGGTCGGCAGCCCGAACAGCTCGAATTCGAACCGGTTGCGCGAAGTCGCTGAAAAAAAAGGTACGACCGCCTACATGGTCGACAACGCGGCGCAGATCGATCCGGCCTGGATCGAGCGCAGCCAGCGCATCGGTGTGACCGCCGGCGCTTCAGCGCCCGAAATCCTCGTGCAGGCCGTCATTGACCGCTTGAAGGCGCTCGGTGCGCAAAGCGTCAGGGTGCTCGACGGTACACAGGAAAACGTCACGTTTCCAATGCCAAAGGGGTTGGTCAAGACTTGAAATCCGCGGCCGGCGCGCGGCCATCGCTTGATTCGCCCGATCGACCTATCCGAAAAGCAATAAATAGCCGCACGCGGCAAAACCGGTTGGGTATAATTCCGGCGGCCCGGGGCGCTTGATCCTGATCAAGGAGCGTAGTGTGGCCAGGGTGCGGGAATGCTTATTGCTAAACGCATTTCCTGGCATGCGCGCCTGGCGGTGCGAGTGGGCCAACTTTTACAAAGAGACGGACCTCAATGGATATACTCATTCAACAGATCGTCAACGGTTTGGTTCTGGGCAGTATGTACGCACTGGTAGCGCTCGGCTACACGATGGTCTACGGCGTGCTGAACCTGATCAACTTTGCCCATGGCGATGTGCTGATGATTGGTGCAATGGTCGGCATCACGATCCTCAAGATCGTGCAAAACGTCGCACCGGATTTGCCCGGGGTCGTCAAACTCCTGATCGCCATCGTCGGCACCATTCCCATCTGTGTCGGCGTCAACCTCATCATCGAGCGTGTCGCCTACCGCCGTTTGCGGAATGCGCCGCGGCTCGCTCCGTTGATTACCGCCATCGGCGTTTCGATCCTGCTGCAGACCTTTGCGATGATGATCTGGGGCCGCAGCCCCATCGTGTTCCCGCAGGTGATGCCTTCTGTCTCTTACCACGTGTTCGGTGCCCTGATCACGCCGACCCAGGTCATGCTGCTGGTGCTGTCGACAGTTTCGATGCTCGGCCTCGTCTTCATGGTCGAGAAGACCCGGATGGGGCGCGCCATGCGAGCGACTGCTGAAAACCCGCGTGTAGCCGGCCTGATGGGCGTCGATTCGAACCGGGTGATCGTGCTGACCTTCGCCATTGGCGCAGCGCTGGCTGCGGTTGCCGGCGTCATGTGGGGTGCCACCTATGCATCGGCGCAGTTCGCGATGGGTTTCGTACCGGGCTTGAAGGCGTTTTCGGCCGCGGTCCTGGGCGGCATCGGCAACATCTATGGCGCGATGGTGGGCGGCATCCTGCTCGGCCTGATCGAAAGCCTCGGCGCCGGCTATATTGGCGACCTGACCGGGGACTTCCTCGGCAGTCAGTACCAGGACATCTTCGCGTTCGTCATCCTGATCATCGTGCTGACGCTGCGGCCTTCCGGGATCATGGGTGAGCGGGTTGCCGACCGTGCCTGAGTGGCAGGTTCGTGCAACCGTTCGCGACGCGCTCGTACGGAGCGCGCCACGAAACCCGACCGTCTGACTCGCTGCAACGCCACAGGAAACGTCATGGCTCATTACTTCGACATTCAGAACAATCCACGCCGCACCTACACCAGCCTTGCCATGCTTGGCATCGTGCTGGTTGCGTTCCCTTTCGTTGCCGCCAACTTCGGCAACTCGTGGGTACGGATCATGGATCTCGCGCTGCTCTACATCATGCTGGCGCTCGGCTTGAACATCGTGGTCGGGTTCGCCGGCCTGCTCGACCTGGGCTATATCGCATTCTATGCGCTGGGCGCCTACATGACGGCGTTGCTGGCCTCGCCGCAATTTGCGACCGTGCTTGAATCCTTCGTCAACACGTATCCGGCCGTCGGCCATGCGCTGCTATGGATCTTCGGGCCGGAGATCGCCAAGGACGGCATCCACCTCTCGGTCTGGCTGATCGTGCCCATGGGCGCTGCGCTGGCCGGCCTGTTCGGTGCGCTGCTGGGCGCGCCGACCCTCAAGCTACGCGGCGACTACCTGGCGATCGTTACCCTCGGCTTCGGAGAAATCATCCGTATCTTCATGAACAATCTGAATGCGCCGGTCAACATCACCAACGGTCCGCAAGGCATCACGCTGATCGATCCGATCCGAATCTTCGGGGTTTCGCTGGCCGGTGAAGAGGGCTCCCATGCCACCGTGATGCTCGGCAGCTTCCAGATGCCCTCGGTGAACGCCTACTATTTCCTGTTTCTGCTGCTTTGCATCGGCATCATTTTCGTCACCGTGCGACTGCAGCATTCGCGTCTCGGGCGTGCATTCGTCGCGATCCGGGAAGACGAGATTGCCGCCAAAGCGATGGGCATCAACACCCGCAACATCAAGCTGCTGGCGTTTGCAATGGGCGCGTCGTTCGGTGGCGTAGCGGGCTCGATGTTCGCGTCGTTCCAGGGTTTCGTCTCACCCGAATCGTTTTCGCTGACCGAGTCGATTGCGGTGCTGGCGATGGTGGTGCTGGGCGGCATGGGGCATATTCCTGGCGTGATTCTCGGCGGCGCGATCCTGGCGGCGCTTCCCGAGGTGCTGCGGCATACGGTGGAGCCGATCCAGCAGGCGATCTTCGGCAAGATCCTGATCGATGCGGAAGTATTGCGCCAACTGCTGTACGGCCTGGCGATGGTGGTCATCATGCTCAAGCGCCCGGCGGGTCTGTGGCCTGCGCCGAAATCCGAAGACCGGCCCGATGCCGATGTCGATCTGCCGGCGAAGACCACCGGCGTTGTGGCTGCCTGAGGACACGCAAATGAATTCCATGACCGCGGCACCGTCCTCAACCAATTCCATGACAACCTCGAACCCGGCTGCCGCCGCGCCGATCATGTTGCGCATCGCCGGCGTACACAAGCGCTTCGGTGGCCTGCAGGCGCTGTCGGATGTCAGCGTCGATATCGCCCAGGGCCAGATATACGGACTGATCGGCCCAAACGGCGCCGGCAAGACAACGTTCTTCAATGTGATCACCGGCCTGTATCAGCCGGACTCAGGCACTTTCGAGCTTGCCGGCAAGGCGTATTCCCCATCCGCACCCCACGAAGTCGCCAAGGCCGGCATTGCGCGCACGTTCCAGAACATCCGCCTTTTCAACGAGATGACCGCGCTGGAAAACGTCATGGTCGGACGGCACGTGCGTACGCACCAGGGCGTCTTCGGCGCAGTATTTCAGCATCGCGCCGCGCGCCTCGAGGAAGCGGCGATCCGCCAGCGGGCGATGGAATTGCTTGACTTCGTGGGTATCGCGCAGTTCGCTCAGCGTACCTCGCGCCACCTGTCATACGGTGACCAGCGACGGTTGGAAATCGCCCGCGCACTGGCAACCGATCCGCAATTGCTGGCCCTGGACGAACCGGCGGCCGGCATGAACGCGACCGAAAAACTCGGCCTTCGCGAACTGCTGGTGAAGATCAAGCGCGAAGGAAAAACCATCCTGCTCATCGAACACGACGTCAAGCTGGTCATGGGACTGTGCGACCGCATGACGGTGCTCGACCATGGCAAGCGGATCGCCGAGGGCGTTCCTGCCGATGTCCAGAGAGACCCGGCGGTCATCGAAGCCTATCTTGGAGGAGGGCACTGATGACGACCGTTGCTGCAAACAACGTATTAACGGTGATTGGCCTGCGCGTGGCGTACGGCGGCATCCAGGCAGTCAAGGGCATCGACCTCGAAGTCAATCGCGGCGAACTGATCACGCTGATCGGGGCCAACGGCGCGGGCAAGACCACGGCGCTCAAGGCGATCACCGGGACGTTGCCGGACTGCCGGGTCGAGGGACACATCGATTACATGGGCAAACCGATCAAGGGCTTGAATTCCTTCGAACTGGTGAAGCGGCAACTGGCGATGGTCCCGGAAGGACGCGGCGTGTTCACCCGCATGTCGATCCACGAGAACCTGATGATGGGTGCCTATACTCGCGGCGACAAGGCCGGCATCGCCAGCGATATCGAGAAGTGGTTTGGTATCTTTCCGCGTCTGAAGGAGCGTTCGGCGCAGATGGCCGGCACCCTCTCGGGTGGCGAGCAGCAGATGCTGGCGATGGCGCGGGCGCTGATGAGCCATCCTGAATTGCTGCTGCTGGACGAGCCCTCGATGGGACTGTCGCCGATCATGGTCGAGAAAATCTTCGAGGTCATCCGTACGGTATCGGCGCAAGGCGTCACCATCCTGCTGGTCGAGCAAAATGCAAAGCTGGCCCTGCAGGCCGCGCATCGAGGCTATGTAATGGATTCGGGTCTGATCACGATGGCTGGCGATGCCGCAGCGATGCTGGACGATCCGCGCGTGCGGGAAGCCTACCTTGGCGAAGTCTGAACACCTGAAAGAACCAGGAGCAGCCTCCATGGAATTTACTTTCCCGCCTGCCGTCGTTGCGACCGTTCCCGTTGCTGGAAGCGATCAGGTGTTTCCCGTGCACCGGATTTACTGTGTCGGTCGCAATTACGTCGAGCATGCGAAGGAAATGGGTGGTACCGGCCGCGAAGCGCCATTTTTTTTCATGAAACCCGCCGATGCCGTCCTGCCGCTTCCGGCGGGGGTAGTCGGTGAGATGCATTACCCCAGCCAGACAGCGGATCTGCATCATGAGATCGAACTGGTGGCGGCCATCGGTGCCGCTGGCCGCGACATTGCCGTGGCTGACGCGCTCAAGCACGTATGGGGCTATGCGGTGGGTATCGACATGACCCGGCGCGACCTGCAGGCCGAGGCTAAGAAACTGAGCCGGCCCTGGTGCCTTTCAAAGGGTTTCGACGAGAGCGCGCCGATCGGGCCGATTCACCGGATCACTGATGCCGGTGTCATGGACCGCGCGCGGATCCATCTCGATGTGAATGGCGTGACGCGCCAGGACAGCACTGTCGACAAGTTGATCTGGAGCGTGGCTGAAACGATCTCGATCCTGTCCGGTTATGTTGAGTTGCTGCCGGGCGACCTGATCTTCAGTGGAACACCCGCCGGCGTCGCAGCGGTCGGGCGGGGGGACTTGCTCGAAGGTGGCATCGACGGCCTGGGAACGATCGCCCTGCGCCTGGTCTGACCGATCCGATTCGTCGAACACACCTCGCAACGGCACACCCGATCTGCTGGCCGTCCCAAGCTACTGCAGACGAAAAAACGCCCGGCATCGACCGGGCGTTTCTGTGCGTCACGCGCTGCGCCGGGGCGCAGCGCAGTTTGCTGAATCAGTAACGGTACACGCGGCCGCCGTCGATACGCACGCGGTTGCCGATGCCCAGGTCAGCCGCGCTGTCCTGGGTCACGCTCACGTAGCTGCCATTGTCGAGCCGAACGCCGATCTGGTACATACCGGGGCCTGCAGCGCGCTGGTTGTTCTCCAGCTTGTTGCCGACTACTGCACCACCCACGACGCCTGCAACAGTCGCTGCGGCGCGGCCGCCACCGCCGCCAACCTGGTTACCCAGGAGACCGCCCACGACTGCGCCAGCGACGGTGCCGAGGCCCGGGCCGGTATTGGTGTTGCCCTGCACGACCTGGATCGAATCGACCACGCCGTATTGGGTCGAATATCCTTGCGACTGCGACGGATAGGACTGCTGCGTCGGATACGCCTGACCTTGTTGCTGATACGGTGTACTGGCACAGCCGGCCAGGACGGTCGTCAGTGCGATTGCTGCGCTTGCTAGCTTGATGTTCGATTTCATGTTGACTCCTCAGTATGTCGATTCAGCGTAATCCCTCAGGGTATTGCTGTCCGTACGTTGCCGCGCTTAGATGTTTTTTGCAGAAAAGAGTGCCGGCATAACGGCTGGTGCACCATCCGAAGGCCGTTGATTAATTAAGGACGCGGCGTCACTGCCACATGCAGACGAACGCGCTGGCCCGGGTCGTACGGCAGCACGCTGTTGAAGGTGCGGCCATGGTATTCATAAGTCACGTTGTAGCCATTGGTCCGGTTCTCCCAATGGTCTACCGTGCGGCATCGCTGCACGGCTTCTTCTCCAGGCGCCTGCTGGAACTGCTGACCATTGTTGTCGATCCGGTCACCCGCGATCGCGCCTGCAATCGCGCCGGCCGCCGTCGCTGCCGTGCGGCCGTTGCCGCCGCCGACCTGGTTGCCGAGCAGCCCGCCGGCAATGCCGCCGATGATGGAGCCGCCGACGCTGCGCTGCTGTTGCGGCGCTCGCTGCACCTGCACGTATTCGGTATGGCATTCCTGCCGTGGTTGATTGAACTGCTCTACTTGCGGCGCCACGCTGAGAACACGGCCAGAATCGTCGAAGTCGGCAGCATGCGCGACGGACAAAGAGCCAAGTACAAAGAAGGTAGCAATTGCAGTGTGTCGAATGATCATGAAAAACCTCGGGGTCTGGTTGGGCGATGGGGAAGTAAACGCGCTTTCGGCCAGTTGCGGCTACAGGAAAGATGTAATTTTGTGTTTCCTGTTAGTTTTATTTTAAGCGTAGAGACATCCCGCCTCCTGCCACTTTTACGTGCCGTCCAATCAAAGGTTTCTACTTGCGGAGTCCGCCGCAAGCCGGGCGCACCGCTTCTGGACGAGCCGAGCCAGCGACAATCAGCAGTGTCGAACCAGTGCCTGCCTGTACAATATGCGCTCGGTTCGGTGACCATAGTTCAACGGATAGAACAGGGTCCTCCTAAGACTCAGATACAGGTTCGATTCCTGTTGGTCACACCACCGATGGAGCCGATTCGACAAGTTCGCCGGGTCGCACGCAGGACGTTCGACGGTAGTTACCCGTGTGCGCCGTGGCGCAGTTTCCAGATTGCTTCCGATTCGCACGCCGCCCCTCAGGCAGTGATCGCGCTCGGTACAATGCGATCCTCATTCGATCAACCAATGGCGCGCCACGCGGCGCGCTGCATGTTTTCAGCAGGCGTTTTCATGGCAGTCATCTCACTCTCCAACGCGCAACTGGCTTTCGGCCACGTCGCACTTCTCGATCACGCGGAATTCTCGCTGGAGTCCGCCGAGCGGGTCGGCCTGATCGGTCGCAACGGTACCGGCAAGTCGTCGCTGCTCAAGACGATTGCAGGCACGTCGCGCCTGGACGATGGATTGCTGGTCATGCAACAGGGACTGAAGATCGCCTACGTCGACCAGGAACCGCATTTCGACGCGGGTATCTCGGTGTTCGATGCAGTAGCCTCGGGCCTCGGCGAACTGCCGGGCCTGCTCACTGAATACGACGCGCTGACCGGACAGTTCGGACAGGGTCGGGACGACGACGTCATGGACCGGATGCATGAGATCCAGACCAAGCTCGATGCGGCAGATGCCTGGTCGCTCAACAACCGGGTGGAAGCGACGCTGGACCGGCTGAATCTCGATCCGCGCGCACTGATGGGAACCCTGTCGGGCGGCATGCAGAAGCGGGTCGCGCTGGCCTGCGCACTGGTGAGCGCGCCGGACGTCTTGCTGCTTGATGAGCCGACCAACCATCTGGATTTCACCTCGATCCTGTGGCTGGAAGGACTGCTGCGCGACTACAAGGGCAGTGTCCTGTTCATTACCCACGATCGCAGCTTCCTCGACAATGTCGCCACCCGCATCATCGAACTCGACCGCGGCAAGCTGCTGTCGTTTCCCGGTAACTTCAGCGCGTATCAGGTGCGCAAGGCCGAACAGCTCGAAATCGAGGAAGTGGAAAACGCAAAATTCGACAAGTTCCTGGCGCAGGAAGAGATCTGGATCCGCAAGGGTGTCCAGGCACGTCGTACCCGTGACGAAGGCCGGGTCCGGCGTCTCGAAGCCCTGCGCATGACGCGCTCGGTACGGCGCGACCAGCAGGGGCAGGTCAAGCTCGACGTGTCTTCCGGCGATCGCTCCGGCAAAATCGTGGCCGAGCTGGTTGCCGTCAACAAGTCCTATGGCGAGAAGGTGATCGTCAAGGATTTCAGTGCAACGATTCTGCGTGGCGATAAGGTCGGTCTGATCGGATTGAATGGCGCTGGCAAGACGACGCTGCTCAAGCTGATCCTCGGTGAAGACAAGCCCGACAGCGGCACTATCCGCCAGGGTACCAAGCTGCAGGTCGCCTACTTCGACCAGATGCGTGCGCAACTGAACGAAGAGGCGAGCCTGGCCGATACCATTGCGCCTGGCAGCGATTGGGTCGAGATCAATGGCCAGCGCAAGCATGTCATGACTTACCTGAACGACTTCCTGTTCGCGCCGGAGCGTGCGCGCTCGCCGGTCAAGTCGCTGTCCGGTGGTGAACGCAACCGGCTGCTGCTGGCACGCCTGTTCGCCAAGCCGGCAAACGTGCTGGTGCTCGACGAACCGACCAACGACCTCGACATTGATACGCTCGAATTGCTTGAAGAGCTGCTGGAAGATTACGAGGGGACCGTGTTCCTGGTCAGCCACGACCGCACCTTCCTCGACAATGTCGTCACCCAGGTCATCGTCGCTGAAGGCAGCGGCCTATGGCGCGAATACATCGGCGGATACACCGACTGGGAACGCGTCCGTCCGGCGGCACCTGCCAGCGGCGGCAAGGGCGGTGCACCGACTGCCGCCGCGGCGCCAGCGGTGAGCGCATCGGCGCCAGCGGCTGCAAAAGCGAAGAAGCTCAGCTTCAAGGAGCAGCGTGATCTCGATGCCTTGCCCGCCGTGCTCGAGCAACTCGAGCAGGAACAGGCGCAGATTGCGAAACAGTTGGCCGACCCGGACCTGTACAAGCAGAGCGCCGCTGAAATCCAGAAGCTGCACGCGCGTTACGCGCAGGTCGATGCCGAGCTGACGCAGACGCTGGAGAAATGGGAATCGATCGAGGCGCGCAGCAAAGGGTAAGTGGTGTTGGACGGGCTCCCGCGCGAATCGGCTTGACATCTGCCGCGCGCTGCCTGCAGTCCACGCGTGTACTGCTCGACGTAACGCCGAACCGCTCGCAACGTCTGGCAACCACAGTTTAGTTGAGGCGCTTCGCCGCTTCGCGCAACTCCGACAGCTTGCGCCGCAGCGTTTCGGCATCGGCCGCGTCGGGCCGCTCGGCGAGATACCGCTCGATGTCCTGCAGCGCAGCCTGCGGGCATTCGAGTCGGGCGTAGGTGAGCCCGCGGTCGCGGCGCTCGACGATATCCTTTGGCAGCAAGATCACCAGCCGCTCCTGCACGCCCAGCAGGCGCTTCCACAGATGCTGTTCGACGAAGACCGACTTCAGGTTGCGCAGCATGCGCACCAGGATGTCGCGTGCCGGCGCTGGCTGCAGGTAGGCGCCCAGCGCTGGAGGTGCGCCGTCCGGCGGCGGTGCGATGAACGGTTCGAGCCGTTCGGCCAATTCTTCACGCGACAGGCTGCTGCCGTTGAAGGGATCAAGGATGATGTCGCCCGATTGCACCGACAGCTTCATCAGGAAATGCCCCGGGAAGGAAATGCCGCGCACTTGCAGACCGATCTGCTGAGCCAGTTCGATATAAACCATGGCCAGTGAAATCGGAATACCACGTCGGGTGTCGATGACACGATGCAGGTAACTGTTGTGCGGGTGGTAATAATCGTTGACGTTGCCGCAGAAACCGAGTTCCTGGTAGAAGAAATGGTTCAGCATGCGCAGCTTCTGCACATGGGACGCGTCGGCCGGCAGGCGCTTTTGCAGCTTCACCGCGAGCATGTCGAGTTCGATCTGCGGCAGGCTGAGGTCCAGTGCCGGGTCCATGTCCTGACCCAGCGACAGTGCCGCTTCGAACAGCAGGATCGAATCGTCCTGCTGGACCAGTGACGCGAAATAATCGAGCGCAGTGATCGTCATTTGGAAACCTTGATATCGCGAAAACGGCCGCTGATAAAGTGCGGCACGTGGCCAGAGTGCTGCGGCGTACTGGACATTGCCGAAGCAGCTACCTTCTACCCTTATTTTGCCACCCGCTTGAACGCGTGGAAGTCGAAGCCCATTGCCGCCAGCGCCCCGAAGTAGGTCACCGCGCAGGCCACGATGACGAGCAGGAGTGCACCCACGCGCTGGAGCGGATGCGACTGCATGCCGAGCCAGTCGAATTTCGATGCCAGCAATAGCGCGACCCCGCCCATCAGACACAGTGCACCAACCAGTTGTACGCCGAATTTCGCCCAGCCCGGACCCGGTGCATAGAGCTTCCGATGCCGCAGGCCGATGTAGAGGCAGATGGCGTTGATGCACGCGCCAAGTCCGATCGACAGCGCCAGCCCTGCCAGCGCAATCCAGGGTACGAAAATCAGATTCATCAATTGCGTCGCGACCAGCACGCCGACCGCGATCTTGACCGGTGTGCGGATGTCCTGCTTCGCATAGAAACCGGGCGCGAGGATTTTCACGAGGATCAGACCGATCAGGCCGACGCCGTAAGCGATCAGCGCACGTCCGGTCATCATGACGGCTTGCGCATCGAATTTTCCGTAATGGAAAAGCGTAGCCGTCAGTGGCTCCGACAGGGTTGCCAGCGCAACTGCCGAGGGAAGCGCCAGAAGGAATGTCAGGCGCAGACCCCAGTCCAGCAGGGAGGAATACTCCGCATCGTTGCCGTCGGCATGCGCTTTCGACAGGCTTGGCAGCAGGATCGTGCCGAGCGCCACGCCGAGCAGGGCAGTCGGAAATTCCATCAGGCGGTCGGCGTATGACAGCCAGGAGACGCTACCTTTTTGCAGGTGGGTCGCGATGTTGGTGTTGATGATCAGGCTTACCTGCGCGACCGAGACGGCAAATGTCGCCGGGACCATTTTCTGCAGAACGCGCCGCACACCCTGATCCTCCAGCGCGATCCGGGGCGACAGCGACAGCCGTGGCAGCATGCCGATTTTTACCAGCGCCGGGATCTGGATCAGCAGTTGCAGGACGCCACCGAAAAGCACGGCGAATGCCAGCGCATAGACGGGCTGCGACAGGTGCGGCGCCAGCACCAACGACGCGGCGATAAAGCTCAGGTTGAGCAGCACCGGCGTAAAGGCCGGCACCCGGAATTCGCGCCAGGTATTGAGGATGCCGCCGGAGAGCGCGACCAGCGACATGAAACCGATGTAGGGAAACATGATGCGGGTCATGACCACCGACGCATTGAATACGACCGGATCATCCTTGAGGCCGGTGGCGATGAAATAGACGATCATCGGCGCGGCCAGGATGCCGATCACACAGGTTGCCACGAGCGCCCACATCAGGATCGTGGCGACATGGTCGACCAGCTGGTGGGTTGCGCGATCGCCCTTCTGGTTCTTGTACTCGGCCAGGATCGGTACGAAAGCTTGAGAAAATGCACCCTCGGCAAACAGGCGGCGCAGCAAATTGGGAATCCGGAAGGCGATGAAGAACGCGTCCGTGTAGCTCGATGCACCGAATGCACGGGCAATCAGGAAGTCGCGCAGGAATCCCGTGATGCGTGACAGCATGGTCATGCCGAAAATCGTGGCGAGCGTTTTATGCAGATTCATCGTCGGTGCCGTCTTGAGGCGCATAGGGGGAAAGATAAACTGCGGTGGCGGGTGCGGATTATAGCCGCTCGCCCGGGATTGGGAGGTCTGTTTCGGGATTGATCCGGTGCGCCTTGCCGTCTGCAATTGCCGGCAACTTCCTGGCCGGGTCCGTCAATGATCCATGTTGGCGCCTGTACGGTCGCACGACCCAACCCACTGTACGATGGCACATGCCGCGGGGTCTGATGTTCGCTGAACCCATCGCAGATTGCCTGTTTCAAAAAACACCGCTATAATGCAAGGCTTCACAGAATTTTGCCGCTCCTGGCATCAGGCTCAACGGATCATCAGGGCGCTCGTGCACCGATGCACGTCGCCAAGACATCGTTTTAGGAAATAGTACAAATGGCAAATACCGCACAGGCACGCAAGCGCGCTCGTCAAGCAGTCAAACAAAACGCCCACAATTCGAGCCAGCGTTCGACGCTGCGCACAGCAATCAAGGCCGTTCGCAAGGCAATCGAAGCCGGTGACAAGGCTGCTGCGTCGCAAGTGTATCTGGCGTCGGTTTCGACGATCGATCGCATCGCCGACAAGAAAATCATCCACAAGAACAAAGCAGCACGTCACAAGAGCCGCCTCGCCGCTGCCCTGAAGGCGCTGGCCTAAGCATTAGACCGATGTCGGGCGCGGTACGGCGCGGCGGCATATGTGTCAAAAAAACCCGTGTGGCTTGTTCCACGCGGGTTTTTGTCGTTTGCACGATGCATTTCCAAGTTGCTTCAAATCGTGGCTTGACGGGCTGCCACCATTCCGCTCTCAGCGAATCTGCGGCAAGCCGTCGATCGATGTACCGGGCTTGATGTTTTTTTGCTTGAACCAACCCAGGTTCATCTCAAGCGCGTAGCGCACCTGCTTTTTTGCGCAATGCGAATCCAGTGTCTGCGGCTGCATGTCTTCGATATTGACGATCTTGCCGCTACCGTCGATAAATGCCACCGACAGCGGCAGCAAGGTGTTCTTCATCCACATGCAGACATCGGCCGGGCCTTCGAAGATGAACACCATGCCATCGTTCGCTGTCATTTTCTCGCGGAACATCAAGCCCTGTTCACGCTGGGCCGGCGTCGCGGCAACTTCCGCGTGGATAAGATTGATTCCGGCGGTCAACGACACCGTGTCGAATTTTTGCGGTTGCTGGGCTGCGGCGGAGAAAGAGATTCCAGAAAAAAGGCTGATAGCAAGGGAGCGTAAAAAGCGAAGTTTCATGATGGTGGCTTGCAGACGTTGAGATTTTGGCAGGTAACGCTACCAGAACACGGGAGTTCAGATGGTAAACAGAAAAAGGCAGGACGCGCCTGCCTTTTTTGCCAACCTGTAAAACAATTACTTGGCCATTGCGTCAGCAGCTGGTGCAGCTTTAGCGGCTTTCTTTGCTTTTTTTGCTTTTTTTGCTTTCTTTGCTTTTGGTGCTGGAGCAGCGTCAGCAGCCATTGGCGCAGCGGCAGCTGCCGGTGCGGCTGGCGCAGCGGTGTGGGAAGCAGCGAAAGCGGAAACAGCGAACAGGCCAGCAACGAGGGCAGCGATCAGGTTTTTCATTTTAGTATCCTAAGTGGTCTTGTCGAAAATGGACGATTCTGGCGAATCACGTCGAATAACGATGCGAGAAAGGTGTGGTTGACAAGTTTCTCTAAAAAACATGATTTTTCCGGATAAATTAATGAAAGCTTAATGATCGAACAACGCGGAGCGCCATTTTGAGCAAATTGCAGGACTTTCATCCTGTTGTTATGATGCAGCGCTTTGCCGAAGCCTTCGGCCGCCAACCTGGACCGGGCATGTCAATTTTTTATCGTTTCGCCTTCGTCGTTCATGCCTCCTTCGCCTGCTGCATTGCAACGACCGCCAGCGCCGCCCCCTACATCCCGAAGTCGGACGCGCAGGTCCTGGAAAAACTGCCTTTCCGCCCGAATGATCCGATCGCCCGCGAGATGGCGAAGGCGCGTGCCGAATTGCAGCGCAATCCCCGTAACCTCGAGGTTGCCGTCGCGCTCGCACGCCGGTATTACGGCCTGGTTGCCGAAGAAGGCGATCCGCGTTACCTGGGTTACGCGCAGGCAGCGCTCGCACCTTGGTGGAGCATGCCAGAGCCGCCGATCGACGTGCAGGTGCTGCGCGCGAGTCTGGGCCAGTTCCGGCATGACTTTCCGGGATCGCTCGACGATCTCGGCAAGGTTCTGGCACGCGATCCTGCGCAAGGACAGGCGCGGGCATTGCGCGCAACCATCGAAATCGTCCAGGCCCACTATGCCGAGGCGCGCGCCGATTGTCAGGCCCTCAAGGGCGTCACCACCGACCTCATCGAGATCGGATGCGAAGCGATGGTCGACGGCCTGACCGGTTCGGCCGGACCGGCCTACGACCGCCTCAACTTGGCGTACCACAGTCATCCGGAGGCAACGCCGGATGAAAAACTCTGGGTCATGCTGCGACTGGCGGAAATGGCGCAACGGCTCGGGCGTCCCGAAGTAGCCGAAAGCCATTTCAAGGAAGCGCTGGCCTTGAACATCACCGACACATTCCTGCTGGCCGCGTATGCGGACTTCCTGCTGCTGCAGAATCGGCCGGCCGAAGTCGACGCCATGTTGAAAGACAAGATACGCTCCGATACGCTGCTGTTGCGCCTGGTCCTGGCTGAACGCATCCTGAAGTCGCCCAATGCCAAGCAAAGCGAAGACACGCTGGCTGCGCGCTACGCGGCGGCACAATTGCGCGGCGACACCGTGCATCAGCAGGAAGAAGCCCAGTTCGAGCTCAAGGTGCGACAGGATCCGAAGAAGGCGCTAGCTCTGGCCCGGGAAAACTGGAAGGTGCAGCTGGAACCGCGGGATGCCCGGATCTACATGGAGGCAGCGCTGGCGCTGAAGGACCCGGCTGCGGCGGAACCGGTTCTGCGCTGGCTTGAGCAGAGCCATATCGAAGATCGGGTGCTTGCCTCGCTGGCGCAGCAGCTGAAGGCGGTGCGTTCATGATCCGCCTCATGATCGCGATTGTCGGGCTGCTGCTGGCGATGACGGCACATGCCCACAAGCCGAGCGACAGCTACCTGGTTTTCAATGTTGATGGCAATGCGGTGGATGGTCAGTGGGACATCGCCTTGCGCGATCTGGATTTTGCGATCGGTCTCGACACCAATGGCGATGCCCAGATCACCTGGGGCGAGGTGAAGGAAAAGAGCAAGGAGATCGATGCTTACGCGATGGCGCGGCTGCAGTTGAACGGCGATGGCGCGGCATGCCCGGCGCAAGTGACCGAACACCTGATCGACGATCACACCGATGGCGCGTATGTGGTCCTGAAGTTCCGGGCCGTCTGTCCGGCAGTGCTCAAGAGCCTGCAGGCCAGCTACCGGTTGTTCTTCGATATCGATCCACAGCACAAGGGCCTGCTGCGGCTGCAATATCAGGGCGCTGCCAGCACGGCGATCTTCAGCCCGGAAAAAGCAACCCAGCAATTCACCCTTAGCAAGCCTAGCGCGTTCCGGCAATTCATCGATTACGCCCGCGAAGGTGTCTGGCATATCTGGATCGGGTTCGACCACATCCTGTTCCTGCTGGCCTTGCTGCTGCCAGCCGTTGTCGTCCGGCGGGAAAGGAAATGGGAAGCGGTGTCTGCCTTCAAGCCGGCATTCTGGGCCGTGCTGAAGATCGTGACCGCTTTCACGCTGGCGCATTCGATCACGCTGACGCTGGCCACACTGGGTGTGATCAGCCTGCCGTCGCGCTGGGTCGAGTCGACCATCGCATTGTCGGTGGTGATTGCGGCGCTTAATAACATCTATCCGCTGTTTCGTGAGCGGCGCTGGGTGATGGCGTTTCTGTTCGGCCTGATACACGGGTTTGGTTTCGCCAGTGTCCTGACCGACCTCGGACTGCCGCAAGGTGCGCTGATCCTGGCGCTGGTCGGATTCAATCTCGGTGTCGAAACCGGTCAGATGGCAATCGTTGCCGCCTTCCTGCCGTTCGCCTTCTTCCTGCGGCGTACCTGGTTTTACCGTCGCCTGATTCTGCTGGGCGGATCGATCCTGATCGCGGTGGTGGCGTCAATCTGGCTCGCCGAACGGGTCTTCGATCTGAAGCTGCTGACCGTCTGAGCGTTCAGGTAGCGCCGATCAAATCTGGCGAGACGTCACACGACTCGCCAGGCCACAAGGGATTCTTCTCCAGCGAAAAGGGGCCGATCGCGATCCGCACCAGGCGCAAGGTGGGTAATCCGACGTGAGCCGTCATCCGCCGGATTTGCCGGTTCTTGCCTTCCGAGAGGACGATGCTGAGCCAGCTGGTCGGCGTTGCCGCTCGGGTGCGAATCGGTGGATCGCGCGGCCATAGCCATTCCGGCGCCGCGACCTGCATTGCATCGCACGGCAGCGTAGTGAAATCACCGAGATCGATCGGCGCACACAATTGCTGCAGCCGTGCCGCGTCAGGTACACCCTCGACTTGCACCAGATAGGTTTTCGGCGCCTTGTGGTCCGGATGGCTGATTCGGTGCTGCAGCGCACCGTCGTCGGTCAGCAGCATCAGGCCTTCGCTGTCCGCATCGAGCCTGCCAGCCGGGTAGAAATTCGGCCGGTCCAGGTAATCTGCCAGCGTCTGGCGCGCCGGATGGGCGGAAAACTGGCACATCACCTGAAAAGGCTTGTTGAAAAGTATCAGCGCCATCTGTCTAGGGGTTCCTGAAGCCGATGCCGCCAGACTGCAAATCCATGGCATCCAGTAAAATAGTAGTGCATAATGCGAAACACCGTCTTATGTCTTATAGAAGACTACCGACCGCCCGAGGCTGCGCCGACCGTACAAAGGGCGTGGCTGACGCCTGACGCGATTGCCCGTATCACCTCCGGAGAAACCCACGATGTTCCAACACATAAAAGTGCCTGCCGATGGCAAGCAAATTACCGTCAACGCCGATTTTTCGTTGAATGTACCAGACAACCCGATCCTGCCTTACATCGAAGGCGACGGCACCGGTGTCGACATCACCCCGGTGATGATCAAGGTCATCGATGCGGCAGTGGCGAAGGCATACGCGGGCAAGCGCAAGATCAGCTGGATGGAAATCTACGCCGGTGAAAAATCCACCAACGTCTACGGCCCGGATGTCTGGCTGCCGGACGAAACCCTGCAGGTCATCAAGGATTACGTGGTCTCGATAAAGGGGCCGCTGACGACCCCTGTCGGCGGCGGTATCCGTTCGCTCAACGTCGCACTGCGACAGCAGCTCGACCTGTATGTCTGCCTGAGGCCGGTGCGGTATTTCAAGGGCGTTCCATCGCCGGTTCGCGAGCCGGAAAAGACCGACATGGTTATCTTCCGTGAGAACTCCGAAGACATTTACGCCGGCATCGAATGGCAAGAAGGTTCGGAAGGCGCCAAGAAGCTGATGGACTTCCTGATCAATGAAATGGGCGTCAAGAAGATCCGGTTCCCTGGCAGCTCCGGCCTCGGCATCAAGCCGGTTTCGCGCGAAGGCACGCAGCGCCTGGTGCGCAAGGCGATCCAGTATGCGATCGACAATGACAAGCCATCCGTGACGATAGTGCACAAAGGCAACATCATGAAGTTCACCGAGGGCGGCTTCCGCGACTGGGCCTACGAGCTCGCGCAAAGCGAATTCGGTGCGACGCTGATCGATGGCGGTCCATGGTGCAAATTCAAGAATCCGAAGACGGGCCGCGACATTATCGTCAAGGATTCGATCGCCGACGCGTTCCTGCAGCAGATCCTGCTGCGCCCGAACGAGTACAGCGTCATCGCCACCCTGAACCTGAACGGCGATTACATCTCGGACGCGCTCGCAGCGCAGGTCGGCGGCATCGGTATTGCGCCAGGTGCGAACCTGTCGGATTCGGTTGCCATGTTCGAAGCCACGCACGGCACCGCGCCGAAATATGCCGGCAAGGACTACGTCAACCCGGGTTCGTTGATTCTGTCGGCCGAGATGATGCTGCGCCACATGGGATGGCTCGAGGCAGCCGATCTGATCATCAGTTCGATGGAAAAATCGATCAGCCAGAAGAAGGTGACGTACGACTTCGCGCGGCTGATGGAAGGCGCGACCCAGATGTCGTGCTCCGGTTTCGGCGACGTGATGATCTCGAACATGTAATGTCTCACGCGGGCCTGGCCCGGCGAAGTGCGGTGCAAACCAACCCCGGTAGGTGCAGACCTGCCGGGGTTTTTACATGCGCGTGGGGTTTCACATAATTGCCGGTGGCGCGAGTGTAGGGTCGAGGCACCGATGGGCCGACAGCGGGATTACGGGTGCGAATTCCAGGCGCATCATAAAAAAAACCTCGCGAAGGCGAGGTCTTTGGAAAACTGTCGAACGTATTGCGGTCAGGGCGCTTGAATATTTGAAGCTTGCTTGCCTTTCGGGCCCTGCGTGACTTCGAACTGCACTTTTTGACCTTCTTTCAAGGTCTTGAAGCCGTTCATCTGGATTGCGGAGAAATGCGCAAACAGATCTTCACCACCGTCATCCGGGGTAATGAAGCCGAAGCCCTTGGAGTCGTTGAACCACTTCACAGTACCTGTTGCCATAAACGTCTTTCAAATATTGACTAATCACACGAGCCGTAAAAGCAAGAGCCTCGCGTAACGCTGCCCCTCTTCAAACTTGCTCTCTTCGTATTATCAAGACAAATGGTAACCGACCTGACAATAAAGTTCATTTTTCACGCAAAAAATCGGAAAGTCAAGGATATTTAAACGGCAACATCATGTTTATTTGACGTGTGCGACAGAAACTTCACTTGATATGCTGTGTTTCATCGTCACCTGCGCTGAGTAGCGAAAACGCGTAATATCAACAGAAACGGGCAACACTCTACCGCTCTGCGTAACGTGTGCGGTACTGAACATACTAGAATAGACGTATGGCAACTAAGCAAGACAGCGACACCGTACTGATCCGGCAGGAAAAGAAGCTCAAGCCGCCGCCGATGTACCAGGTGTTCTTGATGAATGACGACTACACGCCGATGGAATTCGTCGTGGCCATCATTCAGGAATATTTTAATAAAGACCGCGAGACGGCGACGCAGATCATGCTCAAAGTTCACCGTGATGGTAAAGGCATGTGCGGTGTCTATCCTAGAGATATCGCGTCGACGAAAGTGGACCTTGTTTTAGCACACGCGCGCAAAGCGGGGCATCCCCTGCAATGTGTGATGGAGGAAGTATGATTGCGCAGGAACTGGAAGTAAGTTTGCACATGGCCTTCGTCGAAGCCCGCCAGGCTCGGCACGAATTCATCACGGTCGAGCATCTGTTGCTGGCGTTGCTGGACAATCCGTCCGCAGCCGAAGTGCTGCGTGCCTGTGCGGTGAATATCGATGACCTGCGCAAGACGCTCGCCAATTTCATTGGCGACAACACGCCGACCGTCCCCGGTTCGAGCGAGGTCGACACGCAGCCGACGCTGGGCTTCCAGCGCGTGATCCAGCGGGCGATCATGCATGTGCAGTCGGCGTCGAATGGCAAGAAGGAAGTCAACGGGGCCAATGTCCTGGTGGCTATCTTCGGCGAAAAAGACTCGCACGCGGTGTATTACCTGCATCAGCAGGGCGTCACGCGACTGGATGTCGTGAACTTCATTTCGCATGGAGTGCGCAAGGATCAGCAGGCCGACGCACAGAAGTCCTCCGAGGGCGCGGAAGAAGTGCAGACCGAAGGACAGCAAAAAGAAAGCCCGCTGGATCAGTTCACCCAAAACCTGAACAAGCTGGCTGGCGAAGGCAAGATCGACCCGTTGATCGGTCGCGAGGCCGAAGTCGAGCGGGTGATCCAGACGTTGTGCCGTCGCCGCAAGAACAATCCGCTGCTGGTCGGTGAAGCTGGCGTCGGCAAGACCGCCATCGCCGAAGGCCTTGCCTGGCGCGTGACCCAGGGTGATGTCCCCGAGATCCTGGCAAACGCCGTCGTGTATTCCCTCGACATGGGTGCACTGCTGGCCGGTACCAAATACCGGGGCGATTTCGAGCAGCGCCTGAAGGCCGTGCTGAAGCAGTTGAAGGACAACCCGAATGGCATCCTGTTCATCGATGAAATCCACACGATCATCGGCGCCGGCTCGGCTTCCGGCGGCACGCTCGATGCGTCGAACCTGTTGAAGCCTGCCCTGTCAAGCGGCCAGCTCAAGTGCATTGGCGCGACCACGTTCAACGAATACCGGGGCGTGTTCGAAAAAGACCATGCGTTGTCACGCCGCTTCCAGAAGATCGACGTCAACGAGCCGACGGTCGAGCAGACCATCCAGATCCTGCGTGGCCTGAAGTCGCGCTTCGAAGAGCATCATGGCGTCAAGTATTCCGCCTCGGCCCTGACCTCGGCCGCAGAACTGGCAGCGCGCTTCATCAATGACCGGCACCTGCCGGACAAGGCGATCGATGTGATCGACGAGGCCGGTGCTGCGCAGCGCATCCTGCCGAAGTCGAAGCAGAAGAAAACCATCGGCAAGTCCGAGATCGAAGACATCATCTCGAAGATCGCGCGCATTCCGCCGCAATCGGTCAACCAGGACGACCGGACCAAGCTGCAGACGATCGACCGTGACCTGAAGAATGTCGTCTTCGGCCAAGAACCGGCAATCGAGGCGCTGGCATCGGCCATCAAGATGGCGCGTGCCGGTCTCGGCAAGACGGACAAGCCGATCGGCTCGTTCCTGTTCTCGGGCCCGACAGGCGTCGGCAAGACCGAAGTCGCGAAGCAGCTCGCGTTCATCCTCGGCATCGAGCTGATCCGCTTCGACATGTCGGAGTACATGGAGCGTCACGCTGTGAGCCGCCTGATCGGCGCGCCGCCAGGCTATGTCGGTTTCGACCAGGGAGGTTTGCTGACCGAAGCGATCACCAAGAAGCCGCATGCCGTGCTGCTGCTCGACGAGATCGAAAAAGCGCATCCGGACATCTTCAACATCCTGTTGCAGGTGATGGATCATGGCACGCTGACCGACAACAACGGTCGCAAGGCGGATTTCCGTAACGTGATCATCGTGATGACCACCAATGCGGGTGCGGAAAGCCTGCAGAAGCGGTCGATCGGCTTCACCGACAAGAAGGAAGCCGGCGACGAGATGGCCGATATCAAGCGGATGTTCACACCGGAATTCCGCAACCGGATCGATGCGATCATCAGCTTCCGCGCGCTCGACGAGGAAATCATCCTGCGCGTGGTCGACAAGTTCCTGATGCAGTTGGAAGAGCAGCTGCACGAGAAGAAAGTCGACGCGATCTTCACTGACAGCTTGCGCAAGTTCCTGGCGAAAAAGGGCTTTGATCCGATGATGGGCGCGCGTCCGATGTCGCGCCTGATTCAGGACATGATCCGCAAGGCGCTGGCAGATGAGCTGCTGTTCGGTCGGCTCGTCTCGGGTGGCAAGGTAACGGTCGATCTCGACGATAAAGAGCAGGTCAAGCTCGAATTCATCGAGAGCGATACGCTGCCACCGGCGGCGCCGCAGGAGACGGTCGAAGTCGAATAGATCGGCACATGGAATAAAGCCCGCTTCGAGATTTGAAGCGGGCTTTTTTATGCCTTCATCGCTTAGCGGGCCGCCGTATTTAGTCCCCGAATCAAGTCTCCGAATCAAGTCTCCGTATGAAAACACCGCAGCGAGCGGCTAACGCACCGGTTTTTTCGGTTGCCCGCTGGCCGTCGCGTTCATTGTCCGGGATTCGTGATCTCTGCATGAATCTGGTTGACGGCGGCGATCACCTCGCTAGACAGCTTGACATCGAAGGCATCGATGTTTTCTTCGAGTTGCTGCATCGTGGTTGCACCGATGATGGTCGATGCGATGAACCAGCGGCTGTAGCACCACGCAAGGGCCAACTGCGTCGCCGTCATGCCGCTTTCGCGGGCCAGGGCTGCGTAGCGGCGCGCCGCTTCCTGGACCGAGGCGCGCAGGTAGCGCGGACTCCAGCTCGCCGGGAAGATCGTCAGGCGGCCACTTGCATGCGGATTCTCGAGGTACTTGCCGGTGAGCTGTCCGAACGCCAGCGGACTGTAGGCGAGCAGGCCGACGCGTTCCCGGAAGCAGGTCTCGTCGAGCGCAGTTTCAAAGCTGCGATTGGCAAGGTGATAGCCGTTCTGGATCGACACGATGCGCGGCAAGCCCTTTAGTTCGGCCTGCTTGATGAATTCACTCAAGCCCCATGCGCTTTCGTTGGAAACGCCGATGTGGCGGATCTTTCCGGCTGCGACCAGTTCGCCCAGCACGGCCAGCGTGTCTTCGATTTCCACATGCTTGCGCTCCGCCTCCGGGTTGAAGCAGACCTGGCCGAAGATCGGCACGTTGCGGCTCGGCCAGTGCAACTGATACAGGTCGATGTAGTCGGTCTGCAAGCGCTGCAGGCTGGTTTCCACCGCGGCGCGGATATTGGTCGCATCGAGATCGCCCTTGCCGTCGCGAATCCATGGCATGCGCGAGGGACCGGCCACCTTGGTAGCAAGAATGACCTGACTCCGCTTGCCCGAATTCTTGAGCCAGCTGCCGATATGCCGTTCGGTGGCGCCCTGGGTCTCGGCGCGCGGCATGACCGGATACATTTCCGCGGTATCGATGAAGTTGATGCCACGCTCAAGCGCATAGTCGAGTTGCGAGTGGGCCTGGGCTTCCGTGTTCTGTTCGCCGAATGTCATCGTGCCGAGACAGATGGCCGATACCTTGAGATCGCTGGAGCCGAGTATATTTTTTTGCATGATGGCGAGTAGGGTTGGAGGGGACGGGGACAGGCTGGTGGTAGAAAGTTCAGGCGTATTCAGATGTTGCCGCGCAGTGCGGACTTGCGCAAGGCCGCAGCGCATTCCGAGACCAGGGCCGGGCCGCGATAGATCAGGCCGGTGTACAACTGCACCAGGCTGGCGCCGGCATCGATCTTTTCCTGCGCATCGGCGGCGCACAGGATGCCGCCGACGCCGATGATCGGGATTGCATCGCCGAGCTGCGCCTTGAGTGCGCGAATCACGGCGGTCGAGGCATCCCTCACCGGCTTGCCCGACAGGCCACCGGCCTCTTCCGCATGCGGCAGGGACTTGACGGCATCGCGGCTGATCGTGGTGTTGGTCGCAATCACACCGTCCATCTTGTGGCGCAACAGCGTATCGGTGATCACCGTGATTTGCTCATCAGCGAGATCCGGCGCGATCTTCAGCGCGATCGGCACGTACCGCATGTGCTTGTCAGCCAATCGGTGCTGCCGGTCCTTGAGTTGCAGCAGCAGTGCGTCGAGTTCGGAGGCGCCCTGCAACCGGCGCAGGTTGCTGGTGTTGGGCGAGGAAATGTTCACCGTTACATAGTTCGCGAACGGATAGACCTTGTCGAGGCAGAACAGGTAATCGTCGACCGCGCGCTCAATTGGCGTCGCGGCGTTCTTGCCGATGTTCAATCCGAGGATGCCCTTGCGATCCTGGTAGAAGGCCGATGCTTGCACGTTGGCGACGAAGGCATCGACACCGCCATTGTTGAAACCCATGCGGTTGATCAGCGCGCCGGCTTGCGGCAGCCGAAACATCCGTGGCAAGGGATTGCCGGGCTGTGCCTTTGGCGTCACCGTGCCGATTTCGAGAAAGCCAAAGCCGAGCGCGGCAAGCCCGTCGATGTACGCGCCATCCTTGTCGAGGCCGGCGGCAAGGCCGACCGGGTTGGGAAACGTGATGCCCATCACCGTGCGCGGATCGGCGGCCGGCCGCTTCAGAAGCCCGACCACGCCGGTTCGGGCGGCGCGCTGCAGCAGCGACATCGTCAGGTGGTGCGCCGCTTCCGGGTCGAGTGAAAACAGCAGCGGTCGGGCAAGCGGATAGAGGAGTTTTGCGGACATGAAATTGGGTGGTGAGTCAACGGGCGGCGCGGCCGTCCACTCCCGAGAATGTCCGTCGCGCAATGGCGTCTTGCAACGCCTTGCGCATTCTACGCTCAGAGGTCGGCCCAGGTACCCTGTCGCAGCGCTTCTAGCGGCTTGAAATTGGTCTTGTAGGCCATCTTCGGACTCTGTTCGATCCAGTAGCCGAGGTACACGAAGGGCATCTCGAGGTGGCGCGCCTGTTCGATCTGCCAAAGCACGTTATAAGTGCCGAAGGACGCGCCCGGCTGGTCCGGATCGTAGAACGTGTAGACCGACGAAAGACCATCGTCGAGCACGTCGATGATGCTGACCATGCGCAGGACGCGATCGGCATCACGAAACTCCACCATCCGTGTATTGACCTTGCTCTGCAGAAGAAACTGCGCGTACTGGTCGCGGCTGTCCTGGTCCATGCCGCCGCCGGCGTGCCGTGCCGCCTGGTAGCGCAGGTAGAGTTCGTAGTGCTCGTGGACGTAGGTCAGCTTGGTGACCCAGGCCTGCAGATTCTGGTGCCGTGCCCAGGCCCGACGCTGGCTGCGATTCGACGTGAATTCGGCGACCTTGACCCGCACCGGCGTGCACGCCTGGCAGCCGTCGCAATATGGCCGATAGGTAAAGATGCCGCTGCGGCGAAAGCCGTTCTTGACCAGCTCGGAATAGACATCCGCGTTGATCAGATGCGAAGGCGTCGCGACCTGCGAGCGGGCCTGGCGTGCATCGATGTAGCTGCACGGGTAGGGCGCAGTTGCATAGAACTGCAGCGTCGAAAAAGGCAGATCTTTCAAATGTGTCATGGTACGGAATCCGGGCAAGATAGCGGTGATCGCAACAGCCGCGCTGTCATCCAATCTACACCGACGTTGTATCACGAACCAGCAATTTTCTTAAAAAAGCGGCAGCGGCGACCAGTCGTCAATCTCTGCTTCTCCTGTTGCCGCCCGCACGCAGCGCAGGAACGCATCCCGGCCGATCGGCGCCGCGCCGAGGGAAGCGAGGTGGGCGGTCTCCTGCTGGCAGTCGATCAGGCCAACATTCCGGCAGCGCAGGAAGTGCACCAGGTAGGCGAGCGCGATCTTGGAACCATCGGAAACCCGTGCAAACATCGATTCGCCGTAGAACATGCGGCCGATACAGACGCCGTACGCGCCACCCACCAGCACGCCGTCACACCACAGCTCGGCGCTGTGCGCAAGACCGAGAGCATGCAGCCCTGTGTAGCCGGCGACGATCTCATCTGTGATCCAGGTGCCCGGAGCGCCATCGCGGGGCGCCGCGCAGGCCCGCATGACGGCTTCGAACGCGCTGTCGAATCTGACCTGCCATGGACCACCATCGCGCATGCTGGCGTGCACCTTGCGCAGGGTTTTCTTCAGGCTTGCCGATACCGCGAAGTGATCCGTTTGCAGCACCATCCGCGGATCCGGGCTCCACCACAGGATCGGCTGGCCTTCGGAAAACCAGGGGAAGATGCCGTTGCGGTAGGCCATAAGCAGGCGCTGCGGAGAGAGATCGGCGCCGGCTGCCAGGAGCCCGGCGGCGCCATCGGACTCGGTCAATGCCGAGGAAGCGGACGGAAACGGCGTATCCGCTTCCAGCCATGGGATCTTCCGGCGTTCCATCGTTTTCCGGTCAGCTGCGATAGCCTTCCGCATGCCCGGGCTTGCCGATGTCGTGCAGATGCAGCGCGTATTCGCCGCCTTCGCGTACCTTGGCATGATCGGCAAAGAAAAACCGCAGCGTCTGGCTCACCGTCGGGAAGGCGATTTCGCTCCACGGAATATCTTTTTCGGAGAACATCTTGACCTCCAGGCTTTCGATGCCGGCGGCGTAGTCCAGGTCGAGCAGGCTGGCGCGGTAGAACAGGTGCACCTGGTGTACGTGCGGCACATTGAGCAGCGAAAACAGGTCATGAATCCGGATCCGCGCACCTGCTTCCTCGAGGGTCTCGCGCGCAGCGGCGTCGCTGGTAGTCTCGCCGTTCTCCATGAAGCCTGCAGGCAGGGTCCAGAAGCCGTGACGCGGCTCGATCGCGCGCCGACACAGCAGGACAAGCGGCCGGTCGCCATCGTCCCAGACCGGGATCGAGCCGATCACCATTTTCGGATTCTGGTAGTGGATGACGCCGCATTGCTCGCAGACGAAGCGCGGACGATTGTCGTCGGACGGCGTTTGCAGCGACACCGGATGGGCGCATTCGGAACAAAATTTCATCGTGGCGGTCTGTTGAAAAAACGGTGGTAAGGCGGCGTATTTCTTCGTGCAGTGGCGAAAGGCGACAAGCGATCTTCCTGCATGGTGAGTGTATCACTGCATGCAATCGCCACCCAGCGGCCGCATTATCGACTGCGGGAGAGATTTCCCGAAACTTCGAAGGTATTCGTTTGCATTCCATTGGGATAGGCTGTACTATTCGGTTCTTCAGACGCGGGGTGGAGCAGTCTGGCAGCTCGTCGGGCTCATAACCCGAAGGTCGCAGGTTCAAATCCTGCCCCCGCAACCAACGAATTCCGGCAACGACCGCATTTGCTTGCAGTCATTCAGCCCAAAGTGATTCAGTCAGGCTCATAGGTTTCACTGGAAATTCCCGGCAGTTGTCCCGCCCAAATCAGACTTCCTCCATACGGGCGACGGAACACGGTATCAACGGGTTTGCGGACCGGGCCGAGATGGCACCTGTCGTTGAATAAAAATTCTGCAACGAATACAGCACGCGGTCTCACCAGACGATCACGACAGTCCCACATCAGTTGAGGAATGCACGCCGCGAGCACGCACCGCATTCAGGGACTTTGGCGGTCGCCGAAACGGTACTGCGATATCCCGATTAGGCGAGCGTAGCGAACCACCGGCAAATACACGACGCAACGCATGACGAGCACCAAACGCACATGAATACCGCTGAGGCAAAAAAAGTTCTTGAGACCGCATTGCTTTGCGCCCACGAGCCATTGTCCCTCAATGAGTTGAAAAAGCTCTATGCCGACGGCGAGGGTTCGCAATCCGAGGTTGGCTCGGACAGCATTCGCCAGATGCTCGACGAGTTGCGACTCGATTGGGCCGACAAAGGGATCGAAGTGGTCAGCCTGTCAACCGGTTGGCGGTTCCAGAGCCGGCCCGAGATGAAGATGTACCTCGAGCGCCTGAATCCGGAGAAGCCGCCGAAGTATTCCCGCGCCACGCTCGAGACACTGGCAATCATCGCGTACCGGCAGCCTGTAACCCGCGGCGACATCGAAGAGATTCGTGGCGTGACGGTCAATTCGCACACCGTGAAGCTGCTCGAAGACCGCGGCTGGATCGAATCGATCGGCCATCGCGACGTTCCGGGGCGGCCAGGCCTGTTCGCCACGACCAAGCAGTTTCTCGATGATCTGGGTCTGGCCTCGCTGGATCAGTTGCCGCCCTTGCAGCAGGTCGCCAAGGGCGATGCCCAAGGCGGCGTGTTGCAGGAAATGCGCGCGCTCGAAGCGAGTATTTCCGGCAATCTTGACCAAGGCATGATGAATTTCGCGCCGGCCGAGCGCGACATGCGCAGCATCGACGATGCAGCCGGCCAGCAAGCCGCGGCAGTTATTTCCCACGACCACACGACCGATCCGATCGGTGATGCCAGGTCGGACCAATCGACAGACCTACAATGACGCTACCTACTCCTGACGACGCAGTGCCGAGCGAAGTCCGCACAGAGCCGGCCGCCCCGCGCAAGAAACGCAAGGTGCCCGTTGCCTCAGCGCTGGACCAATCGGCGCCTGCGCAACCTGCCGATCCGGCTGCGGTGAAGCCGGCAAAGCGTGGCGTGCGTGGTCCGCGCACCTTGCGTCGGGCCCGCGGCGCATCGCGCGTTGGCGGCGCTGAAGGTGGCAGCGAGGACGCGAGCGATGGGATCGACGGCAATGTCGGCGGTAACCAGCATTCGGATCAGGCGGATGAGGTTGATGGCAACGTTGCCAATGCTCAGCCGGGTGCACCTGCTTCGGCCGGTGTTGCTGGCGGACGTGGTGCGCGTCTGGAGCGTGGCGGCCGCAAGCCGAATCCGCGTGCCGCTGAAGGCCGCAACAGGAACGAAGCTGGCAAGGGCGGTAAGTCCGGTCCGAATCTGAATCCGAACCTGATTCAGGCGCCGCAAACGCCACAATCCGGCACGCGCCAAGGCGCGAATCCGGGGCGCAAGCCGGTCGCACGCGGGGCCGATGCGGATGCCGTATTTTCCTTCGTGACGTCGGACGCCTTCGACCGCTCGGCCGAAGACGACGCTGCCGGTCGTGTGCAAGCA
>JACMOV010000040.1 GCA_014377845.1 Herminiimonas sp.
GACTGCCAGGGGCAGGCCCACATATCCGAGTCCGACGACAGCAACTGCATTCATAGTGATTTCCGGGTGAAGGTTGATGTACTGATTGCAGTACCGAAGTGTTTTTCAAGAGCGCCTGTCAAAACCTGGCTACGGCGTCGGATGGCTTGAACTGCAGACGTTTTGCCTGCGCCAGTGCGTCGCCGTCGGGTTCTTGGCAAGTGCTCCAAGGGATATTTCTAATTGTATTTACTGCAATTTTTAACCGATCGAATATAGCAGATACGAATTCGGTCTTCAATTCGGAAAACGTTGAATCATGTTAACGACCCTACCACTTTCCGGCCTGGGTCAGTCGGTCCTTGAGTGCGTGTAGCGGATAATCCAGGGCTTCCGCTTTCTTGGCGTAAACGCGGGCTTCCTCAAGCTTGTTTTGATTGATGTAGATCAGGCCAAGGTTGTAGTTCGCTGCCGGATTTTCCGGATTTAGCGATAGCGCATGTTTCAGCTGGGTGGTTGCGCCAGCAATGTCGCCGCGCTTGTACAGGTACGTGCCGTAGACCACGAACACCCCGTCATCGTCCGGCGTGAAGCGCATCGCCCGCTCGAAATAACAGGTGAACGAATAGTGCATGTTCGGATCCTTGGGCGTCTTTTCCTTCAAGGCGAGCTTGGCCACGCTGGCTAGCGCCCGATGATGATTCGGAAAGGCCCGCAGCGTGTAATCGAGATCGCCGCCAATGTAACTGGAATTGCCCTTGATCAGGTTTTCGACCTCTGGCGTGAAGTGGGCCATCTCGACCAGGTAGGTTTCTTTGGGAAATTCAGTTTGCGACTTGCGATAATCGAAAGGACCGAAGGCATTCGTCAGCGAGCCGCAGTAACTGCCGGCGCTGGCGTCGAGCGCACCGAAGGCGAGCAGCGATGTGACGATCAGTCGAGTGACGGGTTTCAAGTTCATTTGGAGCTCCTCATGTGCCCGGTGCGCGCGGCAGCGATATCTTTCGAAATGGATTCAATCGACCTGAATGGGCATCTGCATGGCGACATTGCGGAGCGCGCTTTCAGGTTCCAAGATTGTCGAGCAGGGACGCCAGTTCCTGCGTGCGCCCCTCGCGCGAACGCAGGCGGACATCGGCCATTGGCGTGACTGGCGCCGTGCCCGCACGCAGCAGCGCGATGAAACGCAACAGGCCGGTGGCGATGGCACTGCGGTCGTCGAGCGGCGCGATGGTGTCGATGCCAGCGCCGCGCAAGCTCTGCGCGGTGTCGCCATTGGCATCGGTCAGCGCCAGGATCGGCCTTTGCGCCCGCAGGTACTCATACAGTTTTGCCGGTATCTGGCTGTTGCAGTTTGCAGCCTGCAGGATCAGCAGGCCATCGGCGTCGAGCATTTCTGCAAGCGCATCGCGGTACGGTACCGGCGGCGCCAGCGTGATGATGCCGCTGATGCCGTTGCTGTCGATCAGCGGCTGCAGGTATTCATCGTGCGCCGTTGCGCGCAGGATGATGCGCAAAGTGTCGGGGCCGATCGCGCCTTGTTTCAGCAGGTCGGACAGCGCTTCGAATAGCGGTACCGGGTCGCGCTCGGAGGGATAGATGATCCCGCTGTGCACCAACACCAGCGGTCCGCCCGGGGCCCTGGCCGGCGCCGTGCCGGTCGCGGCCGAGGCGAAGTTCTCTTCGTCGTAGCCGTTTTCGATCAGCACGAAGCGCGATGCCGGGATCTCCGGAAAACGCCGGATGTGATCGCGGATGGTGCCGGGCGTCGAGAACACGGCGCGGGTACAGTGCCTCAGGGTTTTCTTTTCGATCCAGAGATAGGCGCGCCGCATCGCCGGGTCCGGCGGATAACCTTCATCGGTCATCGGATCACGGAAGTCGGCAATCCACGGCAGGCCGGTCAGCTTGTGCAACGTGTAGCCGACCAAGTGCGCGGTGGCGATCGGATAGGTGGACCAGATGGCGTCGGGACGATACTTGCGGATCATGCGCAGGCCGGCCGGGACCGCGCCCAGCCACCAGCTGCTCCAGCGGTCCGGCAATGCCAGGGCGCCCAAGTATTTTCCCTTGAACGAGAGATGACGCGCGGTGTCGAGCGCGAAGGCACGCTGCACCGGCGTGCCCTCGGCGATCTCGCCCATCTGGTCGTCGCCGGTACGGGCGTAGGCGCGCGGATGGGCCGACAGCACCAGCGGATTCCAGCCGAACTGCGGCAGGTAACGGGCGAACTTGAGCGTGCGCTGAATGCCGCTGCTGCCGCGCATCGGCGGGAAATGATAGGCCACCATGAGCACGCGCTTCACCATGACCGGATCCATTCCGTCGTCCAGCCCGACACCTGTGCGCGCCAGTCGGCGCGGGAGAAGGTGTGGTTCGCCTCGGCCAGCGTGCGTTGCTGCACGCGCGGCGCCGTCAACAGTTTTTGCCAATCGGGTGAACTACCGACGAGGTCGGTGAATTCCCTGGCGGTGAGGTCGTTGCCGCTCATGACGAGCAGCACCCGGCCCGTGAAGCGGCGCAGGCCGTCCTGCATCCGCGCCGGCAATGGCAGGGTGTTCTCCACGGCGCTTCCGGAAGGCGTATTGCCATCTGCCTGGTGCGGCGTCGGCATGGTGCTGCGCGTGGCCTCGCGCACCTTGGCTGCAAACGAGGTTGCGGCGCTGCGAAAATCGAATCCGCCGCCGAGTATCTTGCGCCATAGTTCAGGCGACAGCACCCGCTTCAGGTAGTAATGCTTCAGGTAGGCCTTGGCCTCGCCGCCGTCGGTACGCACCCACGGATTGAGCAGCACCAGTCCCGATACGCGCGCATCCCGGTGGGCATAGAACAGCGCCGCCGAGGCACCGTCGCACAGGCCCCAGATGACGACATCGGTCAGGGCTGGTTCTTCGACAAAGAAGCGATCGATCGCGGCGCGCAGATCGTCATCGACATCGTCGAAACTGCGCACGTCGCCTTCGCTGTCGCCCATGCCGCGGTAATCGAAGCGCAGCACCGGCACGCCCTGCGCCGCGAGTTCTTCGGCCAGCAACGCGAACTGGCGATGACTGCCGACCCGGTATTGCGGGCCGCCTACCACCACCACCACGCCGCGCATACGGCCGACAGCGGCGGGCGGCATCGTCACGATGCCAAACAACCAGTCACCGTGACAGGGAAAACGGATCGCGCGCTGCGTCAGGTTCATGCCGCTACCCCTTCGGTGCAGGCGAGCGTGGCTGCCAGGAGCAGCGGCGCTTCGACGATCTCCTGCGATGCCCAGAACGGCGGTCCTGCGATCAGATGCACCTGCAGGTCGACACCGCGCTCGCGCAGTGCAGCGGCGGCGTTGTTCGCTGCAGGCGGCAGTGTACGGCCAGCCTCGGAAATGATTTCGAACCAGTGCACCGGCATGCCGGGCGCGCCGAGCGCAGCCAGTGTGATGGGGTCGATCGCCTTCACCAGTTCCGGCGCGAGCAGGTAGCCACCGATTTCCAGCGATTCGCCGCCCGCCAGTGCCGTGCGCATGGCCTGGGTGGTATTGGCTTTCGGCGCCACGCCCTGCATGCCGGCCGCTGGTTCGCCACCGACCAGCATGTCGCCTGCCATCCGGATACGCAGGAACTGGGTCATGTAGAGCGCGCCATTGAGTACCGGTTGCCAGAGCATCACGCATGCCACCGGGTGCGTCGCACGGCTCGCGAAATCGAGCGCCAGCAGCGCGCCGAGCCGCGTCCCCCACAGGCCGACCGGCGCCTGTTGACGCCGGCTTAGCCAGTCGCATGCCAGGGCAATGTCCGCATGCCAGGTATCCCAGCGCGCGGCGCCGAAGTCGCCGCTGCTGTCGCCGCAGCCATGTAGGTCGATCTGCAGCACGGCGTGGCCGGCGTCGGCGAATGCGCGTGCCTGCAGGGCGGCCATGCGGCGGCACTTGTTCATTTCATCGGCAAATGGGTGCACGTAGACCAGCGCGCAACGCGGCACGACGCCTTCGGCAGGGGCGTGATACAGGCAGTAGCGCTCGCCGTTCGGCGCCGGCAGAAAAAATGCCTCGGCGGCAGGGCGTTGCGCCATCGGTGTCACGCAGCCAGTTTTTCGTCGACGAAGCGCGCCAGGCTGCCGACCGTCTCGAACGTGGCGGCGCTGATCTCGTCGTCGTCGATCATGATGCCGAAGTGCTCCTCCAGCGCCGTCAGCACGTTGACGACCGCCATCGAATCGAATTCCGGGATGCTGCCCATCAGGCCGGAGTCGGCAGTCAGGTCGGCCTTGCGGTCGCCGAGGGCGAGGACGTCTGCAAGGATGGTCTTAATGTCTTCAAGGTGTTGCATCGTAGTTCCATTCAGTGGCGGGTACGGCATGGTGGCGCCGCTATCATACCGTGCCGCACCGGGCGGCTCGTTGCGGATTCAGGCAGGTTTCTCGGTGGGAGGCGGCGCTGTCGACGCAGATGCCGGAGCTGCCGGAGCTGCCGGAGCTGCCTTGAGCCGGCCATGCAGGCTGGCCAGCGCGCCGAACCGGTAACAGTTCAGGTGGTAGAGCATGCGCACCTCGCTGGTCCACTTCAGGTGCCAGTCCATGACCTTGCCATAAAACTCGATGCGGGCCAGCCGCCGTTCGGCGAACAGCTGCTCGCACTCTTCCTGGCGCAGCAGGAATGCCGGCGAACTGCCGTCCTTGATGCTTTCGTCATAGGTGGTCTTGAGGATCACGATGTGGTCCGCGCCTTCGATGCAGAGATCCATCGCCACCACACGGTCGTTGAACCAGTAGCGGTACATGCGTGCCGCGCCACGCCTGGCGAATGCCTCCAGCATGGCCTGGTAAAACCGTCCCTGCGCATTGTCCGGATGGATCGCGGTGCCGATTTCGGCTTTCCAGCCGGCGCTCTCGAGCCGGCCGTAGTCGGCCAGTGCGGCGGCCACGTCCTGCGGTGCGGTGCTGCATTCGAGGCGCGTTGCCACGCCTTCCTTCTCCAGCTTGTTGCGCTGCTTCTTCATGTTCTGCCGGAGATTCTTGCCGCGCGCATTCCAGTACTCGTCGAACGTGCCGGCGAGCGGCACGTGCGCCGTCTGAACATAGTCGATCGTGCGCAACCGGGCGTCTATGGCGGGGCGAGCCGAGAGGTCCGGGTCGAGCTGGGTCAGGCCCAGCACCAGGGAGAAGCCCGGCAGCCTGCGCATGAGCGATGACAGCAGCACGGCCAGGTCTTCTTCAGGCCGATGCAGCCAGATCCCGATCGGTGCCTGCGATGGCTGGAAGGTTTCCCATACGCCGCGGCCGCGCGGCGTCAGGATCGCCAGCGCCTGCACGGCACCGTCACGCTCGTGGCAGGCGATCAGCTCGCGGCCGGTGCCGAACTCGGTCAGCAGCGGCGCGACGAACTCCGGCGCCAGCAGGGGCGACGCATTGCAGGCCACGTTCAGCGTCTGCCAACGGCTGGCGAAGGCGGCGAACTGGCTGGCCGGTTGCAGGGTCCAGGTCATGTTGTTGGCGACGCCTGTGACAGCACCGCATCCTTGATTTTCTGAATCATCCAGTCGATTTCTTCCTGTTTCAATTCTTGGTGGCAGGGGAACTGCAATACACGCCGCGAGAGATCGACGCTGTGTTCGCACACGCTGGCGTCGACGCCGGGCCAGAGATACTCGCCGAAGCGGATGATCGGTACGCCGGCTTCCTTGAGCATGTGGAAAACCGGCTGCGGATCATCGGTCAGCAGCGGAAACACCCACGGATAGACCCGCTCCGGCAGCTGCGGGAACAAGGGCCGCACGCCGGGCAACCCCTGCATTGCATCCTGCAGCCTGAGATAATTTTTTCTGCGCAGCACCGCCATGCGTTCGCGCGACACCAGCCAGAGCATCAGGCGCGAAAAATACGAAGAGCGCTTGTCGAGCCAGTTCGGATCGAAGCCGAAGCCGCCGTCCGAGGAGCCTGGCGCCATCGATTGTGAGGTGGAGGGCTTGCGCGCCTTGATCTGGCCCCAGACGAAATTTTTCAGAAACATCGGCAGCCGCAGCAGCGCCTTGACCATGCCGAGACGGCGGTACTCGAAGCCATCTTCAAGCGTGTTGAACGCAACCTTGGCCTCGAAGCCGACGCCGGCCGAATGCAATTGGACCGACCCCAGCGCGTTGCGCGATGAGACCAGGCAGCCGCCTTCATAGATCGGAAAAAACTTCATGCTGCTGGCGATCGCGTAATCGCCCCAGGAACCGACCGCCTTGCCCTGGTGTTCACCGAGAAAGCTGTGGGCGCAGTCTTCCAGCATCCGCAGTCCGCGCGCATCGCAAAAGGTGCGGATTGCCGACAGGTTTTGCGGAAAGCCGAAATAGTTGGTCGCCATGACCAGTCGGGTCGTGCCGTCGAGCTTGGCGGCAATGTCGTCGAGATTGACCGAGGTGTCGGCATTGATACGGTAGAACACCGGCGTGGCGCCCGACCAGATGACGGGCTCGATCATCGAGGCACAATGATAGGCCGGCACCATGACGGAATCGCCTGCGCCGATCTTCATCTGTTTCAGGGCCAGTGCGATCGCGACCCGTCCGCTGGTGACGAAGCGGCAATTGCCGGCATCCAGTACTGACGGCACGCGCCGCGCACCGCCCAAGAATGAACCGAAGGACAGGACGGGCTGGGTAGGGATGAGCGATGGCGGATACGACTGCATTGCGGTCCAGTTTCTGTGCGGCATCCGGCAGACGGCGGCCAGATTTTCTGGTGAGCTGGGTGCCTGCGAAGCCCGCGGGATCAAATGACCAACGGTAAGTTTCTCAAATTCATTGTTAATCTGGAATCCGCAAGGATACAGAAAAGTATATCATTCGCATTGTTTTTTTGCTAATTTGTATCTTTAAAGAAACTTAATCGAGATGTTGTCGTCGCCTGTAGCCACACCACTGTTTCGATGCGGGAGACGATAGCGGATTTTCAAGTGTTAGCGGGATTTGTAGCAAGATTTAACAAATGATGTCGATTCCAGAATGCTAAGATCACGTCCGAACCAGCCGCAGGAAGCCTGCCTGTTCACACCGGCTGGTTGCCCGAATCACGGCAAAAAGCCAAGACCTGACCGCCTCAGGCCGACCCGCAAAACAGTGAATGATCCTACATGTTTTCGAGCGCCTACTTACAATGCTGTGCTCAACTAAGAGTGGTTTGAATGAGCGATCTGGTACACGACTTCATTTTCTCCTCGGCTGCGCGCACGCCGCACGCGGAGGCGCTGGTCCATGGCGCCGAGCGGCTCGATTACGCGGCCCTGGCGGCCGAGGTGTCGGCCACCGCCGCACGCTTGCTCGATGCGGGTCCCGGTTTGGCGCGCGGCGACCGGGTTGCCGTCTATATTGAAAAGCGGATCGAGAATGTTGCCGCCATGTTCGGCGCAGCGGCGGCTGGCGGCGTCTTCGTGCCGGTCAATCCGCTGCTCAAGCCGGAACAGGTTGCCTACATCCTCGGCGACTGCAACGTGCGCATTCTCGTCACCTCGCTCGACCGGCTCAAGCTGCTCGTGACGGTCCTGCCGCAGTGCGAAGATTTGCATACGGTGATCGTGGTCGGCGCAAAGGACGCGCCGCTGCCAGCGCTGGAGCGTGTCACGGTAGTGGCCTGGCCGACCGATCATGTGGCAACCGATACCGCCCGAATCAAGCCGCATCGCACCATCGATACCGACATGGCGGCGATTCTGTATACCTCCGGCAGCACCGGCAAGCCGAAGGGCGTTGTGCTGTCGCACCGGAACATGGTCGCCGGTGCGAAAAGCGTCGCCAGCTATCTGCACAATACCCCGGACGATCGCCTCCTCGCGGTCCTGCCGCTGAGCTTCGATTACGGCCTCAGCCAGCTCACCACCGCATTCCATGCCGGCGCCACCGTGGTTCTCATCAACCATCTGCTGCCGCGTGACATCCTGAAAGCGGTCGTCGCCGAGAAGATCACCGGACTGGCCGCCGTGCCGCCGCTGTGGATACAGATCGCCCAACTGGACTGGCCTGCCGATTGCAGCCTGCGCTACCTGACCAATTCCGGCGGCGCCATGCAGCGGCCGACGCTCGACGCTCTGCGGCGAGCGTTGCCGCGGGCGCAGCCCTACCTGATGTATGGCCTGACCGAAGCCTTCCGCTCGACCTACCTGCCGCCAGACGAACTCGATCGCCGTCCCGATTCGATGGGCAAGGCGATTCCGAATGCCGAAGTGATGGTGCTAAGACCCGATGGCAGCGAGTGCGATCCCGACGAGGCCGGCGAGCTGGTGCATCGCGGCGCGCTGGTGTCGCTCGGCTACTGGAACGATCCGGCAAAAACCGCGGAACGCTTCAAGCCGGTGATCTCCGTTCATGGCGGCCTGATGCTGACCGAAATGGCAGTCTGGTCCGGCGACACGGTGCGACGCGATGCCGACGGCTTCCTCTACTTCATCAGCCGCAACGATGAAATGATCAAGACCTCCGGCTACCGGGTCAGCCCGTCGGAAGTCGAGGAAGTAATTTATGCGCGCGAACAGATCGCCGAAGCCGCCGCCATCGGTGTCAAGCATCCGACCCTGGGCCAGGCGATCGTGGTGGTGGCGCATGCCAAGGCCGGCATCGCGATGACAGCAGCCGAACTGCTCGCCGCCTGCCGGCCGCATCTGCCGGCCTACATGCTGCCGGCGAAGATCGTGATGTCGCCCGAGAGCCTGCCACGCAACCCGAACGGCAAGATCGACCGCAAGCTCCTGAGCCTGCAACTTGAAACCATTTTTACGGACACCACCCAATGAGCGCACCGCGCCCGCAGCATGCACCGCTGACACAGTTCGACGTGCGCGACAACTGCCTGCAGATCGGTGGCATGCCGCTGACCCGTCTGGCGCAGCGGGTCGGCAGCACGCCTTTCTATGCCTACGACCGCGAACGGTTGAACCAGCGTGTGGCGCTGCTGCGCGAACACCTGCCCCCCGAAATCCATCTGCATTACGCGATGAAGGCCAACCCGATGCCGGCCGTCGTGCAGCACATGGCGTCGCTGGTCGACGGCATCGACATCGCCTCCGGCGGTGAACAGCGGGTCGCGCTCGACACGCCCACCGATCCGGGCGACATCAGCTTTGCCGGACCTGGCAAGAGCGATGCCGACCTGCGCTGCGCGACCGCCGCCGGCATCGTCCTGAACATGGAATCCGAAGCCGAGATGGAGCGCATCGCCGTGATCGGCACGCAGCTTGGCATCCAGCCGAAGGTGGCGGTACGCGTCAACCCGGATTTCGAACTGAAGTCCTCGGGCATGAAGATGGGTGGTGGCCCGAAGCAATTTGGCGTCGATGCCGAACGGGTGCCCGAGATGCTGGCGCGGATCGGCGCACTCGGTCTCGGCTTCCAGGGCTTTCACATCTACAGCGGTTCGCAGAACCTGAAAGCGACTTCGATCCAGGAGGCGCATGAAAAGACCTTTGCCCTGGCGATCCGGCTGGCAGCCGATGCGCCGAGTCCGGTGCTGACGCTCAATATCGGCGGCGGCTTCGGTATCCCGTATTTTCCGGGTGAGGAGCGGCTCGACCTCGCTGCGGTCGGCGAAAACTTGAAGCGCCTGATGCCGGAGGTGAAGCGGCAATTGCCCGGCACGCAGATCGTGATCGAACTCGGCCGCTATCTGGTCGCCGAAGCCGGCATCTATGTCAGCCGCATCATCGAACGCAAGGTCTCGCGTGGCCAGGTATATCTCGTCACCGATGGCGGACTGCATCACCATCTTGCCGCCTCCGGCAACTTCGGCCAGGTCATCCGCAAGAACTATCCGGTCGTCATCGGCAACCGCGTCACCAGCGCCGAGCAGGAAAACGTCTCCGTGATCGGACCGCTCTGCACGCCGCTCGATCTGCTGGCCGACCGCATGGATCTGTCGAAGGCCGAGGTTGGCGACCTGGTCGTCGTATTCCAGTCCGGCGCCTACGGATTGACCGCCAGCCCGACCGCCTTTCTCAGCCATCCGGTGGCGCTGGAAGTGCTGGTTTGATCGCAACGCACCGCACCCCGAACCTAGTCGAAATAAAAGGAAACACGATGTCTGAATTTGCCGGAGCAGGGCGTTGAGCGGTGTATGCGGCTGGATCGGCCATGGTGCCAGCGCTGCCGATAATCGCAGTCTGATCGAAGCGATGGCGGCGCCCATGGCCCGCTTCGATGCCAGCCCGGTACAGACGGTGCAGGGACGCGCCAGCGCAGCGGCTGTCGCGGCGGCAGCCAGCGGCGCCCACCTGTATCAGCGTGATGGTGTGCTCGTGGCCGTCTGGGGCCACGTCCGCCTGCACGATGCGCGACAGGTGCAGCAGGCGGTCGACGAAGGTCTGGCAAAGACCTTGGCCGATCATTGGCGCAGCTCCCCCGAAAAATTGTGTGCCAGCTTGTCCGGCGCGTTTTCCCTGTGCATCCTGGATGAAAATACCGGAGAGGCGTTGCTGGCGATCGACCGCATGGGCACCCAGCCGATGTCGTACCAGGTGGTCGGCGAGGCGATGGTGTTCGGCTCGTCTGCCGATGCGATCAATCGCCACCCCCTGACGCCGGGCCGGATCGATCCGCAGGGCATCTACAACTATGTCTACTTCCACATGGTGCCCAGTCCCGGCACGGTGTATCGCAACCAGCAGCGCCTGCTGCCCGGCGAATATCTGCTGTTCAAGAAAGGCAAGCTCGAGACCCGTCCGTACTGGCGCATGCAGTTCCAGGAAAACGGTACCCGTTCGTTTGCCGAGCTGAAGGAAGAATTCCTGCGCGTCCTGCGCAGCAGCGTGCGCGAGGCCAGCGGCGGTCAGCAGGTCGGCGCCTTCCTCAGTGGCGGCACCGACAGCTCGACGATTGCCGGCATCCTGTGCGAGGTCGGCGGCAAGCCCGCAAAGACCTATTCGATCGGCTTCGAGGCGCAGGGTTACGACGAGATGGAATATGCGCGCATCGCCTCGCGGCATTTCAAGACCGAGCATCATGAATACTATGTGACGCCGGACGACGTGGTGGCGGCGATTCCGCAGGTCGCCGCGATGTTCGACCAGCCGTTCGGCAATGCGTCCGCAGTGCCGACCTTCTACTGCGCCCGCATGGCGCGCGCCGATGGCGTGACCCGCATGTTCGGGGGCGATGGCGGCGACGAACTGTTCGGCGGTAACGAGCGCTATTCGAAACAGCATGTCTTTGCGCTGTACGAAAAGGTGCCGGAAGGCCTGCGCCGCGCACTGCTGGAACCGGCCATCTTCAACTTTCCGGGCGGCGAGCACATCAAGCTGCTGCGCAAGGCGCGCAGCTACATCGAACAGGCTTCGATGCCGATGCCGGCCCGGCTGGAGACCTACAACCTGCTCGGCCGTTACGGACCTAGCCAGGTATTCACCAGCGAATTCCTGGCCGGCGCCGACATCGGCCAGCCGCTCGCGAGCCTGACGCATACCTACGGCAAGAGCGAAGCCAAGAGCCTGATCAACCGCATGCTCGAACTCGATCTGAAGGTCACGCTGGCCGACAACGACCTGCCGAAGGTGGTCAAGGCCTGCGAGCTGGCCGGCATGGAAGTGGCGTTCCCGTTCCTGTCCGACGACATGGTGGCCTTCTCGTCGCGCCTGACCCCGACGCAGAAACTCAACGGCACCCAGTTGCGCTACTTTTTCAAGGAAGCGCTGCGTGGCTTTCTGCCAGATGAAATCATCACCAAGCAAAAACATGGCTTCGGCCTGCCGTTCGGCGTCTGGCTGCAGCACCACAAGCCGCTGCAGCAACTGGCGACCGACAGCCTGAC
>JACMOV010000041.1 GCA_014377845.1 Herminiimonas sp.
ACAACCCAAATTGCAAACGCGGGGTCCTCGAACTGGTAGGCGCCGTTGCCGACCGGGGTCACGATATTTCTTTTCGAGAGACGGGTGACGCTGTTCTGGACGGTACTCTTGGTGAGCTCGGGCATGCCCAATTCCTGGCCTAGCCACCCGCGCGCCGCCTTCCCGTAAATATCACCGCCGCCTGTTGCGATCAGACTGAGCAATAGCTGATCGACGGGAAGCAGTTCTGCCCACAGGTTGACGGACGCGTCGCTATTGAAGACGAGTTTCATGGTGTATTCCAATGCGTTGGCCGAACCTTCCATTGCATGCGTCAGATAGCGCTCCAGGTAGCGCCGGAAAAATTCCGGCGTGTCATTTAACGCCTTGAACGCGGCGAGCGCGTCGACAATATCCAGGGGAAACCGTGACAGTTGATTTACTTTTTCTACCATCGCCTCCACGAAGCTGCGGTCAAGGAGCTGAAAGGGTTCGAGGGCGGCCCAGTTGTAGAACGGTTCACTTGATCGTCCGAACATCGTGCGCAGCGTCGATTCCGAGCTGCCGGCAAATACGACCTTGATGAAATCTTTGCGGATATCCAGGGTGGCGCGCAGTGCGTGCGCAAAATTGCTGTTTTCTCGCAGGGCCAGCACTTGCGCTTCGTCGATGATCAAGAGAATCGGTTTTTTCTTGATGTCAAGAACGCGCACCACTTCCGCGAGCAGCGTGCCGGTCGGCAGCTTCTCGGCGTTGCCAATTTCGGCTTCCATGGAGGCATTACCCAGACCAGCTACCGTGCCGGAGGCCTTGACCTTCTTGACCGGCTGATTCAGTTTTGCGAGCAGCTTGGACAGACCTTTCGGTTCTACCGCCGCGTAAAGGGAGGTCACGAGAGCCAACGCCGGGTTTTCTCGGTTGTCCCACAGGTTCACGTAGGCAGTCTGGTAACCCGCAGTTCGCGCGGCCGGCATCAGGTCTTTTTCGAGAAACTCGGTTTTCCCCATACGTCGGCGGGCGAAAAGACCTCGCGCCGCAGTCAGTCCCCGTGCGAACGTTATCAGGTAGTCCTCTGCAAGTTTCGGTCGGGCGTAATGCCAAGTGTCGGTGTGCATGGTATTAGCAAGTATTACTGTATTTAGTAATTACTATTCTAATTAGTAAAGCGTAGTAAAGCAAGGTGGTCAGACGGATTTGCCAGAAGCTGGCTTTCGTTATTCCATGCCTGCCAGGTATCCTGTAGCGCACTGACATGAAAAAACCCGCCTGAACCGCAGCGGGCTTTGACGTTCCATCGCAAGACGACCCGAACAGGTTTGCGACGCCACCTGAAATGCCCGATCGCGCCGCGGGTTTCCAGTTACTTCCCGAACTTCTTCGCCACCTCCACCACCCGCTTCCCGAACAATTTCGCCGTCTCCAGATCCCCCGGCAGCGGACCTTCCTCTGCCGATGCATCCGACGGGCTTTGCGCCATCGCGCCGGCAAACGAGCCCAGGTAGTTGTTGTCGTTGCGCTGCGATGCCTTGGCGTTGGCCGGCATCATGCCGGTGCCGGTCCAGATCATGCTGTGCTGCATGGCCAGGGTGAACATGTAGTGCAGGGTCGACAGCTTGTCGCCGTTCATGCTGGCGGAGTTGGTGAAGCCGGCGGCGATCTTGTCTTTCCAGACCTGAGAAAACCAGGGTTTGGAGGAGGCATCTGCAAATTTCTTGAACTGCCACGAGACCGAGCCCATGTAGGTCGGCGAGCCGAACACGATGGCGTCGGCTGTTGCCAGGCTGGCCCAGGCGGCGTCGGTGATGTTGCCTTCGGCATCGATGGCAATCAAATCGACCTGGGCGTCGGCTGCCAGTGCGCCGGCGTGCACCGCTTCTGCCTGCTTCTTGGTGTGGCCGTAACCCGAGTGATAAACGATTGCGACTTTTGTCATGAGTGTGCTCCCTGTAAGTGAAGACCGAATGAATCTACTGCGGTAAGTCGAATACCAGCACCTCGGCCTGCCTGCCGCCGGCGATGCGCACTGCTGATTCGCCGCTCAGCTTGACGGCGTCGCCTGCGGCCAGCGCCTGGCCGTTGACGGTGACGTCGCCGCGCACGGCATGTACATAGGCCAGGCGTCCCGGCGCCAGCGCCAGTTCGCCCTGCTGGGCACCGTCGAACAGCCCGGCGTAGAGGCAGGCATCCTGATGGATCGTGACCGAGCCTTCGCGACCGTCGCTCGAGGCGACGAGGCGTAGCGTGCCTTCCTTCTCGGATGGCGGGAAGCGCTTTTCTTCGTAGCTCGGGTCGATGCCGGTCACGCTCGGCTGGATCCATATCTGCAGAAAATGGGCGCCCTTGTCCTGCGAGTGATTGAACTCGGAATGCCGCACGCCGCTGCCGGCGCTCATGCGCTGCACGTCGCCCGGACGGATCACGCTGCCGGTGCCCATGCTGTCCTTGTGCGCGAGTTCGCCTTCGAGCACGTAGCTGATGATTTCCATGTCCTTGTGGCCATGCGTCCCAAAACCCGCACCGGGCGTGATCCGGTCTTCATTGATCACGCGCAGGGGGCCGAAGCCCATGTGCTGCGGGTCGTAATAATCGGCGAACGAGAAGCTGTGATACGAATCGAGCCAGCCATGGTTGGCGTGGCCGCGCTGGTCTGCCTTGCGAACGGTGATCATGAGGGTTCTCCAATGAGTGAGACTTCAACTGATGACGGACTATATCGCTTCGCCCGAGCCAGAAACAGGGCATAATTTCAGGCAAGTCATTCAAAAAATTCGAATAAGATTTTTACGCATGAATCTGACCCTGGAAGCGCTCCGCATACTGGACATGATCGATCGCAAGGGCAGCTTTGCGGCCGCGGCAGTGGCGCTCGACCGGGTGCCGTCGGCGCTGACCTATACCGTGCGGCGGCTGGAGGACGACCTCGACCTGCTGCTGTTCGACCGTCGCGGGCATCGCGCCAAACTGACCCCTGCCGGGCTGGAGCTGCTGACCGAGGGACGGCACCTGCTGCGGGCGGCCGAAGACCTCGAGCAGCGCGTCAAGCGCACCGCCAGCGGCTGGGGCGTCGAACTGCGAATCGTGGTCGACAGCATCATCCCTTTCGAGAACCTGTTGCCCCTGATCGCCGATTTCGATCGCGAGGGCGCGGGTACCCGGCTGCGCTTCTCTGTGGAGGTCTTGTCCGGTGTCTGGGAATCGCTGCTGCGCGGCGATGCCGACCTGGCGATCGGCGCCCCGTACGACGGCCCGGACGTGATCCGCATGAGTGGCGGCTTCCAGATCCGGCCGCTGGGCGAGATCGAATGGGTGTTCGCCGTCGCGCCCGGCCATCCGCTGGCCACGATCGAAGGACCGCTGGAAGCATCCCTGCTGCAACAGTACCGCGCCGTGGCGGTGGCCGATACCGGACGCGCCCTGCCGAGCATGACGGCCGGCCTGCTCAATGGACAGGACACGCTGACCGTGCCCTCGCTGCAAGCCAAGCTGACTGCCCAGCTGGCGGGCCTGGGGTGCGGTCACCTGCCACGCACGCTGGCCGCTGCCTACCTGGCATCCGGGGCCTTGATCGAAAAGATGACAACCGAGCCGAAGCCGAGCGGATCCGCGCATTTTGCGTGGCGCAATGCGACCCGCAGCAAGTCGCTGAAATGGTTTGCGCAGCGTCTCGCCGAGCCGGCAACCCAGGCGCAGTTGTTGCGATGACCGGCAACGAGGGCAACCGCGGCACCGCCGCCACCGGCAGCACCGGCGGCTACATCGGCCGTTTTGCACCCTCCCCGACCGGCCCGCTGCACGCCGGCTCATTGGTGGCTGCGATGGCCAGTTATCTGGATGCGCGCGCCCACCACGGACAATGGCGAGTGCGCATCGAAGACGTGGATGAAGCGCGCACGGTGCCGGGGGCGGCAGAATCGATCCTGCAGACGCTGGCGCTGCTTGGCATGCAGCCAAATGGCGAAGTGATCTGGCAAAGCCGGCGCGGCGAAGCCTATGCGGCCGCTTTCGCCCACCTGCAGGCGCATGTGTATCCGTGTGGTTGCTCGCGCCGCGAGATCGCCGATTCGAATGCGGGGGTCGTGCCTGGCGGGTTATCGGCTGCCGTCAGTGCGGGGATGCCATCGGTTTATCCGGGCATTTGCCGCCATGGCATGCCGCCCGGCCGCAGCGCACGTGCCTGGCGGCTGCGTGTCCCGGCCTCGGATGCGCCAGACGAACTGATCGGCTTTCAGGATCGTGCCTGTGGCTGGCAAGAACAGCATCTGGCGGATGAGGCCGGGGATTTCGTCTTGAAGCGCGCCGACGGCTTCTGGGCGTACCAGTTGGCGGTGGTGGTCGACGATGCGGCGCAGGGCATTACCGACGTGGTGCGAGGCAAAGACTTGCTCGATTCGACGCCACGTCAGATCTACCTGCAACGCCTGCTCGGGATACCGACGCCGCGCTACCTGCACACGCCGCTGGTGCGCAATGCGGCGGGAGAAAAACTGTCGAAGCAGACCGGTGCGGCGCCGCTCGATTTGAGTCGGCCGGGATTGATGTTGCGGCAGGCAGCGGCTGCACTCGGATTGCAGGTCGAAAGAGACCCCGCGGTACCGGCCTTCTGGGAAAAAGCGATCCCGTTATGGGCCGCGCGCTTTTCGCGTTGAATGTGGAAGCGGTCGCTTCAACGCCGCCTTGCAGACGGCGTTGCGGTGGAATGCTTAACGCTTCGGTGTTCCGCCCAGCAGCGCTGCAACCTTGGTCTTGGCAGGCTTGACGGCAGGCGCGGCGTCCGTCGCAGCCGACGCCGCGCCGACGGATGGCTCGTACGGCTTCAGGAACCACGGATCGACTTTCTCGCGCCGCTGGCCACCGGCGTACTCACTGCGGACCGGTGCCGGACCTGGAGCGCTGCTCGACGTGCTTGCAGGACGTGGCGTCTCGTCGCGACGCGGCCGGCGTTCGACGCTGCGTTCGCGGTCCGCGCCGGCACCGCTGCTGGCGCGATTGGCATGCGGCACGAAGCCGGCCAGCTCGGCAGGCACGAACTTGTGCTTGATCATTTTTTCGATATCGATCAGAAGGCGCTCATCCTTGGTCGAGTAGAGCGAGATCGCATCGCCCGATGCACCGGCGCGACCGGTGCGGCCGATACGGTGCACGTAGTCCTCGGCGTTATACGGCAGGTCGAAATTGATCACGCACGGCAGGTCGGAAATATCGAGGCCGCGGGCCGCGACGTCGGTCGCCACAAGCACGTCGATCTCGCCGCTCTTGAAGGCTTCCAGCGCGGCCATGCGTTCCGACTGCGACTTGTCGCCATGGATTGCCGAGGCCTTGACGCCTTCCTGCTCCAGCTGGCGCGCCAGGCGCGATGCACCGATCTTGGTGTTTGAAAAAACCAGGACCTGCTTCAGATCGCGTCCGCGAATCAGATGCGCCACCGCGTCGCGCTTGCTTTCTTCATCGACCTTGTAGACCACTTGCGTGACGCGATCGGCGGTAGCGTTGCTGCGCGCCACCTCGATTGTCACCGGATCGTTCAGGAAACTGCCGGCCAGGCGCTTGATCTCGGTTGAGAACGTCGCCGAAAACATCAGGTTCTGGCGTTTCTTCGGCAGCAGGTTGATGATGCGCTGCAGGTCCGGCAGGAAGCCCATGTCGAGCATGCGGTCAGCTTCGTCCATCACCAGGATCTGCGTCTGCGACAGGTTCAGCGTTTTTTGTTGCACGTGATCGAGCAGGCGGCCGGGCGTGGCAATGACGATCTCGACGCCGGCCCGCAAGGCAGCGGTCTGCGGCGCCATGTCCATGCCGCCGAACACGACCGTCGAGCGCAGGGGCGTGTGGCGCGAATAAGCCTTCACGTTCTCGGCAACCTGGTCGGCCAGTTCGCGGGTTGGCGTCAGGATCAACGCGCGCACCGGATGGCGGGCCGGCGACATGCTGGTACTGGCGTGCGCGAGCAGCAACTGGATGATCGGCAGCGAGAAACCCGCGGTCTTGCCGGTGCCGGTCTGCGCCGCTCCCATCACGTCGCGGCCCTGGAGCACGATCGGAATCGCCTCGGCCTGGATCGGCGTCGGATGGACATATCCCTGGTCGGTCAGTGCACGCAGGATTTCCGGCGCCAGGCCAAAATCTGCGAAGCGGATCGCCGGTGACACGGGGGCTGACGAAGTCGACACGCCGCTCGCTGGCAGAGTTGAAGGAAGAGATTCGGACATGATGACAAACTCGATTCAAAAGGGAGGCGCCGGGCGGCTCGGAAAAGTCGGCGCGCCGGTTGCAAGGCCCTCGCGATTATACGCTCGGGCCGCCTGGTTCGCGAAACCCGGCAGGACTGCGCTTTGACGCAATTGCGTTCGACGGGCAGACACACTTGAATGTTCCGCCACATCGGCTTCTCGCAACTGCCTTCGGTTTGATGTTGCCAGGCTGCGCCAGATCAACTCCGTCCTGGACAAAGCCCGCTATTGTTCGTTCAACAATAAATCTGTAACCACAAAGGAACCCATCATGTCGCTCTCTTTTAAACAGGCATTCTCTGCCACCGGTGGCATTTCATCCGGCAATGCAACGATCAACGACATTGCGCCATCAGAGGCGACGCCATCCCGCCCCGCTCTGCCAGCTGCGCGCCCGCGCCCGGCGTCCGCTTTGGCCGGCAATTCCGCACTGTCGCAGTTGAAGGCACTGCCACGACTGACCGACGCGCAACGCACCTCCATCGCCTATCTCGAGGCGTCGTTTGAACAGGCGAAACGGAAGTAACAGCCGCGAGTCCCACGATCCGGATTCCGGGTGGCACCATCGGTTCGCAAATTGGTGGATCCGCACCACCCAGGCTATCCGCGCACGTGGGTTTCCCGCCTGTGCTCGCTGTCGACGATCTCGACGAAGGCCTGCAGGTTTTCTGCGACGACTCCCAGCAGATCGTCCATCGTGATGATTCCGACCAGAACGTTCTTCTCGTCGACCACCGGGATGCGGCGCACCCCGTGATACTGCATGTGGCCCAGCGCCGTATCGAGAGAATCCTCGGTATGGCAGGTCACGAGATCTCTGCTCATGATGTCGGCACTGCGCACCGTCTGTGCATTGAAGTCGCGGGCAACGACGGCGACGACGATGTCGCGGTCGGTCAGCATCCCCATCAATACCCGCCCCTCATCGGTCTCGTCCACGATCACCAGGCTGCCGACATGATGCTCCAGCATGAGGCGCGCTGCCTCGCTCACACTCATGCTGCCATGGCCGAAGACAGTCGAGCGCGTGCACAGCTCGCCGACGTTCATTTTTCCATTCACGTCCGCCTCCGCTTCACCGAAACGCCAGTTAGATCACGGGCAGATAGGGGGAGTTCAAGCGGATTGATCGATTTCGAGGAAAAAAGGGCAGCACGCCAAGACGTGCAACCTTTTTTTGGATACTGCTTGTTGGTGGTGGGCCTCCCGTGAGTCGAACACGGCACCAACGGATTATGAGTCCGCTGCTCTAACCAAGCATGAGCTAGAGGCCCGTAGACCTGCACGCTTTCAATAGACCGCAGAAACACGAGCGCAGAAAGAGCGCCCGCAATTCCGGCAACCATTGCCTGCGTTTAATTCCCTTCCAAGAAGCTCTTCAGCTTGTCCGAACGCGAAGGATGGCGCAGCTTGCGCAGGGCCTTGGCTTCTATCTGGCGAATCCGCTCGCGGGTGACGTCGAACTGCTTGCCGACTTCTTCCAGCGTGTGGTCGGTCGACATCTCGATACCGAAGCGCATACGCAGCACCTTGGCTTCGCGTGGCGTCAGGGAGTCGAGCACGTCCTTGACCACACCGCGCATCGAGGCATGCAACGCGGCGTCGGCTGGCGCCAGCGTGTTGTTGTCCTCGATGAAGTCGCCCAGATGGGAATCATCGTCGTCGCCGATCGGTGTTTCCATCGAAATAGGCTCTTTCGCGATCTTCTGGATCTTCCGGATCTTATCTTCCGGCATTTCCATCTTCAGCGCCAGGGTTGCCGGGTCCGGCTCTGCACCCGTTTCCTGCAAAATCTGCCGCGAAATACGGTTCATCT
>JACMOV010000042.1 GCA_014377845.1 Herminiimonas sp.
AAATTGCCCCGACTCCTCGGTGTTGATACGGAAGTAGGTCGACAAATCCATCGGGCACTTGACGCCTTTTGGAATAAAGCAAAACGAGCCGTCGGTAAATACTGCGGAGTTGAGCGCAGCGTAAAAGTTATCGCTGGCCGGGACCACGCTGCCAAGATATTTCCGCACCAGCTCGGGGTGCTCCAGCACCGCTTCCGACATCGAACAGAAAATGACACCGACTTCGGCCAGCTTGTCTTTATAGGTGGTGGCCACCGAGACGCTGTCGAAAATGACGTCGACCGCAACGCCCGCCAGCGCCATGCGCTCGTGCAGCGGTACGCCAAGCTTCTCGAAGGTGCGCAGCAATTCAGGATCGACCTCATCGATACTCTTTAACTTGACCTTCACCTTGGGTGCGGCGTAATAGCTGATTGCCTGAAAGTCGATCTTCGGATGGTGACAGTTTTGCCACTTTGGCTCGGTCATCTCGAGCCATGCCCGATACGACTTGAGGCGAAATTCAAGCAGCCATTCGGGCTCGTTTTTCTTGCTCGAAATCAGACGAATGATGTCTTCATTGAGGCCCTTGGGAGCAACATCGGTTTCGATTTCAGTAACGAAACCGTGCTTGTAGGGTTGGTTGACTAGATTTTGCAGTACCGCACTCATTAAAGTTACCTCAATATTAACGAAGCCGATCATCAGAAAATGAACCGGTTCGAAAAGCAAAGACATCGATGGACTCTCCATCCAGGCGACGTTCCTGCGCAGCCCGTTAGCGCGCATTTGCTTTCAGTGGCTACTCAAGAGGAAATGTTCGTTTTTTTCAGGTTGAAGCTCTCACCGCAGCCGCACTCGCTCTCGGCATTGGGATTGTCGAACTTGAACGTCTGGTTGAATCCTTCCTTGACGAAATCAACGTGTGATCCGTCGAGGAAGGGCAGGCTGAGGGCATCCACCACCAGCACCGCGTGATGCGACTCGAATACCTGGTCGCCGACACGCACTTCGTCGGCGTAGTCGAATGTGTAGGCAAAACCGGAACAGCCAACCTTCTTGACACCTACGCGCAGACCCAACCCCTTGCCGTTCTTCGCAAGCTGGGCCTGAATTTTTTTCGCTGCATTTTCCGTCAATGTGATCGCCATTAAACTTGCCCCTTTTTATTCGACTTTCAGATTCCACTCGGCGCGACGTGCGTCCGAATAGTTGACTAATTTAGTCAACATCTCACTGTAGAATACTTGACTAAATTAGTCAACCATGCGGTCAAAGCGGTTATTCGCGCATAGCGAATTCCCCGACGACGCAAAGAAAGCCACGAGCCCGTGCGAAAGCGTCAGAAGAGGAATGGTGGAGCGAGGAGAGACGCGTTGAGTAGACGACAGAACAAGCGGCAAACCCGTTGCGGGTCAGGCTAGTGTTGGACAGGGCACGGTCGCGATGGTGTCGTGCGAAAGATCGCCAGTGCAGGCAAGCGAGATGGGCAAAAAACCGGTCAGGTAGCCGGTTGAGTCGTTTATTTAAAAGCGTATTTCGTGGAGGCGGGGGTCGGGATCGAACCGGCGTACACGGCTTTGCAGGCCGCTGCATAACCACTTTGCTACCCCGCCAAGGGGCGTATTGTAACTGTGTACATGGTAAAACAAAAGCCCGCATTCCATGTGGAATGGACAAGCAACCACATCGCCTGAATCACTGTCGGCGCGTTGGGTTTGAACAAACCGTTCGGACTGAATGAATGGTTCATGTGGAGCGGGAGAAGAGTCTCGAACTCTCGACCTCAACCTTGGCAAGGTTGCGCTCTACCAACTGAGCTACTCCCGCATATGGCACCACGGTATCGTGTTCCTGCATGATCGGCAGAGCCGATTACAGATCCGGAAACCATCCGGATGCACGTACTGAACTTCAATGACCCGGTAATAAAAAAGGAAGCCGCTTTTGGCTTCCCTTTTAAAACTGGAGCGGGAGAAGAGTCTCGAACTCTCGACCTCAACCTTGGCAAGGTTGCGCTCTACCAACTGAGCTACTCCCGCGTTCACAACAGCTGCGTATTATAGAGGATGGCTCTTTGTTGTCAAGCGTTCGAACGGCGTTGCACTGCATTTGACAGCTTCTTTTTTCCGTCCCGAACCAGGCCACATTCAACCGGTCGGGTCGGTGCGCTCCTTGATCATCGGCCACGCCTTGCGCAGATAATAGAACATCGACCACAATGTCAGTAGTGCAGCGACTACCAGCAAGACCGCGCCCCAGATGCGCGTATCGATCACGCCGAAAAGGGTATCGTAATACAGCAGCATCGGGATCGCGATCATCTGTGCAGTCGTCTTGATCTTGCCCAGTGAGTGCACCGCCACCGATTTCGATGCGCCGATCTGCGCCATCCATTCCCGCAGTGCCGAGATGGCAATCTCACGTCCGATGATGATGAACGCCACGAGCGTACCGACGCGATTCAGGTGCACCAGTTCGATCAGTGCGCCGGCGACCATCAGCTTGTCGGCGACCGGATCGAGAAATGCGCCGAAGGCCGAGGTTTCGTTCCAGCGCCGCGCGAGGAATCCATCGAACCAGTCTGTCATGGCCGCAACCACGAAGATGGTGGTCGAGGCGACACCCTTTTCAAATGGCGACAGCCACAGGTCCGGCAGGTAGAACACCCCGACCACCAGCGGAATGAGCGCCACGCGCAACCACGTCAACAGGATAGGGATATTCAGCGGCATCGGCTTGCGTGAGTAAATGCGATCGGTCGGGCATGCCTCCACGGCCAGAGGCCACGAAGATGGCACGCAATTATCGTCTTAATTCAGTGCAATTGCTTGTAAATGTCTTCAGCCAGCTGGCGCGAAATCCCTTCTACCGACGCCAGGTCCTCGACGCTGGCATCGGCCACGCCGCGCACGCCGCCGAAGCGTGCCAACAGCTTCTGCCGCCGCTTGGCGCCGATGCCGTCGATCTCCTCCAGCCGTGACGTCTGGCGCGTCTTGGCACGTTTGGCGCGCATGCCCGTGATGGCGAATCGGTGTGCCTCGTCGCGGATCTGGGCGATCAGCATCAGGGCGGCGGATTCCTTGCCGAGTTCGAGCGGCGCCCTGGCATCGGCGAAGATCAGGGTCTCCAGTCCGACCCGTCGCCCTTCTCCCTTTGCAACGCCGACGATGTTGCCGATATCGAGGCCCAGTTCGACGAACACCTGGCGCGCCATCTCGACCTGTCCCTTGCCGCCGTCGATCAGGGCGATGTCTGGCATCACGCCGTCACCATTGGCGATTTTTTCATAGCGGCGCATGAGCACCTGCCGCATTGCCGCGTAATCGTCACCGGGCGTGATGTCGTTGATGTTGTAGCGCCGGTATTCGCCGTTCTGCATCGCATGGTGATGAAATACCACGCAGGAGGCCTGGGTCGCCTCGCCCTGCGTGTGGCTGATGTCGAAGCATTCGATCCGCAGCGCTTCCATGTCGGCGACATCGAGGCCAAGCGTGTCGATCAGGGCGCGGGTGCGCGACTGCTGCGAGCCCTGCTCCGAGAGCAAGCGCGTCAGTGAAATCTCGGCGCCCTTCTCCGCCATCTCAAGCCATTGACGCCGCTGGCCCTGCGGCTGGAACAGCAGGTTGATGCGATGGCCGCACTGCTCCATCAGAGCCACCATCAGCGCCGGTTCGTTCAGTTCATGACTGACGATCAGGGTGCCCGGAATGAATGTGTCGATGTAATGCTGTGCAAGGAATGCCTTGAGCACTTCGACGCACAGGGCATCGTCGGCGGTTGCGACAGCATGGTCCACATGCGTCGGGAAATACGCGCGGTCACCCAGGTGCCGCCCGCCGCGCACCATCGCCAGGTTCACGCAGGCACGTCCGCCCCGCACGACGACCGCCACGATGTCGATGTCGGAATCGCCACCGGTGTCCATCGTCTGCTGGTGCAGCACGCGCGACAGGGCACTGATCTGGTTGCGCACACCCGCGGCCTGCTCGAACTTGAGTTCTTCGGCAAAGCCGTGCATCTTCGCGTTCAGGTCGGCCAGCACTTCGGTCTGCCGGCCACGGAGAAAACGCGCTGCATTGTCGACGTCGACCGCGTAATCCTCCTTGCCGATGTAATCCACGCACGGCGCACTGCAGCGATGGATCTGGTGCAGCAGGCACGGCCGGGTGCGGTTGGCATAGACCGAATCCTCGCAGGTACGCAGCAGGAAAACCTTCTGCAGGATCTGCATCGATTCCTTGACCGCCCAGGCGCTCGGAAATGGTCCGAAATACTGGTTCTTCTTGTCCACCGCACCGCGGTAATACGCCATCCGCGGAAAATCCTGGCCGGTGATCTTCAGGTACGGATACGATTTATCGTCCCGGAACAGGATGTTGAAGCGCGGCTGCAACGACTTGATCAGGTTGTTTTCCAGGATCAGCGCCTCGGCTTCGCTGCGCGTGACGGTCGTCTCCAGGCGGGCGATACGCTCGACCATCATCGCAATGCGCGGACTGGTCAGGGTCTTCTGAAAATAGCTGGAGACACGCTTCTTGAGATCGCGCGCCTTCCCGACATAGAGAACGTTATTGTCGGCGTCGAAATAGCGATACACGCCTGGCAGGTGCGGCAATTGCGCGACGGTCTGCAGGACGACCTCGCGCGGATCGGGAACGAATGGTTCGGACATCGTGAAACCGACGGATCAGTACAGCGCAGACATCATGCAGCAGTCAGGGCGCGCGCCGATTTTTTTGCAGCGATGTAGCGTCCATCCTGCTGCAGGGTCTGCCAATCCATCGCGGGCATTGCGGGTGCGAGGGCGGCGATGCGTTTCGCACTCTCAACCGTTTGTTCGGCGCCGGGCAAGTTCGCATCGAGACCCGCCAGCAGCGCGTCGGCCTTGTCGGGCGCGTTGCAGATCAGGACCATGTCGCACCCGGCCTTCAACGCCACATGCGCCCCATCGACCACGCTGCCGGCGACGCTGGCGCCCTCCATGCTCAGGTCGTCGCTGAAGATCACGCCCTTGAAGCCGAATTTCTTGCGCAGCATCGAGAGCCATTTTTTCGAAAACCCGGCTGGATGGCGATCAACTTTCGGATAGATCACATGCGCCGGCATCACGCCGCCCAGGCTCAGGCCCAGCCATTCGTAAGGCGCCGCATCTTCGCCGAGGATTTCTTCGAGCGTGCGATCGTCGACTGGTACCGCCACGTGCGAATCGGCCCTGACGAATCCGTGTCCCGGAAAATGCTTGCCGCAGTTCGACATGCCGGCCAGCGCCAGACCATGATTAAGACTCTTTGCCAGCAGCGTGACGACGCGCGGATCGCGATGGAAGGCACGGTCCCCGATGACGCCCGATTCGCCGAAATCGAGATCAAGGACCGGCGTGAAACTCAGGTCCACGCCGCAGGCGCGTAATTCCGCACCGAGTACGAAGCCGACATCAGTCGCCACCCTGGTCGCTTCGAGAACGTCGTGATCCCACAACCGGCCGAGCGCCCGCATCGGTGGCAGATGGGTGAATCCATCGGTACGGAACCGCTGCACCCGGCCGCCCTCATGATCGACTGCGATGATCACACCGGGGCGCGCGGCGTGAATTGCAGACGTCAGGGCGACGAGCTGTTCGCGATTCTTGTAATTGCGCGCAAACAGGATCACGCCGCCGGTCAGCGGATGGCGAATGCGCCGCAGGTCGTCTGCGTCCAGCGCCATGCCCACCACATCCAGCATTACGGGGCCGGCTGGCAGCAACGGGTTGGCAGTCAATGCGAGCTGTTGGTTGTCGAGTTCGTTCATGTATCTTTCTCCATCAGCACGAACGCCACGGCGTATTCGGCTTCGTCCGTAATCGATACCTGCGCCGTCAGGCCATGCAGGTCCATGTAATCCTTCAAGGCGCCGCCGGCGACTGCGATCGGTTTGCCGCCCGGCACGTTCAATATCTGCACGGCGCGCCAGGTCATCGGCATGCGCATGCCCATCCCGATCGCTTTTGAGAACGCCTCCTTGGCGGCAAACCGGGTGGCCAGGAAGCGCACGCCGCGCACCGGCACCTTGGCGCTGCGCTGGCGGAATTTTTCCATTTCTTCCACGCCGAGTATTTTCGCGGCAAAGCGCTCGCCGTTTCGTTCGAGTGCGGCCTCGATGCGGGCGACGCGGATGATGTCGGTGCCGATGCCGAAGATCATCGGCTGCCAGCCAGCGCAGCATGGCGCGCCTGCACCATCAATGCTTTCATCTCGCGCACTGCCGGCTGCCAGCCGACGAACACGGCATGCGCGACGATGGCGTGGCCGATGTTGAGTTCGCCGATGTCGCCGATGGCGGCGATCGCCTGTGCATTGGTGTAGTGCAGGCCATGGCCAGCATTGACCTTCAGTCCGTGTCCGACGCCGATAGCCGCAGCGGCGCGCACCCGTTGCAACTGGACCTGCTGCTCTTGCGCGTCATGCGCGTCGGCGTACTGGCCGGTATGCAATTCGATCACCGCCGCACCGGCTTCCGCTGCGGCCTGGATCTGCTGCGACTCGGGGTCGATGAAAAGACTCACGCGTATGCCGAGCGCCGAGAACTGCGCGATCGCTGCCTTGACCTGCGAAAAATACCGGATCACGTCGAGTCCGCCCTCGGTTGTGACTTCCTCGCGCCGCTCCGGCACCAGGCACACATCCTGGGGACGAATGTGACACGCAAAATCGACCATTTCCTGCGTCAGGGCGCACTCCAGATTCATGCGGGTGCGCAGCAGCGGCCGGATCGCCTCGACGTCGGCGTCCTTGATGTGCCGGCGATCCTCGCGCAGGTGCAGCGTGATCGCATCGGCGCCGGCATCCTCGGCCTGCAGCGCCGCCGCGATCGGATCGGGATACGCGGTGCCGCGCGCATTGCGCAAAGTTGCGACATGATCGATGTTGATGCCGAGATCGATGCTCGGGCCTTGCGGCTGCAGGAAACTCATTGGATGTCCAGGGAAAAAACCATGCAGGTCATAACTGCATCAAATCTATCAGAATCTGTCGTGTGTTGAGCGGCGCACCGGCCAGATGATGCGCCAGCAAGAAACGCATCAGGAATTTACTTTGGGTCTGCGTCGCGCCATCGCTGTAATTTTCCTGCTCCATGTCGAGCAGCGTCTTGCCACTGACGCGCGGCGCCGTGTCGGACGGACGCGCAGGACGCACACCATGCTCCGGCTCGACGACATAGAGGGCGTCCGGCTCGACCGCGGTGCGGGTCGCAGTGCAGGTCGTGAAGTCGCCACCGACACCGGTTTCCTTCAACAGCACGCGTTCGAACTTGCGCAGCACGATCGGCGCCGGCTCCTGGTGTGCCAGCTGGTTCAAGGTCGCGACATAGTGATCGAACAGTGCCGGGTGCGGATCGTCGCGCGCCAGCATCTTGAACAGCAGTTCATTGAGGTAGAACCCGCACAGCAGTGCCGATTTCTCCAACGGGAGCATGCCGCCTACCCACTCCGCCGCCGTCAGCGTGCGCACTTCGGATTTGCCGCTCCAGCCGAGCGACAAGGGCTGAAATGTCTGCAGCACGCCGCGCAGGCGCGAGTGGGGACGCTTGGCGCCTTTTGCCATAAGCGCGACCCGGCCGTGATCGCGCGTGAAGACATCGACGATCAGGCTGGTTTCCTTGTAGGGATAACTATGCAGGACAAAGCCCGGCTGGCCGGCGATACGGTGATCGCGCACGGTCGGCTTGGCAGCGCGGACGGGTCGCCGCATTGGCTTGACTGGCGGCTGCACGGCTTCGGCAGTGGCACCACCGCTTTCCTCGATTCGCCCGGCGGGTGCTTCATGCGACGGCTGCGGCATCGCAGGCAGGATGCCCGGGGTCAGGGACGGCGGGCCAAAGCAGCGCGGCGCGTCACGATCAGTCAGAGCCATCGTCGCCTGTTACTCGTAACCGTAGGCGCGCAGACCGGCTTCGTTGTCGGCCCATCCGGATTTCACCTTGACCCAGATTTCGAGATACACCGGCCCGCCGAACAGGCGCGCCATGTCGAGCCGGGCCTGCGTCGAAATGTCCTTCAGACGGGCGCCCTTCTGCCCGATCACCATCGATTTGTGGGTATCGCGCTCCACCAGGATCGCGGCGAACACGCGCCGCAGGTCGCCTTCCTGCTCGAACTTTTCGATGACGACCGTGCTGGTGTAGGGCAGTTCGTCGCCGACGAAACGGAAGACTTTTTCGCGGACGATTTCGGCAGCAAGGAATTTTTCACTGCGGTCGGTAATGTCGTCGACGCCGAACACTGGCGCATTCAACGGCAGGTGCTTCTTGATTTCACCCTGCAGGTTGTCTAGCTGAAAACGCAGAGTCGCCGACACGGGCACGACTGCGGCGAAGTCGTGCTTTGATGCGATTTGCTGCGCAAAGGGCAACAACACGGCCTTGTCCTTGATCCGGTCGGCCTTGTTAATCACGAGGACGCACGGCACGCTCGACGGGATCAGGTCCAGCACTTGCTGGTCGGCCGGGCCGAACGTACCCGCCTCGACCAGGAACAGGATCACATCGGACGCGGTGAGCGTGTTGGTCACCGTCCGGTTCAAGGTCTTGTTGAGCGCATTGGCGTGGCGGGTCTGGAAGCCTGGCGTATCGACGTAGATGTACTGGGTCGAATCGATGGTCTGGATGCCGGTGATCCGGTGGCGCGTGGTCTGCGCCTTGCGCGAGGTGATGCTGACCTTGGCGCCAATGAGCGCGTTCATCAGCGTCGATTTGCCCACGTTGGGACGACCGACGATGGCGATATAGCCGCAGCGGAAGGCGTCTGGGGAATCAGTTGATTCGGTTGGTGCGAGGTCGGTCATGCGGTCTTCGATTGAGGGGTTGCAGCTTTGGGTACGTCGGGGGTGTTCGTCGAATCGGCGGCAAGGCTGCCGTCCGGACCGACCTTGGAATCGGTTTCGTTTTTCGCCATTGCGGCGTCGGTCTTCGACGGTTTCGCTGGGGCGGCCGCTGCGCGCTTTTCAGCCAACTCCGGCGCCGGTTCGGCCTGCATCGTGGCGATGCCAGCCAGCTTGAGTTGGGTAGTGCGCGGCTTGGCGCGACGCGCACCGGTCGGGCTTTTAACGAGCGCCAGTTGCACCGCTTCGAGCGCCCGCTTGGCGGCGGCCTGCTCACCGGCGCGACGACTGCCGCCCGTACCGAAAACCTGGATGTCCAGCTTCGGCACCAGGCACTCGATCTCGAATTCCTGGTTGTGCGCCGCGCCGTGGGTCGCAACGACGTTGTACTGCGGCAGTGCGATTTTCTTGCCCTGCAAATACTCCTGCAGCAAGGTCTTGGCATCCTTGCCCAGCGTCTTGGGATCGACCGTGTCGAGAATCGGAATGTAGAGCGCGCGGATCACGTCGCGCGCCGCATTGAAACCGGCATCGAGAAAAATCGCACCAAACAGCGCCTCCAGCGTGTCTGCCAGGATCGACGGCCGGCGAAAGCCACCGGACTTCAGCTCACCCTCGCCCAGACGAAGGAACTGCGACAGCTCAAGACGCTGGGCGATTTCATAAAGAGACTGTTGCTTGACCAGGTTGGCGCGCAACCGCGAAAGATCACCCTCGTCGATCTTGGCATAGCGGTCGAACAGCAGCGACGCCACCACGCAGTTCAGGATCGAATCGCCGAGGAATTCGAGACGCTCGTTGTGGACGCTGCTGTGACTGCGATGCGTCAACGCCTGCTGCAGCAGTCCAGCATCCGAAAACAGGTGGCCCAGCCGATTTTGCAACACCAGGACATCCATTGGCTTTTCCGTCAGAACCTCACTCAATGGTCTTCTTTTGCGTCGACGTTGCTGTGGTGCCTTCGTATTCGAGCAGCAGGCTGGCAGGGCCGACGAGCGGGATCTTCTTGTCGTACGCAAAGCTCACGTCGAAGCCATTATCGCTGTTGCGCACGATCGTCAGGTCCTTGCCCGAGATGGCGTCGATGTATGCAACATTGGCCCGCTTGTCGAATGATTTCTGAATTTCAACCGGTGAGGAACCATCCTGCCGCGCCGCTGCGATCGTTTTCTTGATCGATTGAAATTCAATGACAGTCGGAACGACCTTCAACCCGAGCAAACCGATCAGTCCAAAGATCGCCAGCAAAAAAATCAGTCCGATGAGCGTGAGACCGCCCTGTTTTTTCGACGACATCAAATTCATGCATGACCCCCGCTGCTGATTAGTCAAAACTGCCAATACGCTTGATATTGCTCAGATTCATCCACACAAAAAATGCTTTTCCAACAATATTCTTGTCAGGCACGAAACCCCAGTACCGGCTGTCGGCGCTGTTGTCCCGATTATCCCCCATCATGAAGTATTGTCCAGCGGGGACCGTGCAGGCGAAACCTTCGGCGTTATAGCTGCACAATTCATGTTGCGGAAACGCGTCCGGATTCTGCACATAGGGCGGCGCATTCTCGTCGTTGAGGATGCGATGTTCCTTCCCCGTCAAGTTTTCCAGGTACTGCTTCGCGTACGTCAGTCGCTCTTCGTCCAGATAATCCGGCAGAGGCTTGTAAGACAATGCTTGACCATTCACGGTCAACTGCTTGTTTTTATAGATTATTTTATCACCAGGGACGCCGACGACCCGCTTGATGTAGTCGAGCGTCATGTCTTTTGGATACTTAAAGACCATCACATCGCCGCGTTGCGGCTGGCTGACTTCAATGATTTTCTTGTTCAGGACCGGCAACCGGATGCCGTAGGTGAATTTGTTTACCAGGATCAGATCGCCGACTTGCAAGGTCGGCACCATCGAACTCGACGGGATCTTGAATGGTTCATAGAGGAACGAACGCAGGAAGAACACCAGCGCCAGTACCGGAAAAAAACTGCCGGAATATTCGATCCACGCAGGCTGCCGCAAGATCGCCGACTCGATCGCGGCGCGGTTGGCTGTTTCGGTCTTGATGCCATCGTTCTGCAGCCGTGCAGTGCGGGCATCGAGTTCGGCTAGCGCCGTGTTGGCGGCAGTACGGCGCTGCGGCGCCAGATAAAACACATCGAAGCACCAAATGATGCCGGTGGCGATCGTCAGGACGAACAGGATCAGGGCGAAATTACCGAGCAGCGATTGCAGCGTCATTTGTCATCCACTTGTAAGATTGCGAGAAACGCTTCCTGCGGAATCTCGACCGAGCCGACCTGTTTCATGCGTTTCTTGCCGGCCTTCTGTTTTTCAAGGAGCTTGCGCTTGCGGCTGATGTCGCCGCCGTAGCATTTCGCGAGCACGTTCTTGCGCAGCGCCTTGACGTTTTCCCGGGAAATGATGTTGGCGCCGATCGCGGCCTGGATCGCGACGTCGAACATCTGGCGCGGAATCAGTTCACGCATCTTGGCGGCAACCGCCCGCCCCCGGTACTGGCTGTTCGAACGATGCACGATGATCGCCAGCGCATCCACCTTCTCGCTGTTGATCAGCATGTCGACCTTGACCACGTCAGCGTTGCGGTATTCCTTGAACTCGTAATCCATCGAGGCATAGCCGCGCGAGGTCGACTTCAGTTTGTCGAAGAAATCGAGAACGATTTCGGCCATCGGCATTTCATAGGTCAGCTTGACCTGCTTGCCGTGGTAGTTCATGTCGATCTGGTTGCCGCGCTTCTGGGTACAAAGCGTGATGACTGCGCCCACGTATTCCTGCGGCATGTAGAGATTGACGGTCACGATCGGCTCGCGAATTTCCTCGATCTTGGAAGGATCGGGCATCTTCGACGGATTATCGACCATCAGGATCGCGCCATCCCGCATCACGACTTCGTAGATGACGGTCGGTGCAGTCGTGATCAGGTCCATGTCGAACTCGCGCTCGAGCCGTTCCTGGACGATTTCCATGTGCAGCAAGCCGAGGAAGCCGCAACGAAAGCCGAAGCCGAGCGCCTGCGACACTTCGGGTTCGTACTGCAGCGCCGCATCGTTGAGCTTGAGCTTTTCAAGCGAATCCCGCAACGCATCGTACTGGTTCGCCTCGACCGGGAACAAGCCGGCGAAGACCTGCGGTTGCACTTCCTTGAAACCCGGCAGCGCGGTGGCGGCAGGCCGATTCACCAGTGTCACGGTATCGCCGACCTTGGCAGCCTTCAGTTCCTTGATGCCGGCGATGATGAAGCCTACCTGGCCCGCGGTCAGCGCATCGCGCGACAGCGACTTCGGCGTAAAGACGCCGACACTCTCGGTCAGATGCTGGGTGCCGCTGGCCATCAGCAGGATCTTGTCTTTCGGGCGCAGCGTGCCGTTGACGACGCGCACCAGCATGACGACGCCGACATAGTTGTCGAACCAGGAGTCGACGATCAGCGCCTGCAGTGGCGCGGTCGCATCGCCCTTGGGCGGCGGCACCTTCTTGATCAGCGATTCCAGTACGTCCTGGACGCCGAGACCGGTCTTGGCCGAGCAATGCACCGCTTCCGATGCGTCAATACCGATGACTTCCTCGATTTCCGAAATCGCATTCTCCGGATCGGCTGACGGCAGGTCTATCTTGTTGAGCACTGGCACGACTTCGACGCCGAGATCGAGCGCGGTGTAGCAGTTGGCAACGGTCTGCGCCTCGACACCCTGCGAAGCGTCAACCACCAGCAATGCGCCTTCGCAAGCCGACAGCGAGCGGCTCACTTCATAGCTGAAATCGACGTGGCCCGGCGTGTCGATCAGGTTCAGATTGTAGATCTGGCCATCGCGCGCCTTGTAGCTCAGCGCCGCCGTTTGCGCCTTGATCGTGATCCCGCGCTCGCGCTCGATATCCATCGAATCGAGCACCTGCGCCTCCATTTCACGGTCGGACAGGCCGCCGCAGAGCTGGATGATGCGGTCGGCCAGCGTTGACTTGCCGTGATCGATGTGCGCGATGATTGAAAAATTACGGATATTGTTCATGAATTTCAAAACGGCGCGCGCGTCCTGCGGTTGCAAAAAAGGCGCCTGCATCGGGATGATCTCCCAGACGAGCGCCTTGTTGAATAAGGATGTTCAGTCGCAGCATTTTAACGGATTCCGGGGGGGAACGCCCGTCATATCGTTGCCCAAGGCCGGGAGTGCTACGCTTGCAGCGAGACCTCAGGCGGGCGCCTCGGCAAAAAAAGCGTGCAGCACGGCCGGATCGAGAAAATAGTGGCACAGCTGCCGACACGTCCCGTCCGGCATTCGGGCCACCAGAACCGGCACCAGATCGTCATACAGCGCCACCAGATCGGCATCGGCGTCCACATCGACGATATCGAGATCGAAGTCGAACAATGCTGCAAACGGCTTCAGCGCAAGCGCCATGTCCTCGCAGAGATGGCAATAACTGCGCCCGTAAAGAATCAGATGGGGAGACATGAAATGCCAACGAAAAGTGGCGGCCCGGAAGCCCCCCCGCTTGCCGGAAAGCGAGGGCGCCGGGCCGGCCGGCAGGAATCGATCCGGTTATTGACCAGGCCGCACCGGCACGAACTGGGAAGAATCACCGCGCCGCACCAGCAGCACCGCGAGCTTTTTCGGCTCCAGCTTCGATACCAGGGCGTTGAACTGCCTGGCGTCCTTGATATCGATGTTATTCAAGCGCAGGATGATGTCGCCTGGCCGGAATCCGGCCCGGCCTGCGGCGCCTTCCGCACTTTCGACGACGACACCGCCTTCGACTTTCAGCTCGCGCCGCTGCGCCTCTGGCAAGTCGACCACGATGAGACCGAGCGCGTTCGCCGGGACTTCCGCCTTTGGTTTCTTCTCTTCACGGGTAGCCGCTTTTTGCGGTTCCAGTTCGGTGACCGTCAGCGTCAGGTCACGGCTCGTGCCCTTGCGCCAGACCGTTACCGTCGACCGCGTACCAGGCTTGATATTGCCGACCATGCGCGGCAGGTCGCTGGATTTCTCGATCGGCACACCGTTGAACTTGAGGATGATGTCGCCCGCTTCCAGGCCGCCCTTTTCCGCGGGCCCACCAGGTTCGATTCGGGACACAAGCGCGCCCTGCGCCTTGGTCAGGCCAAGCGATTCAGCGACGTCCTTGGTGACTTCGCCGATCTGCACGCCAATCCGGCCGCGCGTGACGCGGCCACTGGTCTTGAGCTGATCGAACACGCGCATCGCCTCGTCGATCGGCACGGCAAAGGAAATGCCCATGTAACCGCCGGAGCGGCTGTAGATCTGCGAATTGATGCCGATGACCTCACCACGCATGTTGATCAGCGGGCCCCCCGAGTTCCCCGGATTGACCGCGACGTCGGTCTGGATCAGCGGCAGGTAATCGCCGGTATCGCGCGCCTTGGCAGAGACGATGCCGGCAGTCACGGTATTGTCGAGGCCAAACGGCGAACCGATCGCGATGACCCATTCGCCGACGCGGATCTTGTTGGAATCGCCAATGGCAAGGCGCGGCAGATTGGCACCCTCGATCTTGACCAGCGCCACGTCGGAGCGCTTGTCGGCGCCGACGATCTTGGCCTTGAATTCCCGTTTGTCGGTGAGGGTTACGTAGACTTCATCCGCGCCATCGACGACGTGGGCATTGGTCATGACATAGCCGTCGGCCGACATGATGAACCCGGAACCGACGCCACGCGGCACTTCCTCATCCTGCTGGGGCGCCTGCTTGCGGCCACGCGGCGTGTTCGGCGCGTTTGGCACGTTCGGCTGCGGCTGACGCGGTACCGGCACGCCGAAAAAACGCTTGAAGAATTCCTGCATCTCCTCATCATCGCCGGCGCCAGGCACGCCCTGCCCTTGTTTCACTTTTTCAGTGGTGCGGATGTTGACGACTGCCGGACCGGTACGCTCCACAAGGTCGGTAAAGTCGGGCAAACCGGCGGCGGCAGCTTCTGCCGTGGGCGCCGCAAGCAACAGCGCAGGTGCGAAAAAGGCGCTTGCAGCGCCTAGAAAAACAGTAGCAACGAGCCGATGCGCGGACGGGATTGTTTTCATAAGACGACGTATTGGTTTGGCTATCTGGGTTTGAATTCAATCGAGTTGGCGACCTGCCGGATGGCCGCCGCCGGAACTTCGCCGACAATGGTAAGCCAAAAATCGCCTTGCCGCTTTCCGGTGATATTCATCGCGCCCTGTTGCATCGAACCCTCGGTCCGGCTCTGGGATACCGGCTCTATGAACACCGAAATTGCGGCCAATCCGTCCGAATACACGATTTGCGCGACTTCCCTCTGCGTGGGCGGCGTAACGGGAACACCCGGTCCGTTGGCCGCCGGTGTGTCCGAGATCATCCGTTTCATTTCACGAATTTTCTTGAAGCCGGATGGCACGGCCTTGACGCTCCAGCCACTCAGCGGCGCCTGCGACATGACCGCGTTTTCAACCCGCCAGCCGTGTGTGTTGGGAAAGCTCGGCTTCACCTTTGACCTGTCGACATTACCGATGGCCACCTGCGTGAATGCAATCTGTTCGACGACTTCGTTGCGCTCGTTCAGGGTCTGCGCGCGTAGCAGGAGACCGGTGCTTTTTTCCGCCCACAGCTTGTAGCCGTAGCGCAGGTCGTCTTTGGGGTCCAGTACGATCGACTGGCAATCAAAGCCGGCGACCCGGCCCGTTTCGCCTTTCTTGACATCGTAATGCTCTGCGACTTCAGCGGGACTCGCTGCCAGGATCGCGGGGAAGGCGTCCTGCGTCACCCGTTTTTCGACGAGCAGGGTCTTGATCTCCGGCACGTAGCAGATGATCTCTTCATTGTTGCGAATATATTCGCGTGGCTTGCCATCGAGGATTTCGAGCTTCTCGCGCTCGTTGCGGCCGTCGAGCACATGCGTGATGCGGGACGTGCGGATCTGGTTCGCCTGTTGATAGACGAATGTGCCCGAATAGTTCAGCTTTTGAGCGGCTACGTGGATTTTTCTCAGCCAGGACTGCGCATCCTGCTTGTCATTGACATCGGCGACGGTTTCGGCATGTCCGGAAAGAGCGATGAAACTGGAGAGAACTACGACAAACTTAAACAGGACCAAGGTCTGCCGCATAGGAATTATTTATCTGACTCGGTTGCAAAGGTAGACGAACGCGCATAGAGCGCCGTGCTGTAGATGGATGGCGAAAAACGCTGGTGTGCCAACAGGTATTCGTCGATCTGGACGTCGCGCAGCACAGCTGTTTCCGGCTTGGCAGTCGCAACGGCCACGATGCCGTTCGCGGTTCGTGCTACGCCTGCTGTTTCGGCAGCGGCTCCCGGGTGCTGCGTCCCGATCAGGCGCGGGCCCACCAGTACGGTCAGTAAAACGGTGGCTGCCATCGCAGCACCCGAAATACCAGCGCGCCAGGCACGGTGCACTGGCTTGGGTGACACCAGTGCGGCGCCAACGTGAATGGGCTCGTCGGCAAGACGCGCTGCCATCCGCACACTGAAGTCCGGCGTCATCGCCACCGCGGAATCGCTCGATCGCAGTACGTCGCCGATCAGATGGTATTCATCCCATACAGCGCGCCCGGCGGGCTCTTGCAACACCTTCAGGATGGTGGCGGCCTGCACCCCGTCGAGCCCACCGTCGGCAAAAGCAGAAACCTGTGCATTCACTGTCTTGTTCGTATCCATGATCACCCCGAAAAACGCCGTCAAACCCCTGCTACCATCTGCTACCGCTACCTGTCCCGCCATGTGCCGACTGCAACCTGCACCACATCCCTACCAGCGCTTGTCGAGGGCCGTCCCCAGCAGAGGCCGCAATTTCTCGGCAATCGCTTCGCGCGCCCGAAAAATCCGGCTGCGTACCGTACCGATCGGACAGCCCATGGCATCGGCGATCTCGTCATAGCTAAGACCTTCGATCTCGCGAAGCGTGATTGCCACCCGCAACTCTTCTGGCAACGCATCCATGGCGACATTGACCGTTTCCGCAATCTGCTTGGTGGCCAGCATCGATTCGGGCGTGTTGATGTCTCGCAGCTGCTCGCCATCGTCAAAGGTTTCCGCCTCTTCCGCATCCGCCTCGGTCGAAGTCGGCGCCCGCCGTCCCTGCGTGACCAGGTAGTTCTTTGCCGTATTGATGCCGATCCGATAAAGCCAAGTATAAAACGCCGAGTCGCCGCGAAACTGCGGCAGAGCCCGGTACGCCTTGATAAAAGCTTCCTGAACAACATCCTCGGCTTCCGCTTGGTCGCGCAAAAGCCGCGACACCAATCGCATCAATTTCCGCTGATATTTCAACACCAGCAGTTCAAACGCTTTTTTATCGCCGCGCTGGACCCGCTCGACGAGTAACTGATCAATATCGCGTTCGGTTGTCAATCGACATTCCCTTGTTCTTTTACAACCTGCGCGCGATACCCGATGTTGACTATTTGAAACATAATAAGTTCAACATTCAGAGTATCCGATACCTCAAGTCTTTTCACTTTCGGCGCGATTATTGTGCGCGGCAATCCAATGGCATGCAACGGATAACGCGCGAAAGCTTGTCGGCGGCGTCGTGTCCGGCAGGATGACAATTGTGTGTATGGAGCCCTGTTCTGCTTGTAGCCGCAGGATCATCAAACGCGACCACAGTGTCGAGTTCGGGAGGAGGCGCATCACCCGTTGCGATACGTCAAAATCAGTGCCTTCCGGATGCGCAGCGGTGTGTTGAAGCGCGGTTTCTGCAATACGTATTTGGCCGATTCCCGAAATATCAATAAGCACATGAGGGTTTTTCCGCATGCCGCCAGCACCTGCGATGATTCCCCCAGCAATACAGGCGATTGCAGCGAGTGCGCGCGTCATGCCGGTGAAATTGTCCGGCCAGCCAGAGAGCATTGCAATGCCGACCAAGGTGCTCATGACCGACATTGCAAGCGTCATCGATCGCAGCAGCCGGGAAGGCCGAATCACGGCAGACACCGCGATGGACATGGCAGACGCCCTGGTCGTTACGGTTGGAGAAAAGAGTTCGGTAGCAGCGAAAGTTGCCGCACCAAATCGCGATGAACAACCCGCCCGGACCTGCGTCGCACCGCGCGGAAAATGCCCGGCAAGCTGCCGGGCACCGGTTAATCAGGTCTTGCCGAAGATGAGCGTACCGTTCGTGCCACCGAAGCCGAAGGAATTTTTAACCGCAATGTTGATCGGCATCGAGCGTGCCACGTTCGCGCAATAGTCGAGGTCGCACGCAGGGTCTTGGTTAAAGATGTTGATCGTCGGTGGCGAGATCTGGTTCTTCAGTGCCATCACCGTAAAAACCGCTTCGAGCCCACCTGCGCCGCCGAGCAGGTGCCCGGTCATCGACTTGGTCGAGTTGACGACCACCTTGCGCGCATGCTCGCCCAGCGCCCGCTTGATCGCAACCGTCTCTGCCAGGTCACCGAGCGGTGTCGATGTGCCGTGCGCATTGACGTAGTCAACCTGATCCGCATTGATACCGGCGTTGTCCAGTGCCGAAACCATGCACCGTCGTGCGCCTTCGCCATCTTCCAGGGGCGCCGTCATGTGGTGCGCATCGGCGCTCATGCCGAAGCCGAGCAATTCCGCATAGATCTTCGCCCCACGTGCTTTCGCGTGTTCATATTCTTCCAGCACCATGACGCCGGCGCCTTCGCCCAGGACGAAGCCGTCCCGGTCGCGGTCCCATGGACGCGATGCCGTCGTCGGATCGTCGTTACGCGTCGACAGCGCGCGCGCGGACGCAAAACCGCCCAGGCCCAGCGGCGACACGGTCGACTCGGCACCACCTGCGATCATCACATCGGCATCACCGTATTCGATCATGCGGCCGGCAGCGCCGATGCAATGCAGACCGGTGGTGCAGGCTGTCACGATGGCCAGGTTCGGTCCTTGCAGTCCGTACTTGATCGAGAGATGACCGGAGATCATGTTGATGATCGAGGCAGGAACGAAAAACGGGCTGACGCGACGCGGGCCGCGCGCCTGCAATTCGGCGTGCGTCTCCTCGATCAGCGGTAGGCCGCCGATGCCGGAACCGACGATGACGCCGATCCGGGTCGCGTTTTCAGGCGTGACCTCGAGACCGCAATCCTGCATCGCCTGCATGCCGGCCGCCATGCCGTAATGGATGAAGGTATCCATGTGGCGCGCTTCCTTGGCGGGGATGTAATCCTCGATACGGAACCCTTTGACCTCACCGGCGATGTGCGTGGTAAACGCCGTGGCGTCGAACTTGGTAATCGTCGCAATGCCGGAGCGGCCTTCGAGGATCGCATTCCAGGAGTCCGCGAGCGTATTACCAACAGGGGAAACGCAGCCCAGGCCGGTGATCACCACGCGGCGTTGACGTGAACGACTCAAACAATTCTCCTTGGTTCAATGCTGGCGCGGGTACCGGCGAATTACGCCGCCTTGACGTGTGCTTTGGCGTAGTCGATCGCCTGCTGCACGGTCGTGATTTTTTCAGCTTGCTCGTCCGGGATTTCCATCTCGAATTCGTCTTCGAGGGCCATGACGAGTTCCACCGTGTCGAGCGAATCTGCGCCGAGGTCGTCGACGAACGACGATTCGATCTTGATGTCGGCTTCAGCAACACCTAACTGCTCGGCGACAATTTTTTTAACGCGCTGTTCGATATCGGACATGGTAAGACTCCAGTGTGGTTGCAGAAAGTGCGCGCATTTTAGCAGGTTTGCGCGACAAAAATTAGCTTTGGGTTTTGATATTTACAATGCTCGGGCGCGGTCGAATCCGCCTTCCGTACGCTTTTGAAACCGTTGCCGCTTGCCTTGCTTGCGCAGCGGCGCTGCCCTTCAGCTCATGTACATGCCACCGTTCACGTGCAGGGTGCTACCGGTGATGTACCCGGCCTGAGGCGATGCGAGAAAACCCACTGCCGCGGCTATATCCTCCGGCAGTCCGAAACGTCCCAGTGGGATCTGCTGCAACATTGCAGCGATCTGCTGCTCGTTCAATGCCTTCGTCATGTCAGTATCGATGAAACCTGGCGCAATGCAGTTGACGGTGATGTTACGGCTGCCGATCTCGCGTGCCAGCGCACGGCTCATGCCGGCCACCCCAGCCTTGGCCGCAGCATAGTTCATCTGTCCTGCATTCCCCATCGAGCCGACCACCGACGTGATGTTGATGATACGCCCGTACTTTGCCTTCATCATCCCGCGCAGCACTGCGCGTGAAAGACGCGCCACCGCCGTCAGGTTGGTTGCGATCACGGCGTCCCATTCCTCGTCCTTCATCCGCATGGCGAGCTGATCCTGCGTGATGCCGGCGTTATTGACCAGGATCGACAGGCCGCCGCATTCCTTCTGCGTCTGTTCGACCAGCGCACTGCAGCCTGCCGGATCGTTCACGTCGAGCACGACGCCCTTGCCGGCCTCGGGGCCGATTGCCTGCAGATAGTCCGAGACGGCTGCGGCGCCGGCCTCGGTCGTCGCGGTCCCGACCACGATGGCGCCCTGCCGCGCCAGTTCCTGCGCGATCGCGCGGCCGATGCCGCGCGACGCGCCGGTGACCAGTGCGACCTGTCCTGCGAGCGTGGAAGGGGTATCTGTCATTTCAGCAGTTCCATGATTTTTGCAAACGATGCAGGGTCGGCGATAGCTTCACCGATCAGGGTCGGATCGATGCGTTTCGTCAGGCCCGTCAGTACCTTGCCTGGACCGGACTCGATGAGGTGCGTGATGCCGTTTGCAGCCATGCACTGCACGGTTTCGACCCAGCGTACCGGCCGCGCCGCCTGCCGCACCAGGGCATCGCGGATCGCAGCCGCATCGGAGACGATCGCGACATCGACGTTGTTGACGAGCCGGATCTGCGGCGTCGCGAACGGGATATCGGCAAGGTAGGTTTTCAGGCGATCGGAAGCCGGTTGCAGCAGCGATGCATGAAATGGCGCCGACACCGCCAGCGGCAAGGCCCGCTTTGCACCCTTGGCCTTCGCCAGTTCACATGCACGATCGACTGCCGCCTTGTTGCCGGCGATTACGACCTGCAAGGGCGCGTTGTAATTGACGGCTTCCACCACCTCGCCCTGTGCTGCCTCGAGGCACACGGCCCGGACATCCTCATCCGACAGGCCCAGAATGGCTGCCATGCCGCCTTGCCCGACCGGCACCGCCGCCTGCATTGCCTCGGCGCGAAAACGCACCAGCGGTACGGCATCGCGGAACGACAGCGCGCCAGAAGCGACCAGGGCTGAATACTCGCCCAGGCTGTGGCCGGCAACCATGGCGGGCGCGGCGCCGCCAGCAGCGAGCCAGGCGCGATAGAAAGCGACGGCCGCCGTCAGCATGACCGGCTGGGTATTGGTGGTCAGGTCGAGCGCTTCCTTCGGGCCGTTGGCGATCAACGCCGCCATGTCGAAGTCGAGTGCATCGGACGCTTCGGCAACGGTATCGCGGACGACGGCGTTGTCGGCAAAGGCGTCGAGCATGCCGACCGCCTGCGAGCCCTGTCCAGGGAAAATGAATGCGAATTGGGTCATCGTCTAAGAGAGAATTGAAATGAATTACATGCGGGCCAGGACTGCGCCCCAGGTGAAGCCGCCACCGACGCCTTCCATCATGACGTTCTGGCCGGGTCGGATACGGCCGTCGCGCACGGCCTGATCGAGCGCCAGCGGAATCGACGCCGCCGAGGTATTGCCATGCTGATCGACAGTGACTACCATTTTATCGGTCGGCAGGCCGAGCTTGCGCGCGGTGCTCTGCATGATGCGAATGTTGGCCTGATGCGGCACCAGCCAGTCGATCTGCGTCGCGCTCAGCCCGGCAAGTTGCAGGGTCTCGTGGGCCACTTTTTCCAGTACCGAAACGGCGAGCTTGAATACTGCCGGTCCATCCATGTAGAGAAACGCGCTGCCGGCCAGGCCGCCATGACTCACATTGCCTGGTACGCACAGAATTTCGGCATGACGGCCATCTGCATGCAGCTTGGTCGCCAGGATTCCCGGTTCGGCCGATGCAGTCATGACCACCGCACCCGCGCCATCGCCGAACAGGACGCAGGTCGCGCGATCCTGAAAATCGAGAATGCGGCTGAACACCTCGGTGCCGATCACCAGGGCGTTCTTGTGCGCACCGCTCTTGATGAAGCTGTCGGCCACTGCGACGGCATAGACGAAACCGCTGCACACTGCCTGCACGTCCATTGCCGCGCCATCATTGATGATGCCGAGTTTCTTCTGCACGATGCACGCCGTGCTCGGAAATCCGCCGGCATGATCCGCAGTGGAAGTCGCCACGATGATCAGGTCGATGTCGTTTGGCGCCAGGCCAGCAGCGGCCAGCGCCTTGGTGGCCGCTTCGACCGCGAGGTCGCTGGCGAGAACGCCTGGCGCGGCATAGTGGCGAGCCGATATGCCGCTACGCGAAACGATCCACTCGTCGGAGGTTTCGATGCCGGAAGCAGCGAGCTGTTCCGCCAGTTCGGCATTCGACACGCGCCGGGGTGGCAGAAAGCTACCGGTCCCGATGATCTTGCTGTATTGGGTCATGCGATCTTCTGTTGTTGAAGGTCCGCTGGAGTCAGCTGGTCCTCGGTTGGCGCAGCGCGTTCGGCCTGCGGCATGAGCGCCGCGATACTGGCCGAAATCTGCGTCAGCACGTCGAATTTTGCGGCGTCGAACGCCCGCCTGATTGCCCACTCGTAACCGTATGCATCGGTGCCGCCATGACTCTTGAACACGAGGCCGCGCAGACCGAGCAAGCTGGCGCCATTGTAACGGGAGGGATTCATCCTGCGGGAAAATGCCTTGATGGCCCCGCGTGCGATCAGCGCGCCCAGCATGTTGAGCGGCGTACGTTTGAATTCTGCGGTCAGCGTGTTCTTGACGAAGCGGCCGAGACCTTCCGACGCCTTCAGGACGACATTGCCGACGAAACCATCGCACACCACGATATCGGTCGTGCCCTCGAAGATGTCATTGCCCTCTACATTGCCGTAGAAATTGAGCACGCCACGCGCATGGTCGGCCCGCAACAACGCCGCGGTCTGCTTGACCAGATCGTTGCCCTTGATGTCTTCAGCCCCGATGTTGAGAAGTCCGATGGTCGGCTGCTTCTTGCCCTCGATCGCACTGACCAGCGCCGAACCCATCAACGCGAACTGATGCAGGTGCAGCGGACTGCAATCGACGTTTGCGCCGAGGTCGAGCATGTAGGTCGGACGGTCTTTTTGGTTCGGAATCAGGGTGCAGATCGCGGGACGGTCGACGCCAGGCATGGTCTTGAGCACATAGCGCGACACCGCCATCAGGGCACCGGTATTGCCTGCCGAAACGCAGGCGTTGGCGCGACCGTCCTGCACCAGTGAAATCGCGACCCGCATCGAGGAGTCCTTCTTGCGGCGCAGCGCGACCTCGAGGGAATCCTCCATGGTGACGACTTCGGTCGCGTTGACCACCGACAGCCGCGGATGCGACGCGGCATTCAAGCGCCGCAGCTCCGCCTGGATCAACTCGACCGGACCGACCAGGATCAGTTCGGCCTCGCGCTCGCGTCCGACGAAGGAGATCGCCGCAGGAATGGTGACTGCTGGCCCGTGATCCCCGCCCATGCAGTCGATGGAAATTTTTGTTGTCATTTTTATGATTCAGAACCCTCAGCGAGCCCCATTATGGGCCAGATTCGGGATGATTCAAAATGACGCGACGGACCCGCCGCATTTCTTGCAGCCAGCGTCGGCCGGGTGCCAATCATGCGTGAAACCAGTGCGGGCAACGGACGTGAAAAAGCGGCGCACGCGATGTCGGAAACATGCATCGTGGCGCCGCCATCGTGGCAGGACAACGTCGGGCGATTACTCGTCGTTCTTTGTCTTCAGCACTTTACGGCCGCGGTAGTAACCGCTTGGGCTGATGTGGTGACGCATGTGCGTTTCACCGGTGGTTGGCTCGACTGCCAGTTGCGGTGCAACCAGAAAGTCGTGCGAACGGTGCATGCCGCGCTTCGACGGGGATTTCTTGTTTTGCTGAACAGCCATGATAACTCCTAACCAAAAATACTAAAATTTAACACAGTCGATCTGCTCAGCTGCGAGCACCCCGACAAATCACGTCATGCCACCTGCAACCGGCATACCTCTAATGCTTCAGATTCTTCAATGCCGCAAACGGCGACGGCTTGACGACGATGCTTTCCGCGCTGCCTGCTGCACCTTCACCGGAACACGCCGCATGCTTTGGCGCCTGGGGAATCGCAAGCAGTGCTTCGTCTTCGATCAGATCGATCACATTCATCGCTTTCGATCCGACGATCACGTCAATGCCCTCGTCATCCAGGCTGGCTTCGATCTCATCCGCTTGTTCTTCATCCTGCGCCAGCACGAGAGTCGAATCCGCGTCGATGGCGAACGAAAACGGCTGCAGACAACGCTGGCATACCAACTGCACGGCGCCCGTCACCTGCATGTTCAGCTCTGGATGACCGCTTGCATGGACGCCACCCTTGAGTGTCCAATGCAGCACGCCCGAGGAATCGACACATTCCTTCACGAGTCTGGGCAATTCCGCGACGGGAATCTCGCCCTCGCGTTGCTCCTTGAGCCGACCGAAGTCGAAGGCGTCTATCGCAAAAGGCTTCATGGCAGACGTCAGAGCGGGAAAGCCTGCGATAATAGCAGTCTTTTTCCTTACAGGTCAAAGCCTTAGCGCAAATATGTTGGGTGAAGTCCCACTCCGGACCGACCACATGCGAGCGTACTGCTTTTTGTTTCAATGGCATCGACTTCACACACCTCCGCCCCAGCGACCCGATTGATCCTGGCTTCCAGCTCGCGCTATCGGCGCGCACTGCTGCAAAGGCTCTGCCTGCCATTCGACGTGATCGTCCCGGACATCGACGAGCAACCGACCGCCGGCGAAGCGCCGGAAGCGACAGCCTTGCGCCTTGCGGAACAAAAGGCGGCAGCCGTCGCACAGGTCAATCCCGGCACGCTGATCATCGGCTCCGACCAGGTAGCGACCCTGGATGGCAAACAGATCGGCAAACCTGGAACGCATGACAACGCGCTGGCACAGTTGCAAAAGATGCGCGGATGCCAGGTCGTCTTCCATACCGCGCTGTGCCTTCACGACAGCCGCCCTGCCGCCGCGGTACCGGTGCGGCTTGCCAACGTCCAGACCGTGGTGACCTTTCGAGCCCTGCCCGACACCGCACTCGACGCCTATCTGCGCATCGAGAAGCCCTACGACTGCGCCGGTAGCGCCAAGAACGAGGGCCTCGGCATCGCCCTCATCGAGCGCTGCGAATCGAGCGATCCGACCGCGCTGACCGGCCTGCCGTTGATCGCCCTGTGCGGCATGCTGTACGCTGCCGGCGTCGCATTTTTTACCGCGCCGCAGGTCTGACCATGCCGCGTCATCGCTGCCGCTGCCCGCGGTTCATCCTCTCATCTTGCTGACCCGACAAATCCATGCCTGGCATCCTGTACCTGATTCCGAACACCCTCGGATCGACCGACCCCGCAACTGCCGAACCGCTCGATGCGATCATTCCGGTGGCGGTGCAACAGTTGACCGCCTCCCTCACATGCTTCATCGCCGAGAACGCCAAGACCACCCGTGCCTTCCTGAAGGTGGTGGCAACCGGCCATTCGCTGGCGCTGCCGCTGCAGGAGATCCGGATCGCCGAGCTTAACGTGAACACGCCGGAGGCGGCCTTGGCAGGTTTGCTGGCGCCGTTGCTGGAGGGCATCGACGCCGGCCTGATTTCGGAAGCCGGCGTTCCTGCGGTTGCAGATCCGGGCGCGAACCTGGTGCGGCTGGCGCACCGGCACGGCATTACCGTGCGGCCCTTGGTCGGCCCGTCTTCGCTGCTACTGGCGGTCATGGCCAGCGGCTTGAACGGGCAAAGCTTCGCCTTCAACGGCTACCTCCCGGTCGATGCCGCACTGCGCACGAAGCGGGTACGCGAACTGGAGCAGCGATCGAAGCAGGAACGCCAGACGCAGCTGTTCATAGAAACCCCGTATCGCAACCGCGCCATGCTCGAAACGCTGGCCACTCACTGCAACGGCAATACCCTCGTGTGCGTCGCCACCGACCTCACGCTGGCTTCGGAATCAATCAGGACGCGTTCGGCATCACAATGGAAACAGGACCTGGCAGCGGGTACAGTGCCGGACTTCCAGCGCAAGCCGACGGTATTCCTGCTGTTGGCTGATTGAACCCTGCTGAAAAAGATTTCGGAAAGCGCAAAACGGCGATCGAACGTCGCCGTTTTGCATGCTTCGCGGGGAAGCATCAAGTAAGGAGGCAGAGGCTCCTCATCGCGGCATCGTCGATGCGCGCAGGGTACGTGTCGCACTGATCCCAGTGCACCACGAATTTGATTTGCCAACGTCCCGTTGGCAACTCTCCCAATTACTATAGAAGGTCGCGCAAAAGTTTCAAGGAAAATATTGCGCTTTCGCCGTCATCGCAGTACGGGCTTGACCGTCCCCGCAATCGACTGGAAAGCACCGGCGCCGATGGCGGCGCCGAATTTCTTCAGCACCCGTTCCGACAAGCCTTCGTGCTGGGTGTAATCGATCAGTTCTTCTGCCTTCAGCTCGGTGCGCGCGACGCTGTTGACAGTGCCGAAACCATCGGCCAGGCCGAGGTCCACCGCTTTCGCACCACTCCAGAACAGGCCAGAGAACATGTCTGGTGTTTCCTTGAGCCGGGTGCCGCGTCCGGTGCGTACCACCCCGATGAATTGCTGGTGGATTTCTTCGAGCATGCCGAGTGCGTACTCTTTCTGCTTCGGCGTCTGCGCGCTGAAAGGATCGAGGAAGCCCTTGTTTTCGCCAGCGGTCAACAAGCGTCGCTCGACGCCGAGCTTATCCATCAAGCCGGTGAAGCCGAAGCCATCCATCAACACGCCGATCGAGCCGATGATGCTGGCCTTGTTGACAAAGATCTTGTCGGCCGCGGCTGCGATGTAATACCCGCCTGAAGCGCACATCTCGTCAACCACCACGTAGAGCGGCTTCTTGGGAAAAGCCTTGCGCAGGCGCTGGATTTCATCGTTGATCATTCCGGCCTGCACCGGGCTACCGCCGGGACTGTTGATGCGCAGGATGACGCCGACAGAATCGGCATCCGCATAGGCGCGATTCAATGCCGGGATCACCGAGTCGGCAGCGCCACTGCCGCCGCCGGCTTCGATGACGCCGTCGATTTCCACCAGTGCCGTATGCGGTCCGACGGTTTCCAGTTCGGCATTTCCGTAATCGACGGCGGCCCAGATGGCCACGCAGATTACCGCCAGCGTTGCCAGCTTGAAGAAGATGCCCCAGCGACGGCGCGCTCGCTGCTCCTTCAGACTTGCGAAGGCCAGCTTTTCAAGCAGGTCCCGCTCCCAGCCAGGGCTCTTGCCGGTGCCCTCTGGTTGCGGGGAGGCGGGTGCTGCTGGATCGATTTCATTCATGTCAGGTTCTCGGACTTGCAATTAAAAATAAAAATAGGCCACGCCGAATTCAGGCGCGAACCGGCCTGACGTACTCATCCGGCTGCCAGAAAATCTTGCCCTCGAGCTCTGTCACCGCGATCTTGCGCAGCGCGCCTCCCCGGCACGGACCACCGGCGCAGCGTCCGGTGTCGGGCAGGTAGATCGCACCATGGGTCGCGCACATCAGGTACATGCCGCTCGACTCGAAGAATTCGCCTTCGGTCCAATCGAGTTCGATCGGCACGTGCGCACAGCGATTGAGGTAGCCGTGCACTGTGCCGCGAAACCGTACGATGAAACCGGTGCCGTCGCCGCCGAACGCGGTCAGCGGAAACCGGATGCCCTTGCCGCCTTCCGACAGGGCATCGGCGTCGCAGATGGGAATCAGGCCGTCCATGCTCGTGCTCCGGAAGGATTACTTGCTTTGGTCGCGCGCTGATGCATCACGCGTTGTTGATCAGCCATTCGTGCAGCTCTGAAACCGATCCCGCAGAAAAGAGCGGATTCAAGGCCGTCAGTTCCGCTGCCGAATGGGCGCCGTAGCGCACGGCAACGCCCGCCGCGCCGGCGCTGATCGCCATCTGCAGATCATGCGTGGTGTCGCCGATCATGAGCGTGCGCCGCATGTCCTGGCCCAGTTCGCGCGTCAATTCCTGCAGCATCGCAGGGTGCGGCTTGGAGAACGTCTCGTCGGCGCAACGGGTGGCGTCAAACACCGATAGCAGTTTTGCCATGTTCATCGCGCGGTTCAGGCCGACGCGGCTCTTGCCGGTGGCGACTGCCAGGAAATAGCCCTGCGCAGCAAGATCGTCGAGCATCTCACGCGCCCCGTCGAAGAGCGTGAGCTCGTGATCGCGTCCAAGATAGTGATGCCGGTAACGCTCGACCATGCGCGGATAATGAATCGGGTCGAGGTCAGGGATGGCCGCCTGCATCGCGTCCTGAAGGCCGAGGCCGATCACGTAGGATGCCGCCTCGTTGTTGGGGACCGGCAGCCCAAGATCGCGTGCCGACGCCTGGATGCACTTGACGATGGTCGATGTGCTGTCCATCAGCGTGCCATCCCAATCAAATACGATCAGGTCAAATTGCTTTCGTGCCATGTATTACGGCAGCATCGGCTGCCGGCTCCTTCTTTTCTAGACTGTATCCGGGATGTCACTTCGGGTGCCTGATCGGCCCGCCGCACATTGTGAAGGAAATCCGCGTCCGCCGCAGCGAAGCGTTCAGGCGGCAGGCGCGGCCGGCAGACTCTTCAGAAAGCGTTCACATTCGGCTGGCATCGGCGCAGTCAGCGTCACCGGCTTGCCGGTTTCGGGATGCGTGAACGTGATCTGGTGCGCGTGGAGGAACATCCGCTTGAAGGCGATGCGGGCGCCGTCCGCCTTTTGCAAGACCCGGTTCAGTGCGAAGTCGCCATACTTGTCGTCGCCGGCGATCGCAAATCCGCTGGCCGACAGGTGTACCCGGATCTGATGCGTTCGACCAGTCTTGAGCTCGGCTTCCAGCAAGGCATAGGGTCCGAACCGCCGCAGCAGGGAAAACACGGTATGCGAGGCCAGGCCGTCGGCTTGCACCCGGACCCGGCGCTCGCCATCGGCTGCGGTGTACTTGTGCAGCGGCAGCTTGATGTGCTGGCGGCTGTTCTGCCAATCGCCATGCACCAGCACCAGGTAGCGTTTGTCGGTGACGCCGTCGCGCATCTGTTCGTGCAGGTTGGTCAAGGCCGAACGCTTCTTGGCCAGCAGCAGGATGCCGGAGGTATCGCGGTCGAGTCGGTGCACCAATTCGAGGAATTTGGCATCGGGGCGCGAAGCGCGCAGCTGTTCGATGACGCCATAGCTCACGCCGGATCCGCCATGTACCGCAACGCCGGCCGGCTTGTCGATGACCAGCAGGTGACTGTCTTCCAACAATATCTTGAACTCGGCGCCCGGCGCGCCGGACGCGACTTTTTCGGCAACGCGCACCGGCGGCACGCGCACGATGTCACCTTCTTCGAGACGGTAGGTCTGGTCGATGCGACCCTTGTTGACCCGTACCTCACCGGAACGCAACACCCGGTAAATATGGCTTTTCGGCACGCCCTTACAGATTCGCAAGAGAAAATTGTCGATCCGCTGGCCTGCCTCTTCTTCCGAAATCGTGAGCAGCTGGACTTGCAGCGGGACCGGTACCGGTAAGAGGGGCAGCAAGGTTTGTGCCTCTTTCCCGGAAAATCTCGCTAAGTCCTTCATTTTGAATATATAATTGTTTCGCAGTGGTTACAAACCACGGCTGGTGTAAGAATAAAAAGTACATTCTACACAGGGGCGTCTCCATCAGCCTCGCCAAATTGCAAATTGGATGGAAAAGATGTGTATGCACCATTTTTGCGCGTGTCAAGGTCGCACCGTTGATGTCATCGGATTGCGCGCGGGATTGGTGGACTTGACGCTCTGGACTGTAAGGATAAGTCTGGCGAGCCGCTGATCATCACGGGCTCGCCGGTTGATGTGGTCGTACCTGATTGCCGATTCGGCGCGATACCCGGGGTGGTTCGCTTCGACAGAGTAAGTCACCCTTTCTGCGTCACGCGCGAGTCGTTCGATCCGCGAGATGCCGATCCGGCGCGCACTCGGCACCGTGTTCGACCAGATCTGCGCCCGAGACGGCATCAACGCAGTGAGGTTGACGCCGCCCGCAAAGGCAATTCCCTCCCCAGGCTCCTCGCCCTCGCATACATCCCTGTACTGTTGCTGGACTGGTAGCAGACCTGCCATTGCCCGAACCGGTTTCGCACTCCGTGCGCCGAGGTCGAATGCTGATTGCCGCTTTGGCGTATCGCCACTGCCGCAGGCGTCGACCGAAGCCGTACCGAGGAACGTTCCCCGTTCCGGCGTATCGCTGGTCCGTTACCCGCCGGCATATGAGATGGCCGCCTGGCCACGGAGTCAACAAAATGAAACGCATGTTGTTTAACGCTACGCAGCAGGAGGAATTGCGCGTGGCAATCGTCGACGGTCAGAAACTGATCGATATTGACATCGAAACCACCGGACGCGAGCAACGCAAGTCCAACATCTACAAGGGTGTCATCACCCGCATCGAGCCGTCGCTGGAAGCCTGCTTCATCAGCTATGGCGAAGAGCGCCACGGGTTCCTGCCGTTCAAGGAAGTCGCCCGCACCTATTTCAAGGAAGGCGTCGACGTCCGCAATGCATCGATCAAGGATGCGCTGCGCGAGGGCCAGGAAATCATGGTCCAGGTCGAGAAGGAAGAACGCGGCAACAAGGGCGCAGCCCTGACCTCGTTCGTGTCGCTCGCCGGCCGTTACCTGGTGCTGATGCCGAACAATCCGCGCGGTGGCGGCGTGTCGCGCCGGGTCGAAGGCGAAGATCGCCAGGAACTGCGCGAGACGATGGACAAGCTCGACCTGCCGGCCGGCATGTCAGTCATCGCCCGCACCGCCGGCATCGGCCGCAATGTCGACGAGTTGCAGTGGGACCTGAATTACCTGATGCAACTCTGGCGTGCGATCGAGGGCGCCGGTTCATCGGCCTCCGGCGCCTTCCTGATCTACCAGGAATCGTCGCTCGTGATCCGCGCGATCCGCGACTACTTCCAACCCGACATCGGCGAGATCCTGATCGACACCGACGACATCTATGAGCAGGCCCAGCAGTTCATGAGCCACGTGATGCCGGACATGGTGCACCGGGTCAAGCGTTACCGCGACGACGTGCCCCTTTTCTCGCGCTTCCAGATCGAACACCAGATCGAGACCGCGTATTCACGTACCGTGCCCCTGCCGTCGGGTGGCGCGATCGTCATCGATCACACCGAAGCCCTGGTTTCGGTCGACGTCAACTCGGCCCGCGCCACCCGTGGCAG
>JACMOV010000043.1 GCA_014377845.1 Herminiimonas sp.
GTCGTCCAGGTCTGTCCCGGCACGACCGGATACCCATCGGTCCAGCTGCCGGTGGTGATGATCTCCCCGGCGGCCAGCGGCGCGAACTGCGGCTGGCTCTGCAGCTGGCGATGCAGCTGCCACAGCGCGTTGACCGGATTGCCCAGCACGTCGCTGCCGAAACCCGCAGCCATCAACGTGAAGCTCGGCTGCGCGCTGCAGGATAACGAGATGCTGGCATCGGCGAGCACCCGGCCAAGATTGCGCCGGGTCGCCGCCGACAGCACCCGCGGCTCGCCCAGGATCAGGGCGCCGTGCATGCCGAACGCGGCGATCGCATCGACCACCTCGAATTTCCAACCAGGGAACGGGCAGACATCGATCTCGTAACCGTGCGCCATCCACTCGATGCAGTCGGCCATGTCCTCGATGGTGGCATCCGGCTCGGGCGTGCGCCCGAGCATGAAGACGATCTCCGGCTCGATGCGCGGCTGGATTGCGCCCTTGAGACTCTGGACGCCGTGATTGTCTTCGGTGTAGCGCACGGTACCATCGAACATCGTGGCCCAGATCGAGTCATGAATCGGTTCACTGATTCCGTAACGTGCGGCGATCTTGCGATTGGCAAACCCGATCTTGCGGCCGACCGGGACCTCGCCCTGCGCGATCCGGATATCGAGGATGGTCCTCGCAATATCGTAGCCATCGGCCATCGACAATGTGCCGCTCGCCGACAGCGGCGGTATCGTGACCGATCGGGCGCGCGCGTCCAGCAACTGGTGCGCATAACGGTTCGCCTGGGTAGACATCAGCATGATGATCTCGCGCAAATACTGGTAAGGAAACAATCCCCGATTGTCTGCGACACAATATGTTTGCACAAGTGCCGCAACCCGCTTTATATCGCCGTTAGACAGCGTTATGCGTCAGGGTGCCGACGCGAATCGCGAAATCGTCGCCCGGAATGCCAGAAACTTACTTCTCAGACATAAATTGTTCCGAAAAACGCCGCGTCGCTACAATGCATCAGACTGACGGCAACTGATCCCACAGCTCGCCATTCGGCCCCGTACGCGGTGCGGTGACGCCGAAATGCTGGTAAGCCGCCGGCGTAGCGATGCGGCCACGCGGCGTGCGCTGCAGGAAGCCCTGCTGGATCAGGTACGGCTCGAGGACGTCCTCGATGGTGTCGCGTTCCTCGCCGATGGCGGCAGCGAGATTGTCGAGGCCGACCGGGCCGCCGCCGAATTTGAACAACACTGCTTCGAGCAGCTTGCGGTCCATCAGGTCGAAGCCCACCGCATCCACATCCAGCATGATCAGCGCCGCATCGGCGATCGGCTTGGTGATTTCGCCATTGCCCTTGACCTCGGCATAGTCGCGCACCCGTCGCAACAGGCGGTTGGCGATGCGCGGCGTGCCGCGACTGCGCTTGGCGATCTCGAAGGCACCGTCGGCAACGATCGGGGCATTGAGCAACGCGGCGCTGCGGGTGACGATGCGCGCCAGTTCGGGCGCGGTGTAGAACTCGAGCCGGGCGACGAAGCCGAAGCGGTCGCGCAGCGGATTGGTCAGCATGCCGGCGCGTGTTGTGGCGCCGACCAGCGTAAAGGGCTGAAGGTCGAGCCGCACCGAGCGCGCTGCCGGACCTTCGCCGATCATGATGTCGATCTGATAATCCTCGAGCGCCGGGTAAAGGATTTCCTCGACTACCGGCGACAGCCGGTGAATTTCATCGATGAAGAGGACGTCGTTGGCCTCGAGGTTGGTGAGCAGCGCGGCGAGGTCGCCGGCGCGCTCCAGCACGGGGCCGGAGGTCTGGCGCAGGTTCACGCCCATCTCGCGCGCGATGATGTGTGCGAGTGTCGTCTTGCCCAGTCCGGGCGGTCCGAACAGCAGCGTATGGTCGAGCGCCTCGCGACGCTGGCGTGCGGCGGTGATGAAGATCTCGAGCTGGCCGCGGATTTTTTCCTGGCCGACGTATTCATCGAGCTGTTTCGGCCGCAGCGCCCGCTCAATCGCTTCCTCGTTGGCCGAGACCGGCGTGGCGGCGATGATGCGCTGTTCGGTGAAGTTGTCGGTCTGGATGCTCATTGTTCAATCCTGGAAAAAAAGCCGCGCCGCGCAGGCAGCATGCCGGCTGCCGTCAGGCCTTGGACAGGAATTTCAGGGCCTGCTTGATGCCGTCAGATACGCCAGCGCCCGGCGCAACCTGCTTCATGGCGAGCACCGCTTCCTTGTCGGAATAGCCGAGCGCCAGCAAGGCGTTGAGGATGTCGGTGCCGGAATCCGAATGCGCCACCCCGGCCGCAGCGCCCAGGTCGGCACCCAACTTGCCCTTGAGTTCCAGCAGCAGTCGCTCGGCGGTCTTCTTGCCGATGCCCGGGATCTTTGTCAGCCGGCCTGATTCCTGCAGCGTCACCGCTTGCGCCAGTTCGGTGACCGACAGCCCGGACAGGATCGACAAGGCGATGCGGGCGCCGACGCCGGTGATCTTGATTAGCTGACGAAACACGTTGCGCTCGTCGGCGGTGCCGAAGCCGTACAGCAAATGGGCATCCTCGCGCACCGCCATATGGGTCAGCAGCACCACCTTTTCGCCGACACCAGGCAGGTTGTAGAAGGTGCTCATCGAGACACCGACGTCATAGGCCACGCCATTGCAGTCCACCAGCAACTGCGGCGGATTTTTTTCGAGCAGGATTCCGGAAAGACGACCGATCATTTGATTCAGACCCAATGCATGGTTGGGCCCATGATACAGGACGCACCGGGTCGAGGAAGGTACAGAATTGCGTGGCGCACGTGGCAATCGAGATCGGCCTGGACAGATAGCCGTCGCAGCCGGCAGCAAACAGGCGGCCTTCGTCGCCCTTCATCTACCGTGCGGTAGGTAACGTCAAAGCGGCGGCGCTGGCAAACACCCCCATGGCAAAGTCGGTGCTCGATGCCGGCTGGTCGGATGTGGTGTCGCGGTGTCGTGGAGAGGGACCGGTTCAGCCGATCAGGCGGCCGCGCTTCATGCGCAAGCCTTTTTTCGCCAGTCCGGGCGCGAGCACGCCCAGCCTGGCAAGCGCATCGCCACTGTGGGCATGGCAGATCGCCACGCCGAGCGCATCCGCCGCATCGGTGCTGGGCATGCCGGACAATTGCAGCAGCCGCTGCACCATGTCCTGGACCTGGTTTTTCTGTGCCTTGCCCTGGCCGACCACCGCCTGCTTGACCTGCAGCGCCGTGTATTCGGCCACCGCGAGGTCGGCCGTGACCAGTGCACAGATTGCCGCGCCGCGCGCCTGCCCGAGAAGGAGGGTCGATTGCGGATTGACGTTGACGAAGACCTTCTCGATCGCGGCGCAATCGGGGGTGTAGGTCAGGATGATTTCAGCGATGCCGGCGAGGATGGTCTTGAGCCGCAGCGGCAGGTCGGCATCGGGCGTCTTGATGGTGCCCGATGCGATATAGGTCAGCTTGTTGCCCTGCTTGTCGATCACCCCGAAACCGGTGGTGCGCAGACCGGGATCGATGCCGAGGATTTTCATGCGGGCAAGCTGGGGTGAACTGGACGGACCGGCGGTCAGTGCCGGAAGTGCCGCGTGCCGGTCAGCAGCATCACCACGCCGTGTTCGTCGGCCGCATCGATCACTTCCTGGTCACGCATCGATCCGCCCGGCTGGATCACGCAGGTGGCGCCGGCTTCCACCACCACGTCGAGGCCGTCGCGGAAGGGGAAAAAAGCGTCGGACGCCACCGCCGTACCGACCAGCGACAGGCCGGCATTCTGCGCCTTGATGGCGGCAATCCGGGCCGAATCGATTCGGCTCATCTGGCCCGCGCCGACGCCCATGGTCATGCCATTGGCGCAGAAGACGATCGCGTTCGACTTGACGAATTTCGCCACCCGCCAGGCGAACATCAGGTCCTGCAGCTGCTGCTGGGTCGGCTGCTTCTTGCTGACCACCTTGAGCTCGGCAAGCTGCACGTTCTTCGCATCCGGCGCCTGCACCAGCAGGCCACCGCCGACGCGCTTGAAATCATGCGGGTTCAAGCCGGCGCCGAGCGGGATTTCCAGCAGGCGCACGTTCTGTTTACCAGCGAAGATCTTCAGCGCGCCTTCGGAAAACGACGGTGCGATCAACACTTCGACGAACTGCTTGGCGACGGCTTCGGCAGCGTTGGCATCGAGCTCGTGATTGAAGGCGATGATGCCGCCGAAGGCCGAGGTCGGATCCGTCTGGAATGCCTTGCTGTAGGCTTCGAGCACGCTTGCGCCGACCGCCACGCCGCAAGGGTTGGCATGCTTGATGATGACGCAGGCGGTGTCGTCGAAGGTCTTGACGCACTCCCATGCCGCATCCGCATCGGCGATGTTGTTGTACGAGAGTTCCTTGCCCTGCAGCTGGCGGTAATTCGCCAGCGCCCCGGCCGGCACCTGAAGGTCGCGATAGAACGCGGCGCTCTGGTGCGGGTTTTCGCCGTAGCGCATTTCCTGCACTTTTTCGAAATGCAGGTTCAGCGTGGCGGGGTAGCTGGTGCGGGCGGCATGCTGCAGGTCTTTACCGAGAGAGGTGAAATAGTTGGTGATCGAGCCATCGTATTGCGCGGTATGCGCGAACACTTTTTTGGCCAGCGCGAAGCGGGTCTCGTAGTCGACGTCGCCGTGGGTACGCACCGCATCGATCACGCGCTGGTAGTCGGCGGGATCGCACAGAACCACCACGTCCTTGTGGTTCTTGGCCGACGAACGCAGCATGGCCGGACCGCCGATGTCGATGTTCTCGATCGCCTCTTCGAGCGTGCAATGCTCGCGCGCCACCGTCTGCACGAACGGATAGAGGTTGACTACTACCATGTCGATGCCGGGAATGTCATGCGCCGCGATTGCCGCGGCATGCTCCGGAAAATCGCGCCGCGCCAGGATGCCGCCGTGGATCTTCGGATGCAGCGTCTTGACCCTGCCATCGAGCATCTCGGGAAAGCCGGTGTAGTCCGCCACTTCGGTCACGGCAATGCCGTTTTCGGCCAGTAGTTTTGCGGTGCCGCCGGTCGACAGGATATTGATTCCGAGAGACGCCAGGGCACGTGCGAGATCGAGTACGCCGGTTTTATCCGACACCGAGATGAGAGCTTGTTTGATCATGATGGAGAGGTTCGGGCAGTAGTCAGTGACAGGGAGGCCAGTACCACGCTTGGAGGCAGGCTGGCAAAAAAGTGCTGCGCAAGCCGTGCGGCAGCGTCAAGTATGGCGTCAGATCAGCCCGTGCTGCTGCAGTTTCTTGCGTAAGGTATTGCGGTTTATGCCCAGCATCTCGGCGGCGTGCGACTGGTTACCCGCGGCACGCGCCATGACGGCTTCGAGTATCGGTTTTTCGACAGTGAACACGACCATCTCGTAGACGTTGGACGGCTGCTGTTCACCAAGATCCCGGAAGTATTTTTCCAGGCTTTTCTTCACTACATCCTGAATGCTGTCTTTGCTCATGCTGTGCCGTTTAGGGTCTTGTGTAAGTAGCGCGTCCTGCTTTAACAGGCTGTTGAAAGGCGGTGCGAGCGGACTGGATCCAGGCCGACACGCGGTCGTAGCAGACCGTACGTCGCACATCGCAGGCCGGAAATCGGGAATCGATCCGCACAGTGATTTTCAAGAGTCTTCTAGGCGGCCAGCAAGCTCGTGACCGGCTGGTATTGTAACCGCTCGCCAAGGCCTTGCTGGAAATCGAAAAATTCCGCGATCGCTGCCAGCTGCTGCGCACAATCCTCGAGCATATTCATGCGCTGGCGAAATTCCTCCGCCCCTGCCAGGTCGCGCACATACCAGCCGATATGCTTGCGCGCAGTGCGCACCCCAAGATACTCGCCATAGAACGCGTAGTGCGCCTGCAGGTGCGCCGCCATCAGAACCTGGACTTCGGCGACGAGCGGCGCCGGCAGCAGCATGCCGGTGCGCAGGTAATGGTCGATCTCGCGACAGATCCAGGGCCGCCCCTGGGCTGCACGGCCGATCATGACGGCGTCGGCGCCGGTCAGTTCCAGCACGCGGCGCGCCTTCTCCGGCGTCGTGATGTCGCCGTTGGCCACCACGGGAATGCCGGCCTGCGCCTTGACTGCGGCAATGGTCTCGTACTCGGCATCGCCCCGGTAGCCATCGGCGCGGGTGCGTCCGTGAAGCGTCAGCATGGCGATGCCGCTGGCTTCGGCGATGGCGGCGATCTGCAGTGCATTGCGGTTGGCCCGATCCCAGCCGGTACGAAACTTCAGTGTCACCGGCACATCGACCGCGCCGACCACCGCCTCCAGGATGCGCGCCACCAGTGCCTCGTCCTGCAGCAGCGCAGAACCGCACCAGGCGTTGCAGACTTTCTTGACGGGGCATCCCATGTTGATGTCGATGATCTGGGCGCCGTGGTCGACATTGAAGCGGGCGCAATCGGCCAGCATCTGCGGATCGGCGCCGGCGATTTGTACTGCCTTCGGCTCCATTTCGCCGTCGTGATTGGTGCGGCGCGAGGATTTTTCCGTCGCCCACAACCGCGGATTGGACGCCGCCATTTCGGAGACCGCGTAACCGGCACCGAGCTCCTTGCACAGCTGCCGGAACGGCCGATCGGTCACGCCCGCCATCGGGGCGACGAAGACGTTGTTGCGCAGCGTATGGGGACCGATGTTCATTGGTGGCTTTCGATGGGCTTCAACGGTCGATTTCATCGAGTACGGCCGACTGCAGGTGCGCGACGTCTGCCCAGCCACGCACCTGCATGCCGTCCGGCGTCCAGTGCAAGCGGTTGACGCTGGCGTTCAGGATGTCGAAATCGCGTGCCATTTGCAGAGAGGTTCCGGTGGCCGCCCGATAGGCGCATTCGAGCACGCCGCCATGCGTGACGAGCGCGATGCGCCGATGCCCACCGGCGGCGGCCAGCCTGCCGATTGCCTCGAGGCAGCGTTGCGAAAATTCACGCAGGGTTTCGGCCCGGTTGACGCCGTCCGGATAGCGCGCATCGAGCTCGCGCGCCTTCCAGGCCCGGAAGGCTTCCGGATGGTGCTCATCCAGCTCTGCATACAGCAGGCCTTCGAACGCGCCGAAGCAGCGCTCGCGCAGGCCGGCGTCGATGCCGATGTTCATGCCGCGCGGTGCCGCAATCGCCTGCGCGGTCTGCAGGGCGCGCTGCAGGTCGCTCGAATAAATTGCATCGAGCGGCTCCTCGCGCAATGCGTAGCCGAGCGCCTGCGCCTGCCGCAGCCCGGCGGTATTCAAGCCGATGTCGAGATGGCCCTGCAGGCGCTTCTCTGCATTCCAGTCGGTTTCGCCGTGGCGGATCAGCAGGATGTCGACCATTGCAGCGCCGCTCAGGACAGGTGGACGCGGGCGAACTTGCGCTTGCCGACCTGCACCACGAAGCTGCCGGCGTCGACTTTCAGGGCCTTGTCGATGATGACGGCGCCATCGATGCGCACGCCGCCCTGCTCGACCATGCGCAACGCGTCGGAACTGGAAGGACACAGGTTGGCCTGCTTGAGCAACTGGCCGATGCCGAGTGGCGCGCCGGCCAGCGTCACTTCGGGCACCTCGTCCGGAATCCCGCCTTTGGAACGGTTGACGAAATCTGCCAGCGCATCCTCGCCCGCCTGCCGGGAATGAAAGCGCGTCACGATTTCCTGGGCCAGCGCGACCTTGACGTCGCGCGGGTTGCGGCCTTCTTCCACGGCTTTCTTGAATCCGGCGATCTCGGCCAGCGACCGGAACGACAGCAGCTCGTAGTAGCGCCACATCATGACGTCGGAAATGCTCATCACCTTGGCGAACATGGTGTTGGCCGGCTCGGTGATGCCGATCGTATTGCCCTTCGACTTGGACATCTTTTCAATGCCGTCCAGCCCTTCGAGCAGCGGCATGGTGAGGATGCACTGCTGCTCCTGGCGATAGTCCTTCTGCAGTTCGCGCCCGACCAGCAAGTTGAATTTCTGGTCGGTGCCGCCCAGTTCCAGGTCCGAACGCAGCGCCACCGAATCGTAGCCCTGCATCAGCGGGTACAGCAACTCGTGCACCGAAATCGGGGTGCCGGCCTTGAAGCGCCTGGTGAAATCCTCGCGCTCCAGGATGCGGGCCACGGTGTATTTCGCCGACAGCTCGATCATGCCGCGCGCGCCGAGCGGGTCGGACCATTCGCTGTTGTAGCGAATTTCGGTCTTGTCGCCGTCCAGCACCAGGCTGGCCTGGGCAAAATAGGTTGCCGCGTTCTCGCTGATCTGCTCCCGGGTCAGTGGCGGCCGGGTGATGTTGCGACCCGACGGATCGCCAATCATCGAGGTGAAATCGCCGATCAGAAAGATCACCGTGTGGCCTAGATCTTGCATCTGGCGCAACTTGTTCAACACAACGGTGTGTCCCAGGTGCAAGTCTGGTGCGGTCGGATCCAAGCCAAGTTTTACGCGTAGCGGTACACCGGTCTTCTCGGATCGGATTAATTTCTGGATGAAGTCGGACTCGATCAGCAACTCGTCGGCACCACGTTTCGTTACTGCAAGTGATTCCTGCACGACATCGGAAAGAGGGACCGAAAGTGGCGGAGAAACGTCATTTGACGCTACATGCAAAAGTTTATCGTCTGACAATTTCGACTCATTTTTCAGTATTAAAAACACAATTAACCGCGAATAAAACGGTGAAAGGCGGGAAAAGCAGTGATTAAATGGGGAAACTGGGTCGGTGGTGTTGGTATAATTTTTGGTCGCCCGACCCTTGCATCGCTCCAATAAAAGCAGCACGAAAGAGTAGCAGACCAAAACGATAAATTTTAACTTATTGCATGATCTCTATAGATAAAATCCTCCCCCTGAACACGATCCGCGTCATGCTGCTCGGTTCCTCGCGCAAGGCGCGCATCGTCTCCGCTTCGGCGCTCGGCCTCGCCGTGATCGCTTTTGGTGCGGCCGGTGTGGCGCCAATGGCGCCCGATGCTTCGGACCTGCCTGTGAAATCGATCAGCCAGGTTCTTGCGTTACCCGACATCAACGCGCAGCTGTATGCGCTGGAAGATAGCCAGCAGAATTTCGTCCGTGAAGAGAAGATCCGCGCTGGCGATACGCTCGCAGCGCTTCTGGGCCGCCTTGGCGTGGAAGACGATGCGGCAGCCGCCTTCATCAAGACCGACACCGCCGCGCGCGCCGTGTTTCACCTCCCGCCGGGCAAGCGGGTGCAAGCCCAGACCAGCGCCAACGGTACGCTCCAGATGCTGTCGGCGTCGCTGGGCGATGGTGCGGGCAACGGCTTGAAGAATCTCGTCATTCGCCGCGAAGGCACGACGCTCAAGGCCGCCATCACGACCGCGCCGCTCGAGAAGCGCGTTGAAATGCATGCTGGCGTGATCCGGTCCTCGCTTTTCGCAGCAACTGATGCAGCGCAAATTCCCGACAACGTCGCCAAGCAGATCATCGACATGTTCTCGACGGACATCGATTTTGCCTCCGACCTGCAACGCGGTGACCGCTTCAACGTCGTCTACGAGACCTTCTGGCAAAACGGCGAATTCGTTCGCGCCGGCCGCATCCTGGCAGGTGAATTCACCAATGGTGACGCAAGTTACCGGACGGTCTGGTTCGATGAGCCTGGCACTGCGCAAGGCGGCGGGTACTACAGCTTCGACGGCAAGTCCCTGAAAAAAGCGTTCCTGAAATCGCCGCTCGAGTTTTCGCGTATCTCGTCGGGTTTCTCGATGCGCATGCATCCGATCTCGGGGCAGTGGAAACGGCACGAAGGCGTCGATTTTGCCGCAGCGGTCGGCACCCCGATCCGTGCATCCGGTGACGGCGTGGTGGAATTTGTGGGTGGCCAGAACGGCTACGGCAACGTGGTCGTCGTCAAGCACTGGTCGAATTATTCGACGGCCTACGCGCACATGAGCCGGTTCAGCAGCGGCCTGCGCAAGGGCGCGCATGTCTCGCAAGGCGACGTGATCGGCTATGTCGGCATGACGGGATGGTCGACCGGACCGCATCTGCACTATGAGTTCCGCGTCAACAACAAGCCGCGTGATCCGTTGTCGGTGGATGTGCCCAATGCCCAACCTCTGACAGTGGCCGAACGGCATCGCTTCCAGAACGTTGCATCCGACATGCTGCACCGGTTCGCCTTGCTGAACCCGACCGAGAGCCTGAAACTCGCCTCGCGCTGATCCGTACAAGGGCCGGCGCTGACCAATGCAGCGCCGACCGCAGCGCACTCTGCAACCGTCTTCGGGAATCGCCTCCATGACCCACTACATCGGCCTGATGTCGGGCACCAGCCTCGACGGTGTCGATGGCGTGCTGGTCACTGCGGCAGAGGGTGCCAGCGGTGGTTTGCACATGCTGGCCGCTGCATGCCAGCCCTTCCCTTCCAGCCTGCGCGCCGAGGCAATGGCGCTGCAAACGCCCGGCGACAATGAAATCCATCGCGAAGCGCTGCTCGCCAACCGGCTAGTGGAACAGTATGCCGAATGCGTGAGGCAGCTGCTGTCTGCCGCCGAGCTTGACGCCACTGCAGTACGCGCGATCGGCGTCCATGGCCAGACCATCCGCCATCGGCCCGACCTCGGCTACACGCGTCAGACCAACAATCCGGCGCTGCTCGCAGAATTGACCGGTATCGATGTCGTCGCCGATTTCCGGAGCCGCGACATTGCCGCCGGCGGACAGGGCGCACCGCTGGTACCGGCGTTTCATCATGCCGTGTTTTCCCAACCCGGCGAGTGTCGTGTCGTCGCCAATATCGGTGGCATCAGCAACATCAGCATCCTCGACGATACGGCGCCAATGGTGGTGACTGGTTTCGACACTGGCCCGGGCAACATGCTGATGGATGCCTGGATCGCCCGGCATCGCCAGCACGCCTTCGATGCAGATGGCAAGTGGGCCGCGACCGGTACGGTGCACGCCCCGCTGCTGGAGGCGATGCAGCGCGTTCCGTTCTTTGCCAAACCCGCACCAAAAAGCACGGGGCGCGACCTGTTCGACAGCGCCTGGCTGGATGCCCACCTGATCCCGTTTCCCTCGTTGCCGCCAGAAGATGTGCAGGCGACGCTACTGTCGCTGAGCGCAACGACGCTGGCCCATGCGATCGCGGCGAGCGCACCGACGGCGCTGGCAGTCTATGTCTGTGGCGGCGGTGCGTTCAACAGCCACCTGATGCTGGCGATGGAGCAGGCCTTGAAGGCGTCCAGGCATCCGGCAATCGTAACGTCGACCGCGGCGCTTGGTATTTCACCCATGCATGTGGAAGCGCTTGCCTTTGCCTGGCTGGCGCAGCGCTTTGATCTGCGTCAGGCCGGTAACTTGCCCGCCGTCACCGGCGCGCGCGGCGGCCGGGTCCTCGGCGCCCTCTATCCGGCAAACCTGGCCTAACAAGTTTTCGAAAAGCGACTGTGCAGGCGGATGTTCAACTGCCAGGGAATGCTGCCTCGAATAAAAAACGCCCCGAATCCGGGGCGTTCAAGCATTCTTGCCCTTCACAGGGCTGCGATCAGACAAACTTAAGCGGAGAACGATGAGCCGCAGCCGCAAGTGGTCGTCGCATTCGGATTCTTGATCACGAATTGCGCGCCTTCGAGGTCGTCCTTGTAGTCGATCTCGGCGCCGACCAGGTACTGGTAGCTCATCGAGTCGATCAGCAACTGGACGCCGTTCTTGGTCATCGTGGTGTCGTCTTCGTTGGTGATTTCATCGAAGGTGAAGCCGTACTGGAAACCAGAGCAGCCGCCGCCTTGCACGAACACTCGCAATTTCAAATCAGGATTGCCTTCTTCCTCGATCAGTTGCGCCACTTTGGCTGCAGCGCTGTCTGAAAAAACAATCGGTGCCGGCATTTCGGTAACTGCATTCATTCCATCTCTCCTGCGTGACTTGTATCGGACCAGTGCCCTCGAACCCGTGAGTCGAATCAAACTGCCTTGCTGGGCCCCATTATAGACGCCTAAACCGGTTCATGCATTCGACGAGGCGAGTTTCAGCATCGGCTCTGCAAGATGATCCGGTGTTAATTTCCCCGAAACTACTGCCCCGCCATGCATCTCGAGCGTCTTGTAACTCACTTCTCCGATGATGCGGGCGCAAGGTTGTAATTCAAGGTGCTCGGACGCATGGAGCGCGCCGCGGATCGTGCCATTGATGATCACATGTGCGGCACGGACCTCGCCTTCGACCGAGGCATTCTCGGATACGACCAGGACGCTGCCTTGGATCGGGTCGGCGATCACGTCGCCGCGCACATGTCCGTCGATGCGCAGGCCCCCTTCGAAATGCACCGGACCGTCGATCCGCGTGCCGTTACCGATGAGACTGTTGATCGTCGTCTTGCTTTTTTTGCCAAAGCCGAACATTACGAACTCCTTTCAAGGATTGCCGTTTGCTGGGTCCGCAGCTGGCCTTTTTCGAGAACACGGGCCTGCAGCGACTGCATCTGTACGCCGGCCGGCAAGGTCAGCAGTCCTTCGAGGCGCTGATAGTGTTTGAATGTGAGCTGGAACGCGGCGCTCGCGGCCGTTTCTGCCATCTCGCCTGAGGGAAAGAGGAGGACCACGCTCTTGCCATTTTGCAAAACGGTCACCGCGAGTTGCACCGTACCAACGAAATCCCGGTCTCCCTTACCACCCTGCATGACGAGAAGGCGATAACGCAACTGGTTCGCACCGGCGATATCGGCTGTCAGACGCCGAATGGAAACGCCGCCACTGCTGCGATCGGCCGGTAAAAGGCTTTCAAAAAATGCGAGGTCTTCCTTGAGCTTGCTGTTTTCGCTCTCCAGCGCCTGTATTTGTGCCACAAGTTGCCGCTGGGTCGACCGCTCGATACTGATCTCGCTCTCTGCAGGGCCCGCAATCACGGCATAAGGATCGCGTTCGGCCAGCAGCCGCGCTCCCGGCGACGGCACAGCCGCAAGCGGCGCGGGGCTGCCGGATGAAGGCACGGAGCGGGTGCTTTTGCCGAGCCCATACCCACCCAAGGCGAATCCAGCTGCGGCAGTCACTGCCAGCAACGCGACCGTCACCCGAAGCGATACCGGCCATTGTCGACGGATCGTCATCTGCGGCGCCGCAAACGACCTGCGCCTGAACCACTGGCGCGCCTTCGTCAGAGTGAATCCGGGCCGGGGCGCAGTCATGGCTGCGGCGGCGTCAGGATGTGCACGAGCCATGCCGACACGGCACAGCGCGTGCGTATTGTCGGAATCAAGGCAGCAGCGGTACCTGGCACAGCCCGGTATCTTCTTCCAGCCCGAACATCAGATTCATGCATTGCACTCCCTGCCCGGCAGCACCCTTGACCAAGTTGTCTTCGACCACCAGGATCACCAGCAGATCGCCGCCATCCGGACGATGCACGGCGATGCGCAGCATGTTTGACCCGCGTACCGAGCGGGTTTCCGGATGGCTGCCCGCCGGCATTACGTCGACGAAGCGTTGTCCTTCGTAATACTGTTCGAACAATGCCTGGAAGTCGGTGCCGCGCGCCTCCGGAAGGATCGTCGCATAGAGGGTCGAATGAATCCCGCGAATCATCGGCACCAGATGCGGCACGAATGTCAGCCCGATCTTGCGCCCGGCAATCGCCTCCAGCCCTTGAACCGTTTCCGGCAAATGTCGATGTCCTTTGACACCGTACGCCTTGAAATTATCCGAGGCTTCGGCCAGTAGCGCGGTCACTTCCGCCTTGCGGCCAGCGCCCGACACGCCGGACTTGCAGTCGGCAATCAGTGTGGCCTCTGCAACGAGCGGGGTAACAGACGCCAGGAGCGGCGCGAATCCGAGTTGCATCGAGGTCGGATAGCAGCCTGGCAAGCCGATCAGGCGCGCGGTCCGGATAGCCTCGCGATTGACTTCGGGCAGGCCATAGACGGCTTCGGCGAGCAAGTCGGGGCAGGAGTGCGGCATGCCGTACCATTTTTCGAAGACGGCCGTATCCTTGATCCGGAAATCCGCGGCCAGGTCGATGACCTTGACGCCGGCGGCGAGCAGCGCCGGCGCCTGCGCCATTGCGACCCCGTGCGGCGTCGCGAAAAACACCACGTCGCAGCTTTCAAGATGCGCGTTTTCCGGGGCCGAGAATTTCAGCGCCACGTGGCCGCGGAGCGACGGGAACATGTCGGCGACCGGCATGCCATCTTCCTTGCGGGAAGTAATGACCTTCAGTTCGACCCCGGGATGGGGCGCCAGCAGGCGCAACAACTCAACACCGGTGTAGCCGGTTCCGCCAACGATGCCTACCTTGATCATGCTGTCCCCTATGCTCAGATACGATGGCTGCATCCACCTGCCGGTTGCGCCATCATGAAAATAATCTTGTTGAATGCAAAAAGCCGCCAGGCGCGAACCAGGCGGCTTTCGATGCTTTGAAAACGCGGATTAGCGCTTCGAGAATTGCTTTGCGCGACGCGCCTTGCGCAGACCGACTTTTTTACGCTCGACCTCACGTGCGTCGCGTGTGACGAAACCGGCTTTTGCCAGTTCCGGCTTCAACGTTGCATCATAGTCGATCAGGGCGCGGGTGATGCCGTGACGAACTGCACCAGCCTGGCCGGATTCACCGCCACCGTTGACGTTGACCATGATATCGAAACGCTCGACATTGTTGGTCAAAACCAGCGGCTGAGCGATCACCATCAAACCGGTCTCGCGCGAAAAATACTCGTTCGCAGGTTTGCCGTTGACGATGATCTGGCCGGAGCCAACCTTGATGAAAACACGCGCCACTGCACTCTTGCGACGGCCGGTTCCGTAGTTGTAGTTACCGATCATGTCGATTCCTTAGAGTTCAGTTGCTTCAGTTCCAGCACTTTTGGCTGCTGAGCCGCATGCGGGTGCGTTGCTTCGGCATAGACCTTGAGTTTCTTGATCATTGCATAGCCAAGCGGGCCTTTGGGCAGCATGCCCTTGACTGCTTTTTCCAGGGCGCGGCCCGGGAAGCGCTGTTGCATTTTCAAAAAGTTCGTTTCGTAGATGCCGCCCGGATAACCGGTGTGGCGGTAGTACGTACGGTCGGTCGCCTTGCTGCCGGTGACGCGCAGTTTGCCCGCATTGACGACGACGATGAAATCGCCAGTATCGACGTGGGGGGTGAATTCAGGTTTGTGCTTGCCGCGTAACCGGAGTGCCACTTCGCTGGCAACACGTCCGAGGACTTTGTCCGTCGCGTCAATCACGAACCATTCGCGCTTGACCTCGTGGCCCTTGGCGGAAAAGGTTTTCATGATGACTTCCTAACTAGAGTTACTCGCTCATATTTTTGGCGGTTCCGCCACCAACGGCCTGCGCAATCGGTCCTGCCGATTCCATCCGACCCGGGCGGACACATCCTTGTTATCTCTTCCTGAGCAGATGGAAGAACCCAAGAGTATAGCCTTTTCAAAGACTTAGCGTCAAACTGAATGTGCTGGTCCGTCCTTCAGCCGAAGCCGCGAGGCCCGGTGCAACTGCCCTGCCCGAGGGACGCTACAATCACGGTCTCGAAAACAGGAGTGACGACGATGGAATGTACCGTGCGCTGGACCGGCTTGTCCGGCATGACCTTCCTGGCAGAAACCGGCTCCGGCCACCTGCTGACCATGGACGGCGCGCCGGATGGCGGTGGCCGCAACCTGGCCCCAAGGCCAATGGAGGTGGTATTGGCCGGGACCGGCGGTTGCACCGCGTACGACGTGGTGCTGATCTTGCGCAAGAGCGGACAGGACATCACCGGCTGCGACGCCACGCTGAAATCCGAGCGGGCAGAAAAAGACCCGAAGGTTTTTACCAGCATCCATTTCCATTTCACCGTGCGCGGCCGAAATCTGAAAGCGAACCTGGTCGAACGCGCGATCAAGCTGTCGCATGAAAAATACTGCTCCGCATCGATCATGCTGGAGAAAACGGCGGCAATCACGCATTCGTTCGAGATTGTCGAGGACTGTCCTGCCGCAGTGAGCGCCACCGCCTGAAGTGCCGCCGCGCCGCCACGCTGCCACGCTGCCGCGGTTTTGATCGGCTTAAAAAAGCCGGCTGTCAGATGTAATAGGCGAGCGTCGTCATGACGCGAGACATCGATCGCATCGCCACCTCGACCACGGGCAGGATCGGTTTTGCACCAAGCGCTTCTGCATGCGCGCCATGCGAGGCCTCGTCCCGCCGCATCTGCTCGACGATTGCCCGCGATTTCGCATCGCCCGGTGGCAGGCGATCGAGATGGCTTGCCAGATGTGCCTCGACCTGACGCTCGGTCTCGACCATGAAACCGAGGCTGGATGCGTCGCCAAACCGACCTGCAATGCTGCCCAAGCCATACGAAGCGAGATACCAGACCGGGTTCAGCAAGCTTGGCCGTGCACCAAGCTCCTTGAGCCGGTCGCCGGTCCAGCGCAAGTGGTCCTGCTCCTCCCGACCGGCCTCGACGAACTGCCGTGCGATCGCCGGATCACGGGCAACACCCGCCTGCGATTGATAGAGCGCCTGCGCGCAGACCTCCCCCACATGATTCACCCGCATCAGCCCGGCACTGTGCCGGCGCTCTTCTTCTGACAGCAATTCGTCGGCAATGGCGGCGGCCGGGTTCGGCCTCGACGCCGGCGCAACGCCCGCCACGACGCGTAAGGCCCGGTCGAATCGGGTAATTGCAACATCAAGATCGAACATCGAAACTCGCTTTGAAAAAGGGGCGCGTCATCGGCACCAGGGTGGCGTTTACCGTACGGCATTCAAGAAACGTCGCTCCGGCTGGACTACTCACGAAACCGGATTAAACCAGCAAAACCAGATTGGCGCATTGCGCACCGAATTTTCTAAAAATACGCAACGAAACGCGCCAATACGTTCCACAAAGTAACATTTTAGTTGTGTGACAACCTTTTGTCGTGGCGAAACGACAGGTTCCAGTCATTTCAATTACTAAATTGAAATTTTATTTGCGCCAACTGAAGAATTTTGATGAAATCCGTTTAACTTCATGGCTTGCTGGTCAAGAAGCTTTGAAATGCGGCCAAGAAGCCGGTTTCACCATGAAGCTCAAATGCTTGAGTTCGTAAAAAACAATACCCCGGAGACAATACATGAAGAAGTCATTACTGGCACTCGCAGTGCTGAGTGCAGTCGCAGGTGCAGCATCGGCGCAAACATCGGTTGTGATTTTCGGCAACATCGGCGGTTCGGTTCGGCACATTGAAGATGCGCCAACCGGCTCGACAAAAAATTCAATGGCTAACGCCAGCAACTATCAGACAAACAGCTTCGGTTTCCGCGGTGTCGAGGACCTGGGCAGCGGAATGAATGCGCACTTCGTGCTGGATACGACCTTCGTCAGCGGCACTGGTTCACAAGCCTTGCCAACCAGCCTGTTCGACCGCCAGGCGCTGGTCGGCGTCACGACCCAGTACGGCACGATCGACTTGGGTCGCGTCTTCGGACCCCAGTTCTATGCCGCTATCAGCTACGACCCGTTCGATACGCATTACACAGGCGTCGATCCGATCACGCGTAACTCGATCTCGGCAAGCCAGGCAAGCGACAACACCGCCTCCAGCAACAGCCGTACGGACAACGCGATCAATTACACCAACAAGTTCGGCGACCTGACCGTGCGTGCAGAATACGCATTCGGCGAGCAAGCCAATTCGGCCAACAACGGTTCGACCAAGGCCGTCGGTGCTGTGTATCAGACCCCTACCATGACATTGGGCGCCGCCTACACCAAGAAGAAACTGCGTGCTGACTACTCCACGCCTTTGTATGGAAACGATGCGTACACGCCGGCACAAGCAGCTACCGGCGCCGGATTCAAGGACGCGGATTACTACACCGCGGGCGGTAGCTATACCTTCGGCCCTCTGCGTGCCAGCGTTGGTTACGCGCATGAAGACCGCAAGACGAACGCAGCAGATCACGTCGAACGCAACCTGTGGACTGGTCTTCGCTATAACCTGATGCCAACTGTCCAACTGGTCGGCGGCTACTTCAAGACCAACATTTCCAGCAATGCCGGTTCAAGCCGGAAAGACATGTTCGTCGTGAGCGCGGCATACCTGCTGTCGAAGCGCACCACGCTGTTTGTTGAGATGGACCACGCCAACTTCCACGGACCACAGCTTCCGATCGACGCACTCGGCCAGTTTGCGCCGTCGGTTCCACCTACCGCGTCATTCTCGCAGTTGAAGAACGGCACCATGATCGGCATGAATCACAACTTCTGATTCTTGCCGGGAAGTCTTCCCGGCTGATCTGGATTCTTAAAAAAAGCTGCACGAGCGACGCTCCTGCAGCTTTTTTATTGCCGGCACGCGGTACAAGCATAGCGGCGCCGGGATGTCAGCCGGTTCTTTTATCCCGAAACACCGCCTTATCCGCGTAGAACGCTGCATCCTGTACCGGCGCCCAACCCGGAACGCCGAGTACCGGCAACGGGGTCGGTGACTGGTCAAGTAATCCCTGTGCGAGACTGCTTGCCAGCAAGCGATCGACGAAGACTCTCCTGTTGCCGTCGTCCAGCGCGAAATAATCCGTCTCGACCGGCAGCACCCAGACATGCGCCGTAATTGCTCTGTACGGCGTCACGAGCTTCTCGAACAGTGCATGGCCAAACAGACGTAATTCGCAGGTGGTTCCGAATGCGGTCCGGTTTTTTACCAGGCACTCCCGCCAGTCGTGATTACGCAAGGCATGTTCGATAGACGGCTCGGCGCTGAGCAGGATCGCGGCGTTCTCGTCGAAGATCGTTGCGCGGTCGCGCAGCTTGCCCCGCGTGGGATTTCCGGCTGCCGGCTTTTCCGTAGCCGTCGCGTTCCGCTCCAGCTCGGCTGCCTGTATTGCATTGAGTTGGCGTTTCGACGCCGGATAGGTCAGCCACACCAATGCATTGAAGAAATCGTGCAGATTGTCGCGCGTGGGAACGCCACCGGTCCGGCCGATGAACGCCTCATAGGCCTCGCCGTTCGGCAACGTGTCCTGGGCAACGAAGCGGAGTGGCAGGCCACGGTGATTCGTGAGTCCTGACGCAATCGCAACCAGATCGGCCGTTGCCCGCCACGCTGCGGCGCCGGGAACTCGGTCATGGGCCTGCCGCAATGGCACGAGCCACGGGCGCGTCCAATCGATCGCATCGGTCACCGGCGCACTCATGACCCGCAGCTTCTCGGCCCCGGGCATGACGCCAGCGCGACTCTGTGCCGATTTGTCAGCCAAGCATCCAGTCCATCGTTTCGCCGGCATTCAAGGGAACGATCGCAGTCGACTCGACATACAGTTCCGCCGGAACGGTCCAGGCTTGGCGGACCAGCGTGATGCGGTCGGCATTCTGCGGCAGGCCATAGAAGCGCGGTCCATTGATGCTGGCGAAGGCTTCGAGCCGGTCGAGCGCGCCCGCCTGCTCGAATGCCCTTGCATACAACGACATTGCATGTAGCGCCGTGTAGCAACCGGCGCATCCGCAGGCATGCTCCTTCAGCCCGCGCGCGTGCGGCGCCGAATCGGTACCGAGAAAAAACCGATCGCTGCTCGAGGTGGCAGCCGCAACCAGCGCCTGGCGATGGGTTTCCCGTTTCAACACCGGCAGGCAGTAGTAATGCGGACGAATTCCGCCCTTGAACAACTCATTGCGATTGTACAGAAGGTGATGCGCAGTGATCGTCGCCGCAATCGGGCCGGCTGCCTGTTCGACATATTGTGCCGCGTCGCGTGTCGTGATGTGTTCGAACACGATTTTCAGATCCGGCAGGTTGCGCCGCAGCGGCTCCAGGACGCGCTCGATGAATACGGCTTCGCGGTCGAAGATATCGATTTCGGCATCCGTCACCTCGCCGTGCACTAGCAGCGGCATGCCCACCGACTGCATGGCCTCCAGTGCCTTCATGCATTTGCGCAGGTCGGTCACGCCGGCAGCCGAGTTGGTGGTGGCGCCGGCTGGATACAGCTTGACCGCATGCACCACGCCGCTGTCACGGGCGCGATGGATTTCCTCGGCCGTCGTATCGTCGGTCAGATACAGCACCATCAACGGCTCGAAGGTCGAACCTGCTGGCAAGGCATGCAGTATCTGCTGACGGTACGCCAGCGCCTGGACTGTCGTCGTCACCGGCGGCTTCAGATTCGGCATGATGATCGCGCGGCCGAACTGGCGCGCAGTGTCCTGCAGCACACCGCGCATCACCACGCCATCGCGCAGGTGCACATGCCAGTCGTCGGGGCGGATGATGGTGATGCGATCCGGCCTAGCCGAAGCGCCGATCGTTGTTGCAGTGGAAGCGGAAGGAGCCATGGCGGTGTGCTTGACGAAAACCGCCATTTTAACCCGCTGCCATGGCCGACCGCGGTTACTGCGCGATCGTCAGTGGATGATTTTTGCGAGGAAATCCTGCGCGCGATCGGACCGTTGCGAGGTGAAGAATTCATCCTTGGTGCAGTCTTCGATGATGCTGCCATGGTCCATGAAGATCACGCGATTGGCGACCTTCTTGGCGAAACCCATTTCATGCGTCACCACCATCATGGTCATGCCTTCCTGGGCCAGGCCCACCATGACGTCGAGCACCTCGTTGATCATCTCCGGGTCGAGCGCGGAGGTTGGTTCGTCGAACA
>JACMOV010000044.1 GCA_014377845.1 Herminiimonas sp.
CAAAGTCAACAGGAAGAAGCCCGCCGGATCGGCTGAGCTGAGACCCGGCACGACCACCGCGCTGGGCACGCCGATCAGACCGTCGGACGCGCCCAGTTCGCGCGTGTTGAAGACGATCTTGGAGACGACCTGGGCCAGGCCGAAGCTGATCAGCGCGAAGTAAACGCCCTTCGAGCGGATGGCGATGAAGCCGCCGATCAAGCCCGCCACCGCGCTGGCCAGCACGGTCACCGCCATCGCCAGCCAAAAAGAGGCCGCCCAGTTCTTCAGCACCAACGCCGAGACGTAGGCGCCAAGTCCGAAGAACAGCGCCTGCCCCAGCGGCAGCAAGCCGGTGCGGCCCAGCAGCAGATCGACCGAAAGCGCCAGGCCGCCGTAGATCAGCGCTTCGGTCGCCAGGCGGAAATAGAACTGGTCGCCCAAGGTCCAGGCAACCGCTGCGAAGCCCAGCGCGGCGACGAAAAAGACGAGGGCCAGCAGGCGCAGTGCATCAAATGGTTTTTTACGCATGGCCCAGCTTTCCGAACAAGCCCTGCGGGCGCCACATCAGCACCGCGACCATGATGGCGAACAGCAGCGGGTCGCTCCACACCGGCGAAATGAAGAGGCTGGAAATTGCCTGCACCTGCGTCAGCAGCAGGCCCGCCAGCACGGCACCCTTGATCGAGCCCATGCCGCCGATGATGACGACGCTGAAGGCGATCAGCACGAAGTCGCGCCCCATCGTCGGGAAGACCGAATAGATCGGTGCCAGCAACACGCCGGCCAGCCCCGCCAGCGCCACGCCAAAGGCAAAGGTGGCGGCATAGACCCGCGCCACCGGCACGCCCAGCGAGGCAGTCATGTTCCGGTCGAACGCGGCCGCGCGGACGATGGCGCCCAGCGAGGTGCGGAACACCAGCAGCCAGACCGCGGCAATCAGCAGCGCGCCGAAGCCCATCACGAACAGCCGGTAATTCGGGAAGAACAGGCCGACCATTTCCGTCGCGCCGGTGATCGGGGCTTCGACGCGCATCGGGTTGGCGCCGAAGACGATCTTCAGCGCGTCTTCGAGCACGATGCCGATGCCGAAGGTCAGCAGCAAGGTCAGGGTGTGGCGGTCCTTGCTGTGGAAGACGCGCTGAATCAGCCCGCGTTCGGTCACATAACCGAGCACGGCCATCAGCAGCGGTGTCAGCACCAGCGCCCACCAGAACGACAGCCCGGTTCCCAGCAGGGCCACGGCCAGGTAGGCGCCGATGGCGTAGAACTCGCCGTGCGCCATGTTGATGACGTCCAGCAGGCCGAAGATGATGGTCAGGCCCAGCGCCATCAGCACGACGGCAACGCCGATGGATAGGCCGTTGATCATCTGCGGCGCGAGGACGAATTGAATCCATTCCAGCATGGCGCTCTACTCGCTTTTTGATCAGAACTTGGTGCAAACGTCGGAGCCAATCGCGTTGGCCGCGCTGACCTTGCCGACGATCTCGAACTTGCCGTTGTTGACCCTGGCGGCATACATCTCCTGCATCGCCTGATGGTCGCCAGCGCGCATCGTCTTCATGCCTTGCGGCGTCGCCCACTGGATGCCGCGCATCGCCTCGCGCAGCTTGTCGGTGTCCACGCTCTTGGCCTTTTCGACCGCCGCCTTGTAGAAGAACAGCACGCCGTAGCTGTCCGCGCCGTACAGGTCGGGCTGGGCTTTGTTGGCGGCCTCGAACTCAGTGACGAACTTCTTGTTTTCGGGCGTGTCCAGGCTCAGCGAATAGCCGACGCCGGTGACAAAACCGTCCGCCGCCTTGCCGATGGCCGGCAGGTTTTGCGAGGTGACCGTGCCCGAGGCGCCGACGACCTGCACATTGCGGTTCAGGCCGAACTCGGCCATCTGGTTGAACAGGCGCACCGTGTCATTGCCGGCCACCGAGGTGTAGATCACGGCTGGCCGCGCCGCGCGGATCTGGCCGAAGAAGGGCGAGTAATCCTTGTTGTCCAGCGGGGCGAACACCTCGCCCACCGTCTTTGCGCCCTTGCCCTCGGCGGCCGCCTTGAAAGCCGCCACCGTGCTGCGGCCCATCTCGTAATC
>JACMOV010000045.1 GCA_014377845.1 Herminiimonas sp.
CCCGATCTCGCCAAGCTCGCGCCGCCCACCGTGGCGACGCATCCGCCGCGCATCCTGCTCTTGTATGGGTCGTTGCGCGAGCGCTCGTTCAGCAGACTACTGACGCTCGAGGCGGAGCGCCTTTTGCGTCATTTCGGCGCCGAGACGCGCGTGTTCGATCCGCACGGCCTGCCGATGGTCGACAGCGTCGGCCCGGAGCATCCGAAGGTGCAGGAACTGCGCGCCCTCTCGCAGTGGTCCGAAGGCCAGGTCTGGTGCAGTCCGGAGCGGCACGGTACGCTGACCGGCATCTTCAAGTCGCAGATCGACTGGCTGCCGCTGGAAATCGGCAGCGTGCGGCCGACCCAGGGCCGCACGCTGGCCGTCATGCAGGTGTGCGGCGGATCGCAATCCTTCAACGCGGTCAATGCGCTGCGGGTGCTTGGGCGCTGGATGCGGATGGTGACGATTCCGAACCAGTCGTCGGTGGCAAAAGCCTACGAGGAATTCGATGCGGAAGGCCGCATGCGCCCTTCCGCTTACTACGATCGCCTGACCGATGTGATGGAGGAGCTCTACAAGTTCACCTTGCTGATCCGCGACCGTTCCGATTATCTGACCGACCGCTACAGCGAGCGCAAGGAAGCGGTGCCGCCAGTGGTGGAAAGTCTCGCCGCAGCGGCGATGCAGCATGAGGTAAAGCCCGGAAAATAATGACGCACCATAAAAAAACCCGCTCGAGAGAGCGGGCCGAATCCATACCGAGACATTGATACAGAGAGGATGCGAGGCAAAGAATAATGCAGGAACCGGCGGCGACAAATCCCCGGAACACGGCATTTCTCACTACTTCCTGTTCTCTACAACCAGCTGTAGCGCAACCCCACCCAGATACCGCGCGGTGCGCCATAGCCGCGGAACTGCTCGTTGAGCGTGTTTTCATTGTCGAACGTGCGCGCCGGACCGGCGAACGTATTGCGGCCGAGGATGCCGAAATTCGCATATTCGCGGTCGAACAGGTTGTTGACGCGCCCGAACAGTTCGAGATCCTTCGTCACCTTGAAACGGCTGTCGAGATTGACCACCGTGTAGCCCGGCACCTTGCCGCGCACGTCGGCATTGTTTTCGTCGCCGCGCGCATAGGCCGCACCGGTATAGAGCACATTGCTGCCGATCGACCAGCGCTCGGTCGCATCGTAGTCGAGGCGGAATTTCAGGTTGTGGCGCGGAATGCCAGGAATCGAATTGCCGGGCGAAACCGCGATCGAACCGGTTGCATCGGCTTGCGAATTGACCGGACTGGTTTCAATGAACGGGCTCTGATAGGTCGCGGCGATGTAGCTGTAGCGGGCGGTTGCCGAGAGCGCGCCGAACTTGGTGGTGCCGGCAAGTTCGAGCCCTTGGCGGCGGGTGTCGCCGACGTTCTGGAAAAAGCCGGTGTTCGACCCCGCACCCTGGCTGCTGATGAACTGGATGTCGTCGCTCAGCTCGGTCCGATAGGCCGCCGCACTCCAGGTCGTGGCCGCACCAATCTTGCCACGCGCGCCGAACTCGATGGTACGGGAGACGACTTTCTTGAGCGGCGGATCGGACAGAAAATTGTTCGGCAGCTTGCACGGCGCGTTCGGATCGGCGCAGGTCAGTTCGATCGGCGTCGGTGCGCGCATGCCTTCGTTATATGAGGCGTACGCCGTCAGGTGAGGTGTCGGATTGAAATTCAGGCCGATGGCCGGATTGAAGCGCGAAAAGGAATTGTCGCCATTGAGTTGCGGCGCCGTGCCGGAGCGGTCCTCGATGTGGATCCGCGCCAGGTTGTAGCGGCCGGAAAGCGTCAATGCCCACTGCTCTGCGAACGACCAGGTGTCGGTAGCGAAGAGGCCATAGTACTTGTTGCTCGTCGCCGCGTCCGTGTCCAGCGAGAAGCCGCCCACAGGATCGGCGCCGCGCGCCGCATTGAACTGCGCTTCCTGCGACTCCTGCATGAAACCGGCGCGGCCGAGATCGGCGCTGGCGCCGACGACGAACTGATTCTTGCGGCCTGCCAGATTGCCCAGATAAGTCAATTGCAGCCCGGCGCCATAACTGGTCTGGTTGATGGCCGAGCGGTCGTTGGTCGCCTGCACCGTGTTGACCAGGCCGGTCTCCGGATCGACCGTGCCGAATTCGCCATTCACATTGCTGCTGATGCTCCTGTTGCGGTAATCCCGGTAATACAGGTTGCCGCCCACCAGCAGGTCTTCATCGATGAAGTGGCTGCCCTTGAGGGTGATGAGCGCGAGCTTGTTCTTGTTCTGGTCCGGGAACGTATAAGCCTGCCGGATGTTTTCGGAGAACGACAGCGGCAAGGTCTGCGTGCCTTCGAGCGTGTTGTCGGCCAGCGTCAGGCTCAGATCGAGGTCCGTGTCCTTGGTCTGGTAACCGACCTTGCCGAAAAATTGCGCGACCCTGCTCGGGTTGTGGTCGGCCCAGCCACGGTCACGCAGCAGGTTCCCGGTCAGGAAATAATCCCAGTTGCCGTTCTTGCCACCTTGTTCGAACTCGACGGCATGCCGGCCGAACGAACCGGTGTAGGCCTGGATCGACCCACCCGGGTTGTCGCTGCCGCTCTTGGTGTAGACCGCCAGTGCGCCGCCCAGGGTGTTCAGGCCGAAGGCCGGGTTCGATCCGGGAATGAGCTGGATGCTGGAGATCGCCGACTGCGGAATCAAGTCCCAGTTGACGACATCGCCGAACGGCTCGTTGATGCGCACGCCGTCCTGGAACACCGACAGGCCCTGCGGCACACCGAGCAGCGGGGAGGCGGTAAAGCCGCGAAAGCTCACGTCCGGCTGGAACGGATTGCCCTGCGCGGCGTTGATCGTGATGCTGGTCGGATTCTGCTCCAGATATTCGGCCAGGTTGCTCTGGCGCTGCTTGGCAAGGTCCTTCTGCGTGTACACCTGCACGTTGGCCGGCACGTCGCGAATCGAGGTGCCCAGACCCGGAAGCAGCGTGGTGCCGATCACTTCGACCGACGGCAGTTCGAGCGCTTCGGCCGCATTCTTGGGAGCGCCGATGGCCGCTGCCTCCTGCGCCAGCACGGCGCCGAAATGCACGCCGGAAAACAGACCGCCGACGGCGATCGCGAGCGCACGGCGGCGCCCGGAAAAACGGTGATGCGACATCCAGCGTCCCCTCTTTTCATATGCGCCGCAATGCGCGGCGATACTTTTGTTGCAGGAATTATCCCATACGCCCCACGTATCCGGCACTCGCTTTTCTGCGAACAAGATCGGCACGCCAGCAGCAGATCGCGAAACGGATTTTTTCACCGGCGCGCGCCCACTGATGCCTTGCCTCCAACAATAGCGCGAGCGGTTTTTTGCCGCAGAAAGTTTCTTCTTTCATATGCTAAGCTAGCGGCGCGATTCCTGACCCACGACACGGCAACCAAGCCGTACCCAAGGAACATGAGACATTCACACCGGTTCTGGCGCCCTGCGCTTGCCTTGCTGTGCGGCGCTGCGTCGCTGGCGCTGACACCGGCGCGCGCGGCACCATTCGCTTACCTGACCGCGCAAAAAGCCAATACGGTCGTCGTGATCGACCTCGCCAGCAGGGCACCCGTCGCCACCATCGCGGTAGGCAAATCGCCGGTCGGCATCGCCGTCGTCGACGCGACCTCACGCGCCTTTGTGACCAACGCGGACGACGGCACGGTATCGGTCATCGACACGGCCGCGCGCAAGGTGATCGGCACCCTGCATGTCTCGGGCGGCGCGGTCGGCATTGCCGCGCTGGCCGACGGCTCGCGGGTATTCGTCAACGACTGGTACAAGAACACGGTCGTCGTGTTTGATGGCATGACGCTGGCCGAGACCGGTCGCATCGCGGTCGGCCATGTCCCCTCCGGCATCACGGTCGACAGCATCGGCAAGCGCCTGTATGTCGCCAACCGCGACGACAATGCGATACAGATCATCGACATACCGACGCTCAAGACACTCGCTACCGTCGCCGCCGGCCGCCATCCTTTCGGCATCGCCCTCACGCCGGACCGCAAGATGTTGTACGCGGTCAACGTCGAGAGCAACGATGTCTCCGCAATCGACGTCACCGACCCGCTGCATCCGCGCGAGGTCGCACGCCTGCCGGTCGGTGACACGCCCTACTGCATCGCCATCGCACCCGATGGCCGCAAGGCCTATGTCACCAATCAGCACGGCGACTCGATCTCCGTGATCGACCTGTCGACCATGAAAGTGACCGGCAAGGTGGCGGTTGGCGGCTATCCCGAAGGCGTCGGTTTCGCGGCTGATGGCAAGCGCGCGTATGTGGTGAACTGGATGGATGACAACGTCAGCGTGATCGACCCGGCAACCGATACGGTGATCGGGACTTTCGACGGCGGCACCAACAACCGTGCGGTCGGCCAGTTCATCGGCAAATGAATCTCAGATGCGCGCAGGCTGCGCAAAGGATCCGCGACCGTCTGAAGCGGCGCGCACAACGATACGAATGGAATCGCAAACGATGCAACAAGCACGATCAGGAACGCACATATTGAAGCGCTGCTGGATCCTCGCCGCCGCTCTGCTCGCAGCAAGCATCTGCATCGACGCCGCGGCCCACAGCGCGTCGCGCCAGAAGATCGTGCTGTCGACGCCGATCCACGCGAGCGCGGCGCAGGTCTGGGCCCTGGTTGGGGATTTCAACAACTGGCAGCGCTGGCTGCCGATGGTCGAGGCCACGCGCGATGCCGGTGACGGCAAGACGCCCGAAGCACCGCGCACGCTGGTGCTCAAGGGCAGCGGCGCGCAGATCGTCGAAACGCTGGACGCCCTCGATCCGGCCGCAATGGTGCTGAAGTACCGCATCCGCAAGGTCGACATCGATGCCTTCCCGGTCAATACCTACAGCTCGACCATCACCGTCAAGCCCAACGGCGCGTCCGACGCCATCGTCGAGTGGAAGGCAGCGTATTTTCGGGCCGACCAGAATTTCGATCCGCCGGCAAAATACGATGACGATGCGGCGACTGCCGCCGTCACCGCGTTGTACACGGCTGGTCTGGCCAACCTGAAAAAGGTCGCCGAAGCCAAGCCATAGCGCAACGCAGGATGCGAATGTCCTCCGTGCAGGCGCGCTGGCGTGGCGGACTTTCTGATCCGAGCCGATCCGATCCGATCCGATTTCGTAGCAAACCGCAGCAAAGCGCAGTCGCACCACATTATTTTTTACCATCAAAAACCAATGAAGGAGACTTTCATGAAACACGCTGCATCCGCAATCGCAATCGCATTCGTCGCGACCCTGTCGCAAGCCGCCGACGCCCATGGCCCAACCCGCCAGAAGGTCGAGGAAAGCATCGTCATCAACGCGCCACCGGCAAAAGTCTGGACCATGGTCGGCGACTTCAATGGCTTGAACAAATGGGTGCCCCCAGTCGAAGCAAGCACCGCCACCACCGGCAACACCGTCGGCTCGGTTCGTACCCTGTCGATCACCGGCGGCGAGAAACTCAATGAAGTCCTGGAGAGCTACGATGCGGCCGACATGAAGCTCGGTTACCGGATGCGCGAGCCGAACACCAAGGTCCTGCCGGTAAACAACTACAGCTCGACAATCATGGTCACGCCAGAAGGCGCTTCCGCCTCGAAGGTGACCTGGAAAGGTGCGTTCTACCGTGGCTTCATGAACAACAATCCACCGGCAGAGATGAACGATGAAGCCGCAGTCAAGGCAGTGACCGGTCTCTACAAGGTCAGCCTGGACAAGCTGAAGAAAGTCGCAGAAGCCAAGTAAGGCGCGCATCATGACGCGCCCGATCCGTAGCGCCGACGCTCACGCCGCATCGACGACCGGCGACCTCGCAGTCGCCGTCGATACCGGTACGAGCGACCGGGCTGTCACGAGCATTCGGGCGCGCCGCAATTTTCTGCGCAGCACCTTGGCGGCGGGCTCGGCACTGCTGGCGCCAGCTGCCATCAGCGCCACTGAAAATGCCGCTGCAGACACCAGCAAGAAGTCGGCCCCCTCCCTGGCCGCACCCTCACAAAAAAAACCCGGCGAACCATTCACGCCCTACGGCACGCCAGTCAAGCATGAACGCTATACGGTGCGCCGCATCGCCGCCAACAAGGATGTCGCCGGCAATGGCGTCGGACTGACGCCGCTGGAAGATCTCGAAGGCGCGATCACACCGAGCGGCCTGCATTTCGAACGGCATCACAACGGCGTGCCGGCGGTCGATCCGGCCCTGCACCAGGTGGTGCTGCACGGCCTGGTGCGGCAGCCGCTGGCGTTCGGCATCCCGCAACTGTTGCGCTATCCGATGCAGTCGAAAACACTGGTCATCGAATGCAGCGGCAACAGCAACGCCGCCTGGCATCACGAACCGATGCAGCGTCCGGTCGGCTCGATGCACGGCCTGGTGTCGTGCAGCGAATGGACCGGCGTGCCGCTGGCGCTGCTGCTCGACGAAGCCGGTGTCGGTCCGGCTGCGACATGGGTCGTTTTCGAAGGCGCGGATGGCTTCGATTTCAGCATCAGCCTGCCGCTGGCGAAGGTACGCGAAGACTGCTTCCTCGCGCTCTACCAGAACGGTGAACGGCTGCGCGCCGAACAGGGCTACCCGGTGCGGCTGATGGTACCGGGCTGGCGCGGCCACCTCCACGTGAAGTGGGTGCACCGGATCGAACTGACCAGCGCGCCACGGATGTCCCGCAACGAAACTGCGGCTTACACCGCGCTCATGCCCGATGGGAAAGCGCGCATCTTCGACTTCGTCGTCGACGTCAAGTCGCTGATCACCACGCCGACCCACGGCCAGACTCTCCCCGGGCCAGGTCCGACCATGATTACCGGACTGGCATGGAGCGGACATGGCGCAATCCGGGGCGTCGATATCTCGGTCGACGGCGGCAAGACCTGGCAAGCGGCGACACTGCAGGAACCCGTCCTGCCGCGCGCCTTCTGCCGCTTCCGCTACGCCTGGAACTGGAACGGCAAGCCGGCGATCCTGCAGAGTCGCGCCACCGACGACACCGGCCAGGTGCAACCGGCACGCGCTGCCCTGCTGGCCGAACGCGGGTTCAACAACTTTTACCAGTTCAACGGCATCGTGTCGTGGGAAGTCGATGACGATGGCAGCGTATCGCATGTGTATGCGTAGGCGCGGATCGTTACCCCGGTTGCTGCTGTGCCGGGCGCCGCTGGTTTGGCTCGCAGCAGCGGTCTCGATTGCAGCCGTCGGGATACCTGCGGCATGCGTTGCAGCTGGACCGACACCCACGATCAGCGCGGACAATGTTCCCCATCTTGGACGACGCCTGACGCCAGACGAAGCAGCGACCGCCGGGACCACGATCTTCCCGGACGGCCGCGGCCTGCCGGCCGGCAGCGGCACCGCGGTGCGCGGCAAGGCGATCTTCGAACAGCAATGCGCCCACTGCCACGGCGCAGGCGGACGCGGCGGCAGTGCGCAGGAACTGGTCGGCGGCACCGCGCCATTGACCAGCGCACGGCCCGACAAGACCATCGGCCTGTATTGGCCATATGCGGCAACGCTGTTCGACTTCAACTGGCGCGCCATGCCCATGGACAAGCCTGGGTCGCTGTCGGCCGACGATGCGTACGCCGTGACGGCATATCTGTTGTTTGCAGAAGGACTGGTCAGCGAGTCTCAGACACTCGACGCACGCAGCCTGCCAGCGGTAAAAATGCCGAACCGCAATGGATTCCGCGGCATCGACGTGACGGTTCCTCGCTAGTTAATTTTTGCGGCAATCTCCCCGATTGGTTGATTCTTTGCAAAGTCCTCGCTTCGTAGAACTCGTAGCCTGAATTCCGATACATCACTATCCCGGTGCCTTGCCGCCGGTCGATCGCGAACTTCTTCGGTGAATCCAGATGACTCCCTTCAAGAACCTATTCGGTGGTTTTTTTCAGCGCGGCCGGGTCCGATCCCCTCTCCCGGTCGACGCGGCAGCCATCGCGCCACCACGTGGATTCGCAAGATCGCGCAGCACCAGCTCGTTACTCGCCGGTTTGCCAGCGATTACCGCCCGAAGCCGATACGCTGACGCCGCGCGCGGCGCCCGGGGCGTCCCGGCGCCAGCAAACCCGCGTTTCTTTGTATTCGGCAACCGCAAGTTTCGGCAACCCATAAAGTCTTTCCCGCCAGGACATCCTGTTGCCGATCAAACGCTTGATGGCTCGCAGCACGATCTGGCACTGCTGCTCGATCGACACCAGCGTTCCCCGAACGATCTTGGCAGCGCTGCCGAAACCATTTTTTTCGAAGGGAATTTCCGCACCCTGGCGGAAATCGAGTTGCACATGGACTTGGAGGATGCGTGTCGCGCCAGCGCGGCAGCGGACGCGAAACAGCCCGCGACCGTTCCCCGCCCGGCCACGAAGGCCGTGCAATCGGAGAAGCCGCCTGCCCGGCCTCCCGTATCCGCAAAGCAGTTTCCTGCATCATTTCCCCTTTCCAATCCGATAACGCAAAAAGCGCCGATCCCCGTCAGCGCAATGCCACTACCGGCCGCGCCATCCGATCTTTTCCGCTACGTGGCGCCGACAGGCAATGTCGTCACGAACTATTGTTCCGCCAACGTCGACATGGCGCGCCTCGACAGCGCCTTCCGGAACTCACATGTGGCGCTCCAGGTCTCCGGCGCCAGGAACAACTGCTGGATGCGGACTGCCTGGCTTTCAGCACTCATGCAGGGCAACCCGGCAGATATCGAAAAGCGATTGACCGACAGACTGGGACCCGGCAACCGGATGGATATCCAGACGATCGTGCAGGCCGCAACGGACCTGAAGAAGAAAGGCCTGCGCAGCGTGTTCGGCGCGGCCGGTTCATTCACGGCGAAGACAGAAGAGGCGATGGCAAATATCAGTTTCGCCTTGTTGCAAAGGAACCTGGAAGTCGAGATCCACAATACGCTGGTCGAGAGCGGGGAGCGGGTAACAAAAGGCCTCACGTCACTTGCCATCCCCAGCGAGGCGGCAGTGGCTGCCAAGGTGCAGGCCATGTGGGACTCCACGATCGGAACCAAAGATGGCGAGGCCGAACAGTCAGCCGTCATCATGCGCGACCTTGGCCTCGACCTGATCATCCTCTCGAATCATGGTGATGCAGGGCGCCAGGGACGATCGATCGAGGTGTCCGCAAGCCAGGGCAGCCAGCTCAACCGCATACCGATGCATGCCTTGAGCGGCCTGCACGGAATCGCACAGCGCACCGCACTGAATGCCAACACGACAGCCTTGCACGGTGCCATGACCACACTGCCGGTTCTGATTCAGAACGGCGGCTATGGCGGTGGGCACTTCACGCTGTTTGCGCCGAAACGCAGCGCCTGATCAAGGTCTGCGAACCACGCGCCAGTTGCAACAAATTTGGAGAGGAAATGTTCAGAGCACTTTGCTGCATGAATGCCGCGCCGGCGCGAGCGATCAATGCCGCGCCAGAGGAAACGCGGGCAATCGCCCCCGCACCGGCCCCAGCACCGGTAGCGGCACCCGTACCGCCACCGGCTTATCCCACGCGGGCGCAACAACCCCGGACGGGACTGCCTGCGCGGCCGGGCGAGAGACCCGCTACCCCGTTTGGCGACCTGTCGATAGAGCGAAAGATCAGCTGGCTCACCAAGGCTGCGCCGCCATTGAAGCCAGACGAATACCCGAACGGCCAGCGCATCGTTGCAGGCAAGCGTCACTGGAGCCGAAAAGAAGCACTTTGCAATGCCTTGGAACTGTCGATGGAAGCCAAACGCCATACGGTACCGGAACTTTGCCGTCAGTTGCTCGACGAGTATCCCGCAGAAGGGCAGACTTTCCTTCTGTTCGGTGTACCGTTCCCGCGTGCGCGGCTGGTCGACTGGGCCCGCGACGGCATTCGTGCCGGACAGGAGCACAATCCCCCGCCGGAGATCCGCGACCTCGGCGCGGAGCTGTACCGTAACAATTTGCAGAACGTCCATGCCAACAGCGTCATCATCGCGCTGGCCGCCCAGCTACTGAAAATCCAATCCCAGGTTCCCGAATCGTCGAGAGTGCCCGACGCTGCTGTGTCCGGTCAGGTCAATGCATGCATCACGGGCATGGCGGGCCTGTCCCAGCAGACAAAAACCAATGCGCAGAGCGGACTCGACGTCGTCAGCAGGCGCACCGACCAGGTCGGCTATTTCAGCAACAGCGTCAACGGCTGTCTCGCGGTTTTGTGGAACTATATTTGCACGCAGCCCGATTCCGCATTGAAGCGACAGCTCGAGGAATCCATGGTCTCCAAACTGGCTGAAATCGGTCGCGAAAATCCGTGCGCCATCGGCATGATCGAACGCATCATCGACATTCCCACCGCCATCGATTGGTCGATTACCGACAGCCTTTCTGTCGAGCATTTGCGCCTGGAGCTACAGGCATTGGCTGCTGACATCAGTACCGGCTTCGAAGACGAAATAGCCGACCTCTTGGCGGTGATCCGGATCGAACGGGGCGGCGCGCACATCGACGGCGATCCCGAAGCCCATCTCTCCGGCATCAAACGCGAACGCTTCCTGCGGATGGCCGATATCGAGTACGGCATCCTGCGCCAGCTCGACCGTTCGCTGGTCGCACAAGAAGCAAAAAAGATCTTTCCGGAAGACCTTGTGCTGTAGACCGCGCGATTTTCCTGAACCAAACTGAACCCAGCCGAAAGCATCCTTCCCATGAGCCGACTTGCGACGTCCCTCAAGAATCTCGTTACGCCATCTTTCTGGAAACCGCGCAGCCCAGCGAGCTCGACGCCTGCTGCGTCTCAAAGGGTTGCGAACGCCAGCGGCGGGCAGGACCGGCTTTTTCTCGACGCAATCCACGACGAACACGACGGCACGACCCCGTACGGCTCATCCCGCTGGTCGCTGTCGAATCTGCGCCAGGTGATCAGGAACAAGCTCGACCCCAGGGAGCGACGGCCCGACGGCAATTATGGGACCGGCTTCCAGGCAATCAGCCGTACGCCGCAGGATGTGTTCAGCCTGAACATGTCGAATGGTCAGGTTCTGCTTCGAAGTCAGGCGGAAATCGAGACGCATGTCCTGCTGGAGAGCCAGTTTCGTCACGCGACATTCAGCGTGCCTGGCCTTGCCCCGGCACCGGACCGGGGCGACTGGATCGACATCGCGACGGCGCGTCAAGCAGTGGCAAGCGCCTCGCAGCCAGCAGCGCCAGTCCGCGCAGACATGGCAAGCGGATCAGGCCGGATGCCGCAGCCGCACAGTCGATTGCCGGTCCCGGCGCCACAGGCAACACTGCCGCGTCATCCGGTCCAGCAATCCGGACGAAGCATTCCTGGCCTGCAAGTTCAACGGCCACCCGCCGAGGCGCCACCACTGATCGACCTCTTATCTCCAACTCGCGCATCCCGTGTGGACGAAGACGCGATGTTTGCCGCCGGTCCATCCGCGCGAAGCACGGGCGCAGGTGCATCGACGTCGCAACCAACGATTGCCCGGCAGTCCCCGTGGGGCATTGCCGAACCCGGCCCGCAGGCCGGCCCTCCGGCCACGCAATTTTGCGCGGTGTTTGAAGAGGACCGGATGCAGAACCATCTTTACACCTTTAAGTCGGATACGGTCGACATGAGCGTCGTGGACAAGCGTTTTCTGAGCGAATCACATCAACTCAAAGGCATTTCTGGCGCAAACGGCAATTGCTGGCTACGTAGCGGATGGACAGCCGCGATCCTGCAGCACCGGTACGACGAACCAGGCAAGGGACTGGTAGAGCATCTGAAGGCAAAGCTCGGGCCGGATTACTTCGAGGATGTGGAGACGATCGGAAGGATTGTCGAGGCAGCACGCAATGATGGTATCCGGTCGGTCATGACCTCCTCAGAAGGCGCGAGTCGTGAGGACAACCTGGAAAAGGAAAGCACGCTGAAGCTGCCGGGAAGAGACGTCGACACCAGCGGGCTCGAAGCGGAAGCCATCTGCAACCGACTCACTTACGCGCTGCTGAAGAACGCAGGCTTCAGCGATGCAGAGCTTGAAAAATACGTGATCGAGGAAACACACGGAGAGATACGCCACCTTGCCACCCTGATGCGCGAACTCGAATCGGATCTGCTCATCTACGGCAGGACCAGAACATGGAACAGCGCGACCGGAAAAGCCAGCTTTCAGCCAGAAACATCGAGCCTCACCCTATGCGCACGTCCCGGGAGCCCGCTCGCATCGCTCGCAATCGCCGATGGACAGTCGCCGACCGACGCGTTCCTGAACCAGACGGATTGCGTCGCTGTTTTCGTGAATCAGGGTAGCCACCACAACTTGTGCATTCCTACGCACGATCTGATTTAGTAGTTGGGCGGGGAAGTGCGAGCTGAAAAAAACAATCTTAGATAAGGTTTGCCAACCATGCTGCGGACAACCATCAAAACCAACCCGAATTCAACTGTTAAGCTAGTCCCAGGTGCCCAACCCGTGCACGCGATACCATCATCGAATCCAACTCAATCACAACAGAAAGCGGTGCAAACTGCCAACGCGACGCGCCTGCGCTGGGAGATAGCGTCAGTACAACAAGCCGGGCCTGCAAAAATTCTGTCATCGCCGATGCACGGCGCAACCCCTCCGATAGACGCCTTCGCGCAGCCACCGAACCTCTCACCAACACCGGAAGCGATCAACCGGTTCATGGATGAAGCGGGGTATGACAAACAATATATCGGTGCGGTCTACAAGCAGCTTGATCCAACTGCCGATCCATTTGATCTTGGCCCCGAAGTATCGGTTGGCCTGAAAAACGTATTCCAACAAAAACTGGATGCGGACAAAATTCCTGATTCGAAAACATCAGCGGCTGCGTCAGCTGAAATTACACCCACCGGTACCTTTACGGATGACGCACAAGAACTGTTTTACCTTCGAACATCGAATACAAATGTGAACGAAGTGCTGCTGCGAACCCGGGAAGAAATAGAACTGCATCTGATGATTGAAAATCATTTGCGGGTGATCGGGGAGCCGGAGACGAATGCGGATGTGGTTACAGAAGAGATTTCCCAGGCAGAACAATGCCAACCTGATGAAATTAGCTTACCGTCAGCCAGTGCATCAGCCCCTGTCCGCACTGAACAAAATGCCGAAGGCGATTACCAGCCTCACGAAACCCGCGGACCACTTGGCGAGCCTGAACGCGCCAAGCCGCAGGACGACGTGCGGCAGCCATCCAGCCGGAACGTGAGATGTCTCCAATACACGAATGATTGGCCTAGCATCAACGTCAATAAGTTAATAGCTGACCTAGGTTCATCTGGAGTAAAAATACAGAAAATGGGTGGCGAAAACAATAATTGCTGGATGCGCGCTGCGTGGCTCTCCAGCTTTATCCAGTGCAACGACCCTGGAAAGTTGAAGCAGCGCCTTCTAGATGAACTTAACGAGAATCTGCATGAAAAAAATCACCCAAGGCCAAAACCAGATAGCGCCTCGACTGAGGGGCTCCCAACAATTGCCGAGCAAATCAACATTATCCATAACGCCATCCTCGACTTTAAGAACGGTCGACTTGAAGAGACGCACGCAAAAAATGCTGGTCCTTTCAAGAAGGCAATTGACGATGCCATCACCGTCGTGTCACAAGCACTCCTGCTGAAAGACCTCAAAGACAAAGCACCCTTGAACGAAACCATTTTCAACAAAGCAAAACAAGAAATTGACGGTGCCACGACGGGCAACCAAATGGGTAGCACGGAAATGATCCACATCATCATGCGTACGCTTGGAGCCGATATGTTCGTTGCGTCACTTGGGTGCGGCATTATCGAGATAGGCACAGCACCAGACAGCGCTCTTAATGAGATTGACGCGCCAACAGCGAACCCGACAGCCTGTGGTCAAACCTCAACGAGCAAAGGGTATGAATCGACACATGAAGGGGTGGATTACCCGCCATCAACAAAAGTCCTTGAAGCGGCACGCCCACTTCCGGCACTGATACATCAGAACCAGCATTTTGACTTGTACGTACCAGAAAATCTCTGGCGAGGGCGCGCATAGCGCCCACACAGAAAATCATTTTCTTGAATGGATGGTCCGCGCCGTGGATCGTCGCAACCCATCGCTTGGAATTAGCATGCGCAGAGTTTCACGAAACTCCCCGGTAGCCACCACAACTTGTGCATTCCTACGCACGATTTGATTTAGTAGTTGATCGAGGAAGTGCGAGCTGCAAAAAACCATCTGATCTTGGTCCCCAAGAACCGGTTGGCCTGAGAACCGTATTCCAACAAAAACCGGAGCAAGAAACCCAGTGGACCAGCTTGCGGCTGAGCCAGAAGGAGTAGGCCAAGTTGCTCGAATCCTTGATTGCAAGAAAGAGCACGCTTGAAACCGTCGCCGGCGCTCCCGGCGCGACGACGCACACGCAATCCGGCGTTTTTGAAATACACGAGGATCGGCTGTCAGTAGCCTGCTCTGGTGCGGATCGCCATGTGTCATTCCCGACATCGTGGAGACGATCCAGCAGTTTCTTCAGAAAGCACATCATGC